>JBNMNB010000093.1:0-26933 GCA_051270635.1 Verrucomicrobiales bacterium | reverse complement strand
GCGATGAAATCGCTCCTGAAGGCAACCGCGCGGATGAAAAACGACGGAGCCGACGGTGACTACAAAAAATCTCAGCGAAGTGACCGGCAAAATCTCACATCCAGAACCCTTTTCGGATAACCTCTAGTTAGGCAGGGGTGCCTTCGCTTCGCTGCAGTAGTAACGCGTGCTCTTCGCTCCGGGGCATTCTTGACCCCACGCCTCTGATCGCTGCGGCAAAGAGCACGTATTGTTTTTCCTTCGTCAAAACAAGTTGGGCCAACTTGTTGCGAAACGGTCAACGGCACGACCAGAGCAGAGCAGGGGAGTGCCGACGACCGAAGCGATGCGGTAGATCTCGGCAGCGTGGGTGTTGGGCGTAGTCGGCTGGGCAAGCCTCGCATCAACGGTTCCCGGTGCGCGAAATCATGGCGCTGGAGTTGCGAATAGTTGTCCTGTAAAGTGCCAGTCACTTGGTCATCCACCGTCGCATGATGGGACGGTAAGCAGGGAGAAGAGACCTTGACTTCGAGCAATCAATAAAGAGGGTCATGTCGACTCAGGGCGAGTAGCCGATTATCCACCACTGCCTTCGCTGTTCGGTTTGTAGGCTCGTCACGCTAGGCCCCCGAAGACAATCACGCTGAACGATCCAAGGTTGAGTCCGAATAGCCACGGCATCTGCTTGAGTTGCCAGTCCATCGTTTCAGCGATGCTCACCTTAAGCTGCGCTGTCTGTTCCCACATCTCCTGTTGTTCGACCGTGGGGTAGTATCGCTCCAGCTCTTCTTCGGCATTCTTCCAGACTGACTGGACACCAAACACATCATAAAGAGTTCCTGCTGACTTTGCTCTCGTCTCAGCTGACTCCTCTGACAGTGAACGATCTGTAAGGGTGGCGATCAATTCGAATTCTCTTTCGTGACCTCGCAGTAACATCATGTTCGTTCGCGCTAGGAGCGGCACCAACCAGAACACCCATAAGATTACCGTGAAAATAGAGGCTTTCGTGTGGAGCCTCATTTCCTTCAGCTAACACCATGATTACTTGTCAGATTTCTCGGGACGATAAACATCAATGTCCCACGGCTGACTGCCGGTGAACACGGCTACCGCCTTGGCGCTGCCGTCCAGACTGCCGCGCATGACTTTGTGCGATCCGTAGCTGCCGGGAACTCTGTTCGTGCCTGTGTCGCACCAGTAGAGATAGTTTGCGCCGGGATCGAGCGTCATTCCGTGCGGTGTATCGAGTCCGGCATAGAGGTCTTCGATGTCTTCTGCCGCGATCTTGCCGTCCTTGATCGGGGCGCGCTGGATTTTGTGCGCTTCGCGATCGACCCAGTAAAGAAGTTCATCCTCGGGATTGTAACGAACGGCACGCACCTGAATCAATCCAGCAGTCGGCGCTGCCAGTAGGGTTTCGGTTTTTCCATCATCGATCTTGCGACGGAAGATGCGTCCCTGCCTGTAAAACGATCCCCAGTAAAGGTATCCATGCGCGTGATCAATATCCAGGTAGTAAGGTTGCGAAGTCTCGACGACGGTTTCCGCTTCCGAGCCATCCAGGTTGCAGCGTCGAATATGACCCTTCTGTTGATCGCACCAGTAGAGTTTGCGAGCTTTACGATCCATGGTCAGATCGGCAGGAAATCCGAGGTCACTGACCAGCGTCTTCAGTCCAGTGCCATCAACATTTACTCGATAGATTTTGTTGGTGCCATTGTCAGCAAAGTAAACCTTGCCCTCTGGAACATCGGCAACAATTCCTCGCAGATTGCTGAACTTGATCTGCGCCAGAACTTTGCCGTGATCGCCCGAGGTGTCGGAAGTATGGACTTTGCCCGTCCCGCGATCGGTGAAGAAGAGAGCAGCTATGGGATCTGGTTTCGCTTTCTCTTGCGCCATACCCACGGGGACGAGCGCACTCAGGAATAGTGAAAATCCTAGCGCTCTAACAAGGCTCGCGGGCGAGATCGATCTAAATAAAAAGTGGTTCATTTCTGGCTGCTTTTCCAGGCATTCCATCCGCCGCGAAGGGCGTGGATTTTGTTATCCATGGCGAGGCCGGTTTCTTCCATGCGCGTCTTGATCGTCTTGCTGGCAGCACATTTCTGAGCGTCGCAGTAGATGACTATCGGTTTCGTATTGTCTTGAAATGTCTGCATGTATTCGAATGCCATCGCCTCAAATTCCTGAGGATTCAGCAGCAATGCTCCTGGAATGTGCGCAAGATCATACCGCTCGCGAACACGGGCATCGATCCACAGGACGCCAGACGTTTTCTCCATCTCCATGACCTCAGCCATGGTAACTTCGCCCGCGCCAGCAGGTTCCTGCAGCAGGTAGAGTTCCGGTGGTCGTGGGTGCACACGAAAGGCAACCGCACCCGCTACCACTGATGCCACCAGCAGTGCCATTACCTGCAGGGCGATCCGCAGCAAACTGGGGTTAGCAGACAACTTGAACATCAGAAAAGCTTTCTACCGCCGCGTGACACTGAAGAAAACGAGTTTCTTCTTATGCCGATCGATCGCGCAATTGGTGACAATACTGAGCGCTCCCAGCATCGGCTTCGATGTATCACTCGGCTTCAACATGATCTCATACACACGACCTTTTTCGATTTCCTTGAAGTCAGCCGTGAATGCATCACGCGACGAATTAAGACTGACGATTTCGATGGGATCTTCGTGCACCACTGTGAATGTCACCTTCTTCGGAACCAATTCCTCGCCCACTTTCCACTTCTGCACCTGCGGCTCAATCTTGAAAAGCTGCGGCACATTTACCGTCACCTTGAGCGGGATCCTCGCCTGATTCTCATTCGAAGTGATCACGTAGATGCTCTTGATGTGCTGCCCTTCGAACGAGCCGACACTAAAGATACAATCGATGACTCCCTTCTCGCCGGACTTGTAAGTTTTCTTGTCTGCCTTCGCTTTCAGGCAGCCGCAAGTGGTTTGCACCTCTGTGATATCAACGGCCCCTTCGCCTTCTGCTTGAAAGGTGAACTGCACGGGTAATTCATCCTGCGCCGGGTCTGCTTGAACAGTGAGATGCGTCGACGCAAAATCCAGATCTGCAACCGCCGTGAGCGGAAGAGCGCAGAGAGCCAGGAGTCCCCAGGCAGATACGAGAAGGCGATTCATGTGTAAACGCTACACACATTCTACACGAAACTCCAGCGTCCATCGTCCCGACGAATCGCCAGTCTCGGGTCCGCAACATTCTGAACACGGGAAATCACCAGACGCCGGGGACGCCGGTATTTTGCCCTGCTCACTTACTCGGACTCGATCTTCTTGATAAACCGCAGCAGCAATGGATGTGCCGGCTGCGCCATCTGCCCGTGATTGTAGCCCTGCAGTTCCTTGATTTCACTATGAGCG
Source organism: Verrucomicrobiales bacterium (assembly GCA_051270635.1). Classification (GTDB taxonomy): domain Bacteria; phylum Verrucomicrobiota; class Verrucomicrobiia; order Verrucomicrobiales; family DEV007; genus JAGROY01. The sequence goes on along the minus strand of JBNMNB010000093.1, from coordinate 23,565 downwards.
TGCCCGGCCACCAGCATCATGCGCCAAAGGTAAGCGTTCTCTTCATAGCGCCCCAGCATCTCCAACTCCCTGTCACCAGTGATGAGCAACAGCGGCGGCGCATCTGCCCGCACATGGAATAGAGGTGCGAGGTCGTCGAGCACCGGTTGCTTGCCGTCGATGCCGCGTTCCTTTCGCACAGTGAAATGCGTGATCGTATGGCCGCTGTAGGGGATCAGTCCGGCGATGCGATTGCAATCGATGCCGTGGGCTTTTAACCAGCGAGGATCCAGCCCGATCATACTAGTCAGATAGCCCCCCGCAGAATGACCACTGACAAACACACGCTCAGCCGAGCCCCCATACTTGTCGATATTCTGGAACACCCAGGCCGTCGCCGCCGCCGCATCTTCGATGTAAACCGGAGCCTTGATCTTGGGATAAAGGCGATAGTTCACCGCAACGACCGCCACTCCCTTGTTCTTCAGCTCAGCAGGAATCTGCTTGTTCCCACCAGTAAGCCCGCCGCCATGAAACCAGACAACGGTAGAAAACCCCGACTTCCCTACCGGATAGTAAAGATCCAGCTTACAACGCTCCAGAGCATACGCATCCTCCTCCCCCACTCTGTAAGAAATCTCCTCTACCGTTTCATAGACATCGGTTTCAGCCGATCTCTCCTGTCCAGGAGCATCGACCACCAGCGCCAGAAATCCAAGCGCAACAACAATAATAGAGGCATTCATGGACGCCAGCCTACCCGTTCTCAAATAAAGGAAAAAGCGCGAATTTCGTCTCGAAAAGGAAAACGCTCCACCCCTATCATCCGATCGATGATTGCTGAGAATTGCCCCCTTAGCCGACAGCAACTGAATTTCCTGTCTCCGCAGCCAACTTGAGCTAGCTTCTAACTGATGCTCGAGAATTACTGGCTGGAAATTGTTAGCTTGATCGTGCCCGTGGTGCACGCAGCCGGGTTTTTGCATGCAGCGCACGCGGTGATGCGGGTGCGCAGTGCGGAAGGAACCATTGGCTGGGTCATGGCATTGATCACGTTTCCATATCTTGCGGTGCCGCTTTACTGGATTCTCGGGCGGTCGAAATTCCGTGGCTACATCCTGGCAAGAAGGGCGCGCGACAGCCCGCTGGCGGATGCGTTTCAGGAAGTCCGCCAGTCACTTGCGGCATGCGAACTGCGGGATGATCCCCCGCACCCATTGATCCGTCCGGCGTCTAAACTGGCAGGACTGCCTGTCACTTCCGGAAATGAGCTGGAGTTACTGATCAATGGCAGGGCGGCATTTGACCGCATGTTCCAGGACATCGCGCAAGCGCAGAATTATCTGCTGATGCTTTTCTACATTGTAAAGGGTGACGTCATCGGCACCCAGTTTAAGAACGCACTCATCGAGCGGGCAAAGGCGGGCGTCCGGGTATTTTTTCTCTACGACGAAATTGGCTCCTATCATTTGTCCGATGAATTCCTTGAAGACCTTCGGCAGGCAGGTGTCAATGCTGTGCCCTTTGGATCGACCCTCGGCAAAGGCAATCGCTTTCAAATCAATTTCCGCAATCACCGAAAAATTGTCGTGGTGGATGGAAAAGTGGCGCTGTCCGGCGGCATGAACATTGGCGATGAATACACCGGAGTGGAAACCGACGTCGGAGTCTGGCGAGACACGCTGGTGCGCGTCGAAGGCCCGGCGGCTCAGTGCCTGCAACTGGTCTTTGTGGAAGATTGGAACTGGGCAACGGGAGCACCACCAGAACGTCTGACGTGGCAACCGCCCGATGTAGCTCGCTGCAAGTCGGGATCAGGTCAGCGAGTGCTGGTGATCCCTACGGGCCCGGCAGATGCTCTCGACAGCTGCCATCTTTTCTTTATTGAAGCGATTTCTGTCGCCCGCAAAAGGATCTGGATCACTTCTCCCTACTTTGTGCCAGATCGCGCAGTGGTGTCAGCGCTTCAGGCGGCAGCGGTGCGTGGTGTCGATGTCAGGATCCTGCTCCCTAGCCGCGCCGATCACGTGCTCGTTTACCTTTCATCGTTCTCGTTTCTGGCGGAAATGGATGTGGCTGGCGTCAGTGTCTACCGCTATCAGGATGGATTCCTGCACCAGAAAGTCATGCTGATCGACAGCGAATTATCTACCATCGGAACAGCAAATCTAGATAACCGCTCATTTCGGCTGAATTTTGAAGTTATCACGCTGGCACAAGATATGGCATTCGCTGCCGAGGTCGAACAGATGCTGCGTGCCGACTTCGAGAAATCGAAAAAAGTAACTGCAAAGGAATACAACAGGCGGCCCCTTTGGTTTCGGGTCGCGGTGCGGTTTGCCCGATTAATGACGCCGATTCAGTAATGAGTAAAAAAGCGGGGAGGTACCGCAGACTAAGCAGCATCTTTATCCTGCTTCTTTTTTTTGCGCATGACGGGCGAGCGCTCGCCTTCGACAACGGCGCGATTGATAGTGACGCTCTTAACATCGTCCCGGCTGGGAACTTCATACATGACGTCGAGCATAATGCGCTCAAAAATTGAGCGCAGCGCGCGGGCACCAGTGCCACGGGAGATTGCTTCGGCAGCGAGTGCTTCGAGGCCGTCCTTGGTGATATTAATATCGACTCCATCCATTGCGAGCAGCTTACTATACTGCTTCACCATGGCATTTTGTGGTTCTGTCAGCACTCTTACGAGTTCCTCGGTGCCGAGCTGCTCAAGGCAGGAAATAATAGGCAGGCGGCCGATAAATTCCGGAATCAATCCGAACCCTAACAAATCTTCAGGCTGAATGCCTCCAAGCTTGCCTTTGGTCTCGGAAGTGCCGCCTTTGACTTTCCCTTCGTCTGTGTTTACACCAGCACCGAATCCAAGAGTTCGTTTCCCCTGACGGCGCTCGATGATGTCTTCCAACCCGACGAATGCACCACCACAGATGAAGAGAATTTTTTCGGTATCGACTTGAATATATTCCTGCTGCGGGTGCTTGCGCCCTCCCTGCGGCGGAACATTGCAGACCGTGCCTTCAAGAATTTTCAGGAGCGCCTGCTGCACGCCTTCACCGGAAACATCACGCGTAATGCTGACGTTCTCCGTCTTCCGGCCAATCTTGTCGATCTCATCGATGTAGATGATGCCGAGTTCGGCACGCTTCACATCATACTCAGCGTTCTGCAGAAGACGCAGGATGATATTTTCCACGTCTTCGCCCACATAACCAGCTTCGGTCAGCGTAGTGGCATCGACGATGCAGAAGGGAACATTGAGCGTGCGTGCAAGCGTCTTGGCCAACAGTGTTTTACCACAACCAGTCGGCCCGATCATCAGCACATTGCTCTTCTCGATTTCGACATCTGACAGTTGATCGTAGCGCGCAGTATCTGCATCATTATCAAGCTTGTGCGTATCCTGCAGGATGCGCTTGTAGTGATTATGCACGGCGACAGAGAGCACCTTTTTGGCCTGCGATTGACCAATGACATACTTATCCAGATCACTGCAGAGGTCCGCCGGACGCGGCACAGTCAAGTCACCGATCTCGACGCTTTCCTCTTCGCCAAGTTCCTTGTCGAGGATGCTCTTACAAACGCCGATGCAACTGTCGCAAATGTAGACCCCGGGCCCAGCGATTAGCTTTTTCACCTCCGCGTGGCTTTTACCACAGAAGGAACACATTGTTAGGTTTGTCGCCCGGGCCATTGGTATAAAAATTCTCGTTTACTTAAGAAGAGGAAGTGTCCCCTTCAGATTTGGCATCCTTCGGAAGGGCTTCCTTGCCATCAAGGACTTTGTCTACCAGTCCGTAAGCCATGGCATCTTCCGCACGCATGTAATTGTCGCGGTCGGCGTCTTTTTCCACCTCCTCCGCGGACTTGCCACAGTGGTGGGCGATGATTGCATTGAGGCGGCTCTTGAGTCCATACATGAACTCAACTGTGCGCTCGACGTCACTCGCTGATCCTTGCGCACCACCGGAGACCTGGTGAATCATCACGTGGGCATTCGGGAGAATAAAGCGCTTTCCAGGGCTACCCGCACAAAGCAGGACAGCTCCCATACTTGCTGCCATTCCGATGCAGAAAGTGTTCACGTCACAGGTCAGAAACTGCATCGTGTCATAGATTGCGAGACCTGCGGTGACAGATCCTCCAGGGGAATTAATGTAAATACTAATGTCCTTCGTTGGATCCTGCATCTGCAGGTAAAGCATCTGTGCGATCACGTAATTCGCCAGCGGATCACTGATCGGCTCGCCAATGAAAATGATGCGATCCTTGAGAAGTCTCGAAATCAGATCGAATTGAATGAGCGTGCCGCCCTCCTTTTCGATAATGCTGACATTCTTCATTCCGCTCGCAGAGGCACCGCCAACATCAGCGTGATTCTGTTGAAGATGCGCAGGCATGAGCGTGGAAGCTTGGGGGAAATCTCGGTTCATCATTCTTCGTTCTTGGTCTCGGATTCGGGTGATTCTGTGCCCGATAATTGTTCCGGCGCTGCATCTTTCACTTTGATAGTGACGCTAGCACTCGACTTAAGGAAATCAAGGGTCTTGGATGCCAAAATCTGCTCAGCAAGGGTTTCGAGGTTGCCCGAATCCTTCAATTGTTTAGCCATTTTCTTGGGGGCGACCTTGTTCTGCTGTGCCAGTCCAGAGACCTGCATGGCAAGTTCACGCTGAGACACCTCCAACTCTTCTTTGTTGGCAATCTCAAGGAGCAGAAAACGCGATTTAACGTCCAGCTTTGCCTGTTCATTGGCATTTGCAAGAATCTCATCCTGGTGCTCCATAATCTCCTCATCAGCGATTCCCTGCGACTGCCCGCGCTCGACCACTTGATCGACCAGAAGCTGCGCCTGTCTCGCCAAGGCTGATTTTGGTAACTCGAAGTCAGTGCTGGTATGGAGGAACTCAAGAATCTGGCTGGTCTTGAGTTCGTCGACACGCTGTTCCATCTGCTCGCGCAGATTCTCTGTGATCCACTCGCGTGATTGTTCGAGATTTTTGCCATCGAACATGGTTTCGCACCAGGCGTCGTTCACTTCAGGAAGGTTGCGCTTCTTGATTTCCTTGACCGTGACATTGTAGTTCGCTTCAACTCCTTGTAACTCAAACACGTTAAAATCTTTTGGAAAGCGGACGATGACCTTGCGTTCTTCGCCTTTTCCTGCTCCTACCAGTTGCATCGCAAATCCTGGGAGAAATCCTTCTTCTGTGACTTCGATCCAGGCATCAGTGCCTTCAGCAAGGTATCCTGCTGCTTTCTCCACTGCTTCGGAGATAGGCGATCCATCGATGTTTCCTGAATAATCAACGATGACAAAATCTCCAGAAGTCGTCCCGCGGCCTTCGACATCTTCGAAAGTAGCCACCTTCTCCCGCACACGATCGATCGAATTGGCGATATTTTCCTCGGTCACTATCACTTCTGGCAGCTCAACCGCGATCTCCTTATAATCAGGCAGCGTGATCTCGGGTTGGGTAGAAAGTTTAGCTACGAATGAAAATGTGCCGTCCACATGGAGCTCAGGATTTTCCACATCTTCGACGTGCAGGACTTTTAAGTTCTCAGCCTTGATGGCGTCACTGCAGCCAGTGCGCACCAGGCGGCCGATCAATTCTTCTTCAATATCCTTAGCATAACGCTTCTCGATTACTCCCTTGGGCACCTTTCCCGGACGAAATCCGGGCACTTTTGCCTGCTTGGAGAAGGCGACCACGATCTGGTTGCGTTCAGCCGTCACAGCTTCGGCAGGCAATTCTACCCGCAAGGTTGCCTGGCATTCAGGAAATTTTTCGACCGTCGCTTTCATAGATATGTAATTGAAAATGAGTGCTTTAAGAAAAATAATCGCGTTTCAGTGTGGATCTGCGCGAGGGCGCACTATAGAGGCCGCCGGAGATTTGACAACCTTGGCTCCCAGCCACGATTGCACAGCAAATTGCCCAGCATTGCCGCTGATGCAAACACCGTTTCAGCTGTCTTTCACGTGCGCCCTGACGATGATTCCCTTCTGCTACTGCCCGATGCAGAACAGCTCACTATGATTGCGGATAAAAAGGCATCCGCTGGCGAGACTGATACTGGCACGAATGTCGCGCTCTTGCTTTTCACTCATCCTCACCTCGTGGAGGAGTTCAAATTGGTCCCCTGCCTTGACGACATAAACGTCCCCGCCATGGCTCTGCAGGTAGATTTTGTCATCGCCAGCACTCGGTGACGATTCAATTTTAGTACTGCTGGGCAGCCGCTCATGCCAGATGACTTTGCCGGTCTTTGGCTCAATACAAGCGAGCGATTTACGATCACTGTTCATCACGTAGAAGCGCCCTTTGTAGAAAAGTGGAGTTGAAACATCAGCGCTCACGTTGTCATCGATATCTGCGCTGACCCAAGCCACTGCCTGCTCGTCCGTGAGGGTTCCTTCGCCACCCGCCTTGATCGCATACACCGGAGACTTCTTTGGTGCGCAGGCGAGAATGATTCCGTCCCCGGCAACGGGCGACGGCACTAATCGCCAATGGCCGATGCGCTCAGGATTCCAGGTTCCCCAACGCCAGAGTTCCTTGCCAGTTTTCGGATCGTGCCCCGTCAGGCAGTCGCCGCCGACCACCAGGATCTCGGTTCTGCCATTGTGAGTGAATGGAATTGGCGTGGTGAAGGCTTCCAGCGATTCGGACTTTGCCTTCGATGGGCGAACTTGACGCCACAGTTCTTTTCCATCCGCCGGATTCAGCGCCAGAAGGTAGGAATCGTTTGGCGTCCCCTCTTCTCCCACTTCCCGACCAAATGCTTTGAATGCCATGTCGCGCTGCAGCACCTGCATGTAGAGCACACCATCATACAGCAACGGGCTGGTGGAAAATGTCCACAAAAAGGCGAATTTGCCATAGTCGTCCTGCAAATTTCGCTTCCATTTCTCATTGCCGTCCAAATCGAATGCGACCAGATCGCCGGTGCCATAGAAGAAGACGACCACCTTTCCGTCCGTCACAGGAGATGGCGATGCCAGGTTACTGCGATCGTCCTGCTGGAATCCCTCCGCGATACGCTTGCTCCAGATTTCCTTTCCTGTTTTTCGGTCGAGACACATCGCCAGCAGCTTTTTGTTCGACTCATCGGTGCTGCTCAAGAATACGCGATCACCCAGCACGATGGGGGTTGACGCCGCAGGGCCGGGCATATTTGCCTTCCACAGCACATTCTCCGTGCGCGAGAATTTAGTAGGCAGTGATGCTTCGTCGCTGGTGCCATTCTCATGCGGCCCGCGCCACGACGGCCAGTCGCCTGCGACAGCAGTTGAAGTAGCAATGACGCCAGCAATGACGCCAGAGAAGAATCGGTGAGAGGAGCGGAAATAGGATTTCTTCATGTAGAAAAATACTGTGTGGCAGGCAGAATAGCCGAAAATGGCGAGTGTGAGAACCTCAACGTGCGGAATTGCAATATCTTGAAACAAATTGCTGACGTCTGCCAAAGAGTAAAAGCAGTGGTCAAAACAGTAGAGCCTAATGTGTAATGTGGTCGGTCACTTCGCTCCACCTTGAATCCAATCCTCGAACAATTTCTTCTCGCCCGCAGTGAGTTGCGCTTTCTCGGTGATCGGCGGCATACGCTTTGGGTTTGTTTCTGGCAGGGAGAATTGTTGCAGGAGGATGCTCTTTTCGGGCTTCCCAGGAACAACGACGGCTCCAGATTCGCCGCCCTTCAGCGTCGACTTTAGATTGCGCAGGCTCAGGCCCTTTTGTTTCACAATCAGGCCGTGGCACTTGGTACACTTCGCTTTAAACACTGGCGCAATGTCCTTTTTGAAATTCGGCGGAGCGGCCCCTGCCTCTTGAATGACAACGGTGCATGCTAACAGAAAGGAATAAAGGAGACAGCGTTTCATAGTGGTAACAGCAGCAGAGCCTAGTGACTTTCAACGTCACTTGCATCTGTTATTTCTAGCCGTGGGACTGCCCGCCGCTTGGTTCAGCGTGGGCCACTGAAGCCACTGGGAGGGGCATTGTGCGATCCATCTCATTGAATCAATCGTAACCGATGGTGGGCGCCCTCCAACAATGAACCGCACCATTCCTGGAACGACGTAACAAATTATCTATCAACACCATAAACGTCATCTTCTCCATTCTCTTGTCCAGGGGCGAAGTTGACGAAAATGGGCGAGTTTGCTCCCCCGATAGAATGTCTTGAATCCCTCGTCTTCCTTGATACCTGTAAGCCAGTGTCTTCCTCTCCAACCTCCCATCCAACCCAGAATTCTCTGTTCCGCAGGGGACTCATGGCTACAGGCAGAATTTTCCGTCAGTGGTTCGATACCGACTATCAGCCGAACAGCGAGAGGTTTAATGGCGAAGACCGCTTCGATGTCCGTCGCGCCTCCCCTTACATTCTGCTGCACATCGGATGCCTCGCCGTATTCTGGGTCGGCTGGAGCTGGTTCGCAGTCGCAGCAGCAGTATTCCTTTACTTCATCCGAATGTTCGCCATCACGGCATTCTATCATCGCTACTTCTCGCACAAAGCGTTCCGCACCTCACGGGCAGCCCAGTTTGTCTTTGCCGTCATGGGGAATTCATCCATGCAACGTGGCCCGCTGTGGTGGGCAGCCACGCACCGCCACCACCACGCCCACTCCGATAAGGAAGGCGACAAGCACTCGCCCGTGCAAGACGGCTTCGTCTGGTCACACGTCGGCTGGCTTACCAGCTCTAACAATTTTCCCACGAACTACAAGTCGATCCCCGATCTGGCAAAGTATCGCGAACTGGTTTTCCTCAATCGCCATGACTTTGTGGTGCCACTCATTTACCTCGTTTCGCTCTGGGGTCTCGGCGCTTTGCTGGCCAGGTATGCACCCGGACTCAACACCAACGGCGCGCAACTCTTCGTCTGGGGCGGCTTCATCAGCACAGCCTTTCTGCTGCAGGCAACCCTATTCATCAACTCCCTTGCCCACGTGTTCGGCAAACGTCGTTTTAAAACAGCCGACGACAGCCGCAACAGCTTGCCACTGGCTCTCGTGACACTGGGCGAAGGCTGGCACAACAATCACCATCGCTACTCCCATTCCGCACGCCAGGGATTCTACTGGTGGGAACTGGACGTCTCCTACTATCTGCTCAAATGCCTGTCATGGATGGGCATCATCTGGGATCTGCGAAAAGTTCCGGACCACGTCTACGAAGAAGCCGCCGCTGGAGCATCCAAGTCATAGACAAAAATGGGATGAGTGCCGAGGTGTTCACTTCCATTTTCCTACCAGCTTTCGCAGCAGTCATTACTGCGGGATTCTTTATCGGGACAGTAGTCGGCCTATTGAGGGATTGGAGCAACTAAGTGATTGCACTAGGTTCGTAGCATCGCCGTGTGTGCAACAGATATGGGCTGTCGTTTCACGACAGCGAGTCTCAACCAGCCAGCAGTAACACGAATCATGGGGCTCGCTTCGATTGAATTCATGTGGCATCGTCTTCCAACGCCATGCCAGCGAAGAAAAACAAAGTCAATCCGGATACCCTCACCGGCACTGCGCTGATTAAAGAAACCTGCCGCCGCTTACGCGTGGCGCGCAATCGCTGGAAAGATCACAACAACGCGGCCTGCAGAGGCGAGCGAGATAAAGCGCTCGCACTCTATGAGCGTCTGAGCAAACTAGAGCGCGGAAAAATCCCTCAAGAGCTTCGCGTCTGGCTCCGCTATCGCAGCGAGAAATACTTCGGCCCAGACAGAACGCCACCCAGGCAGCAACCGCGTTGAATAAATGTGACCGCCATTTTCCATTTTTCAGTAGCTTCTGATTTTTACTTGAGGGAGCGGGAAGTTCAACTTCAGTCGGACTGCATTTTGAGGCGTGCGATTTTGGTTTTGGATAGCTCGATACTCAAGTGTTTGCATTGTTATGGGTAGCATACAAGTAGTGGGAAACGCCCCATTCTTTTCCGTCTTTGTAGCCCCAGAGTTCTGCGCAGGCCATGAAGAAGATGCGCCAGTAGTTCCACCAGCGGGTGGTGTTCTCGGGGCCGTAGGTTTGTTTGAAGAGTGGGAGGATATCGGCTTTATGGCGATCCATGTTGGCTAGCCAGGCGTTAGAAGTGTGCTCGTAGTGTTGGCCGTTGACTTTCCAGTCACTGATCAGTTTCAAGTCATCCTGGAAGTGGGAGAGAAGATCGTGCGACGGCATCTGTCCGCCGGTGAAAAAGTACTTGGCCATCCAGTCGTCCTCGCTTTCGACTTCGTAGTGGTAGGCGGCAACGCAGTGGGTGAAGATGTGGACGAAGAGTTTGCCGCCGGGCTTGAGCCAAGTGGAAATTCGGCGCAGGAGTTCGGCATAGTTTTTCATGTGCTCGAACATTTCCACGGAGACGACGCGATCGAACAGAGCTTCGCCTTCGCCCTCGTAGTGGATCATGTTGGCAGTGCGGACGGTCAGGTTGTTGAAGCCGCGTTCTTTAGCCTGGAAATCAATGTGGGCTTTCTGACTGGCGGAATTAGAAACGACAGTGATCTCTGAGTTTGGATAGTGTTCGGCCATCCACAGAGAGAGAGATCCCCAACCGCAGCCGAGCTCAAGAATGCGCTGCCCATCGACGAGTTCTGCGCGCTCACAAGTGAGCTTTAGCATCTTCTCCTCTGCCTCTCCGAGTGAATCCTGGGGCGAGTCGAACCAGGCGGAGCTGTACTTCAGCCGTGGGCCGAGTGTGTAGAGATAGAAGGCGGCAGGAACTTCGTAGTGCTGTTCATTGGCGGCATCGGTCTCGATCGCGACTGGGCTATTGCGCAGATCTTCAGCATGAGCAGCAACGGCTGCCGCCTGCTCTTTCTCGGTGAACTTTACGTGGGTATTCAGCGTCTCGGCGAGACGTCGGCGGATGCCATGGCGGACAAGTGCATCAGGCAGGATGCCCTGGGCGAGAACTTGGTTGACGATGCTCATACGTTGTCAGGTTGAGGGGTAGTCTTTGGCGGAAGGGGAATGAAGGCACTGGTGGTGTTCTGGTAGTCGCGATAGACGTCGCCACGTTTTTCAATCGCTAGTTCCTCTGTCAGTGGCACGCCAGTGACACGCAGGAGGAAATGTAACATTGCCAGTGGTGCAATGATAGTAACCCATCCCCAGGGCATGGAGACGGCCATCAGGAAGAGCCCCCACCAGAGGAGCGACTGAAAGAAATAATTCGGGTGGCGTGAGTATCTCCAGAGGCCGCGCTTGCAGACCGCCAGCCGATCTGTCGATTCTTTTTTGAATCGCTTCAGTTGCGCATCTGCGATCGCCTCCCCTACCAAACCTAGCATCCACAGAGTGAATCCCGCAATTTCCAGCGGATGAAAACTCACTGCAGCATTCCCTGCTACGAAGTGCACGGGCAGCATGAGAAGCCAGACCAGCAGACCTTGCGCGAGAAAGAAAATCAGATACGAACGCGCTGGATTCTTTTCCCAGCGCTTGCTGAGGATCGCGTAACGCGGATCGACTTGTGGATGATGCGCGGCTACGCGGCTCCACAGATAGGAACCAAGCCGCAGGCTCCAGATGGCAACCAGACAGCCAATGGCAACTCTTCGCGGCATCCATCCATTGCCCAGCAAGGCATGGAGAATGGCGATGGGAGCAAAAGACAACGACCAGGTGACATCAACAATACTGTAGTTATCGATGCGCCGTGCGAGCCACCAGGTAAACAGGAAAATGACAAGCAGAACACCTGCCGCAATAGCTAGAATTGTAGGCGAATTCATGCTGATACCGGGCGCAAAAGGATATCCCTGGCTGTGGCGTTCGTCGGGAATTTGAATAGCAGCATGAGCATGTATACAGACATCGCGATATTACCGAACAACAGGATGGCGATGAGCCATCCGATGCGAGCAGCCATTGATGCCTCACGGTAAATCACCCAGCAATAGAACGTCAGAAATCCCCAATAGGCATCGAACAAGCAGGCGATGAACCAGGGATGCATGCTGACATCGACAGGGATCTTCCATAGTGCGGTGTCGCTACTGGCCCAGGTCGTTACCGCTAGCATGGAAGCCAGCACGAGAATAAAAAATATGCGCAGAACTACAATCATGTCGATGGCTGATTAGTCGCGAAGTGAGGGATTGCACGGGCGGGTGTATACTGCCTGAACGACGCTGATATTGCGCGTGGCGAATGCGGCCTCGCAGTATTTCAGGTAGTAGTTCCACTTGCGGATGAACGCCTCAGAGAACCCTAACGATCGCACCGCATCCAGCTGCTGATTGAAATTGACGTACCACTCGGCCAGCGTTCGCGCATAGCTGGTGCCGAAGTCTTCCATTCCGTGTAGTGAAAAATTGCCTGACTCCTGCAGCACGCTTCCCATACGACCGACGCTGAGTAGCAGTGAGCCAGGAAAGATGTGCTTTTGAATAAAGTCCGTGCCGCGCTTGAGATCCGCGTAGTCCCTGTCCGGAACAGTGATCATTTGCACTGCCAACAGGCCATCCGGCTTCAACACTTCATGGCACTTGGCCGCCCAGGTCGTGTGGTATTTGTGACCAACTGCTTCCAGCATTTCGATTGATGCTATTTTATCGAACTGACCGGTAATGTCGCGGTAGTCTTGCAATCGGATCTCGATCCGGTCGCTTAGTCCGGCATCTTCGACACGACGCCTTGCTTCGTTAAATTGCGCTTGAGAAATGGTCACCGCAGTGACACGACAGCCGTAGTGCTGCACTGCATGACAGCTGAAACCACCCCAACCGCAACCGATCTCAAGAACGTGGTCGCCGGCCTTGAGCTGTAGTTTTTCGCACAGGGCATCGTACTTCGCCTTCTGCGCATCCTCGAGCGACTGGTCGGCTGACGAGTAGCGGGCAGCCGAGTAGGTCATACTCGGATCCAGCCACAGCTTATAGAATGCGTTGCCCAGATCGTAGTGTTCTTCGATATTGCGACGGCTGGTTTCCTTGCTGTTGTGGCGCAGACGATGGCCGATGCGATCGAGAAATTTCAGCACCCCGACCATGCGAAATTTCTGTGATGATCCGCGCAGTTTCGTATCAGCATGCAAATTGCGGATGAACCACTCGATGACACCGCGGATGTCCTCGGTGTCCCAGTCGCCGTCGATGTAAGCTTCACCAAGGCCCATACCACCGCCGAGCGCGCATTTCTTGAAAAATGCTTCATTGTGCACAGTGATCGCGGCGACTGGTCGGCAGGTGGCACTGTCAGGGTGTTCCTGCCAGAGAGGTAGAATTTCACCATCGGGCAATTGAATTTCCATGCGTCCAAGATTGAACCGCCGCAGTGTCTTCAGTACGGGCGCGCGGAAGATGCTGGTGGAGAGTTCCGGTGAAGTCGAAATGGCTGGATTCGCTGTAATCATGGTTTTGGTCGGTCAGCAAGTGACGCGTGCGGGTGCAGCAGATCGCGCTGCAATTCTGGGTCGTTGCCCTTATTGAAAAACGGCAACCGTTTCAGCCACAGGCGAAATGCCTGCCAGTGAATTTTGACGATGACCTGTAATGTCAGTGCAGGATAGCGGATGGTGAACCAGAATAGTCGCGCATTGGTCAGCGGCTTTCTGGTGCCTCGGATCCAACTGACCAAGGTCGTCTTGCCATCTTCGATGTCGTCGATGTGGATCTCGATTTTGTCGCCGGGCACTTTCAGCCGAAAGTCGAACTGCGTGGTGAGATTGGTGAATGGAGAAACGTAGAAATGCTTCGGCACTGTGCGCCGAAACGTCGTCGCTGAAGTCGGCTCTTTGATCAGCCACGGCTTGACTTCGCGGAAGGTATTGCACACCTCGACAACCGCGTGGAGCGGCGTGCCATTGGCGTTGGAAATGAAGTAAAAGCATACGGGGTTGAAGATGTATCCCATGATACGGGGCAGAGTGACCAATCGGATGCGTGAACCCGGCGGAAGTGTGACTCCTTGTTCCTCCAGCCAGTGCTCAAGGTTCGCACGCAGGTCAGCTTTTCCAGAATTGAGGTGATCTGAGTCGCGAAAGGTGAACAGGTTGAATCGATTGTGAGAGAATGGGAGAAGTGACTTTGTGAGCCTTGGGATTTCGTCGAGGTCAAGATCGAGAAAGAAAAGCCGGTAGCTGAACTGGTGCCGCTTCGGTGACAGTCGCTCGTGGTAGACCTCGCACTCGTAAATTCCAGAATTCAATCTCTTGCCTCCCACGGATTGCCTTCTACCAGAACAGAGCACAGGTCGACGGCTGATTTGAACGCATCCTCATGAAAGCCGTAGCGAAAGTAGCTGCCGCAGAAAAAGGTGGCGCCGCTGGTGTAATTGAGCTGAGGCAGGCGGCGCTGCGCTTTGATTGCTGCCAGGTCGAACAATGGATGGTCGTAGTCGAGCGCGCGCTTGCTGGCGGCATCAGGCACGCGATCACCCACATTGAGCGAAACGAAGTAATTCTCCTTATCGGACACTCCCTGCAACGAGTTCATCCAGTAGTGGATGCTGGTGTCGGATTCCGATTCGCTACGATAGTTCCAAGAGGCCCAGCAGCGGCGCTTTTCCGGCATGAATTTCGGATCCGTGTGCACGCGCACAGAATTCGCCTGATAGGCAAAAGGTGCTAACAGCTCGCGTTGCAACGGTGAGGGATCGGCCAGCAACTTGAGCGCCTGGTCAGCGTGCGTGGCGAATATTACCTTGTCAAAAGTCTCGATGCCGTCCGCGCTTTCCACCCCTACCAGTCCGCGTTCTGAAAGATGCACACTTCTGACTGGAGTGCTCACGCGAATGCGATCGCGAAAGGGTGCGATCAGCCTTTGCACATACTCCCGTGCTCCGCCGTCAACTGTGCGCCAGGGATGCTGGGAGCCGAGCCCTAGAAATCCATGATTGTGCCAGAAGCGCAACAGCGTCATCGCTGGAAATAACACCATCTGCTCCGGTGGCGTCGACCACACTGCCGAACTCATCGGGATCAAGTAGCGCTCGAGAAAATCCTGCCCGTAGCCGCGGGCGTCGACATACTCCGCCAGCGTCATCTCCGCCCACTTCGAATCATCTAACGCGGCGACAGCTTCCTTGTTGAATCGATTCAGCTGGATCAGAAATTTCCAGTGTCGCAGATTGAAAAGGTTACGGCGCTGGGCAAAAAGCGCGCTCAAACTGGTGCCATTCCATTCAACTCCGGATGGCCGGTGTTGCACACTGAATGACATCTCAGTCGGCTTGGTCGGGACATCGAGTTCCGCAAACAGCCGCGTCAGCAGCGGATACGTGACTTCATTGTAAACCATGAACCCGGTGTCCAAGACCGCCTTGCCCCCATCGGCCTCGTCGATAGCGATCGTGTTGCTGTGACCGCCGACATAATCACCGGCCTCAAACACGGTAATTTCTGCCCTGTGCTGCAAAAAATGCGCACAACCGAGCCCCGCGATTCCGCTACCGATGACCGCAATTTTATCCACGATCGGACGCTTGAGAGCAATTTTTGGGGGTTCGAGTGAAGCCTGTCATGCTTTGAGTTCGACGCTCGAGGCACTTCGGATTCAAAAAAGATCGGCAATCCGCTGCACCGATAACTCTGAGCCACTTGAATCCTAGCCTTTTTTGCTTGCTTCACTCGCGCTCTTCTTCTCATCCTCTGCCCGCAGGAACCGATGAAACTGATCAAACAGCGGAAACTATATTTCAAAGAAGGGAGATCTGATAAGGTCTACGAAGTCGATCTTTGTCAGGCGGATGAGGATGAATTCGTCGTCAATTTTCGATATGGTCGAAGTGGGCAGACGCTGAGAGAGGGAACAAAGACGGCATTTCCCGTCAGTCTCGAGAGGGCGGAAAAAATCTATGTTCGGCTGGTGGAATCAAAGGTTTCGAAAGGCTATCAAAACAGCGGCGAGTCTGAGGATACCGGCATCGAGACTGCGAAATCGCAGCAATTGCAGATGCAGGCGGAGAATCCTGAATTGCGCAGCAAGCTGATCGACTACCTGACTTCTGCGGCAGATGGCACCTACCCGGAGACTTGGCAGCTATCCAGAATCATTTGGCGTGCAGGTGAGTTGCGGATCAGTGAAGCGCTTCCAGCGCTGATTACATTGACCACTAGTCCAGCTTGTGACGATCCCATGTCACGCTACTCACTGGCATGGGCGATCGGACGCTGTGGTGTCAATGATTTGGCAGCAGCGAAAGCATTGCGGCAAATGGTAGCTGGAGTGAATGTTGATGACGCAACACGCCGCATGGGCGCCGAGGCATTGCGAATCGTTGATCCAGCGTCCGTTTCTGAGATCACTGGCGAATTGCCCCACCGGATTCGTGCAGCCTTAGGCGGAGAAGGCGGAATGGTTGAACTGCGTAGCGCCGTCCAGCAAGAGATCGATAGCACTGAGCCACCACATGATTTTCTCCAGCAGCTGTATCAATTGGCGGATGTGCACCCGCACGCACGCGAGGTCGTGTTCGAAATTGCGCAGTCAGTTCCGCTAAGGCCGCCGTTTTTCAAGCATATCCGTTACCTTTTCAAGGCAGCAGAGTTCCGGCTCGATGCAGAATTCTTTGGCATGCTGGCGCGGCGCTTTGAGACGTCGAATCCCTTCTACTCATCGAACTCATGGGGGGGCGACCATGTGTGGGTGGAGGCACTGGGAAAATCTATTCGCGTTTCCGAGGAGTCAACGAAGCCAGGATCGCGCCTGGCCTACTCGAGTCGAACGCGAAACTATCTGCGACGGCGCGTGGTCGCAGTGCTCAAGCGCGCCGGGGCGGCGAATGACGTCGAAGCATTCATTACACTGGCGACGGGTGTGTTGCTTGCCTATCGGGACGATCGCGATCGAAAAGAGCCAACGCGAAAAGTGAACTATGCACTGGGGTGGAACGCCTTCGAGCAGTTCGATGAATTCGGAGACTACCACGCATTCAATTTTTTGCTCTATCGCAACAGCGAACGCTACCAGCCGAAAAAGAATCTGCGGTGGTGTTGTCAGGGTGGCTATGAACCGGGGCAACTCGCAGTCTTGACTGGCTTGCAAAAAAGAGCCAGTAACTACGCTTCGGTTTTGGATTCAGTTCTACCCGTAATATTGGGCTGTGGTGAGGTAGACAATTCGCCAGAGAATTGAGGTAATTAAACAATTCTGGGAATAGATCGGTATCAGGTGCTCTCCCATAGAACACTCTGTAACTGAATGGTCTCTAACAACACTCCACCAATAGCTGCGTCAGCAGGTGCCGGCATCCCCTTTGAACACAGACTCGAGCAGGATGGACTGAAATTGGCACGAACCGCCCCCCGAGTATTGCAGATCAATGTGGGTAAACTGTGCAATTTGACCTGTATTCACTGCCACGTGAACGCTGGCCCAGCGCGAAAGGAAATCATGACTAGGGAAACCGTCGATCGGATTCTTAGCTGGGTGCGAGGCACGCGTATCCAAGTAGTCGATCTGACGGGTGGAGCGCCAGAAATGATCCCTGATTTTCGCTATCTGGTCGATGAGTTGGCGAAGGATGGCAGGCACATCATGGATCGCTGCAATCTGACGATTCTGCTGGAAGATGGTTACGGCGACCTCCCGGAATTCATGCGAGAACGGAACGTCGAAATCGTCGCTTCCATGCCCTGCTACCAACCAGACAATGTGACCGCTCAGCGTGGCGAGGGTGTGTTCGATTCCAGCATCGAAGCTCTGCAACTTCTCAATGCAACAGGCTATGGCGGCGAGGGCGGATTGCCCTTGAACCTTGTCTACAATCCGGTCGGTGCAAGTCTGCCTCCCGATGAGGCAGAGCTGGAAGCAGACTACAAAGGAGCACTTATGGAGCACTTCGGCATTCAGTTTCATCGGCTCTACGCGATCACGAACATGCCAGTGTCCCGATTCTCTTCCTGGTTGAAAAACAATGGTCAGCTGCAGGACTACATGGCCCTGCTTGTGCAGAACTTTAACCCTTCCTCCATCGATGGCCTGATGTGCAGGGATACGATCAGCGTCGACTGGCAAGGTTATGTTTACGATTGCGACTTTAACCAACAGTTGGGGATGCAACTCAAGGGAAGCGAATCCAACGGGTTGCCTCTCTGGGAACTGGAACTTGAAGCGTTCCGTCAGACGCCAATTCTAACCGGATCGCATTGCTTTGGATGCACGGCAGGAGCCGGCTCCAGCTGTGGAGGTGCCTTACTCTAACATTTTACTATAACTTATGTATCGAGAATCTGTCAAAGACCGCTATGCTTCCGCTGCGGAAGCCCCTGAAGCCGCCCTCTGTTGTCCCGTGGAATACGATCGGCAATACCTTGAAATTATTCCGTCAGAAGTGATTGAGAAAGACTACGGGTGCGGTGACCCGTCCCAGTTTTTAAAGCCAGGAGAAACAGTACTTGATCTTGGATCCGGCACGGGCAAGATCTGCTTCATTGCTTCACAGGTCGTGGGAGAAAGCGGTAAAGTCGTCGGTGTCGACATGACCGATTCCATGCTGGAAGTAGCGCGGCGCAATGCGCCCATCATTGCCGAGCGCACGGGCTACGCAAACGTCAGCTTCGTAAAGGGACACATCGAAGACCTGGCGCTCGATGTAGATCGGTTCGATGCAGAGCTGGGAAAAACGTTAAACGGTGGCGGTGGAGCAGAGAGCTATTTCGAAGCGCAGAAACTCGCTGAACAGTTGCGTGGCGCCGCACCCTTGATTGCCGATGACTCCATTGACGTGGTCGTCTCGAATTGCGTGCTTAACTTGGTCGATCCGGGGTCGAAAAGTCAGTTGTTTCAGGAGATTTTTCGCGTTCTCAAACGGGGAGGGCGCGCGGTCATATCCGATATTGTTGCGGACGAGCCAGTTCCGGAACACCTTGAAAAAGATGCTGAACTCTGGAGTGGCTGCATCTCTGGGGCAATGACCGAAGAGGGCTTCCTTGAGGCGTTTGAGGAAGCGGGCTTTCACGGCATTGAACTCCTCAAGTTTGAGACTGCCCCATGGCGCACGGTGGAGGGTATCGATTTCCGCTCGGTGACTGTTCAAGCATGGAAGGGCAAAGAGGGCGCCTGCATCGACAAGAATCATGCGATCCTCTACAAAGGGCCATTCAGTGAAGTCAGAGACGATGATGGACACACATTTCCTCGCGGTGTGCGAGTAGCGGTGTGTGAAAAACTCTTCGACCTATTTAAGAGCGGCCCCTACACCGACAGCTTCGAATTCATCGAACCCACTAACGCAGTCTCCGACGAAGATGCGCGCCCATTCTCCTGCAAAGGAGCAATCCGTCGCGCGCCCAATGTGACGAAAGGCGAAGGATATACGGGCACTTCTGAGTCCGCAGATGCGGAGTCGTGTTGCTGTTAGGTGAGGTAGCTCACTGCGTCGAGAGAGACTCAAAATACAGCAGAAGTGATTCCAATTGGATCTCTGTCAGGATGCCTTTGTAGGGAGGCATGCCGGTTTCGGTGGTGTCGAATCCTGCAGCGATTTTGGCGGTCGGATTCAGGATCGATTCGGCGAGATAAGAGCGATCCACTGTTACGGTGTTTCCAGTGGTGAGTTCTCGTTTCGAGCCAGAGAGGTCTTTCCATGAGGGCCCCTTCTTGCCCTCCATAGATCCGTCAACAGAATGACAACCGATGCATCCATACTGGGTGGCAAGCAATTTGCCGTAGTCGACGGTGGGCTTCATTGTCTTGTTGTGTCGAGTGACGGTGGAGGTAGCTGCCAGTTGCTCTACGGTGATTTCAGGCAGTGGCAGGAAGCCCATTGCCTCGGCGTCGAAAGCATGCAGACGTTGTGGGGTCATATAAGCCGAATCTGCGAAGCGCTTACCATCCGCTGTACGGAGACTGTAGCTGATAGCGAGTTGCATCGACTTCTGCATATCGAGCAGGCGAATGAGAACGCTGCGTCGATCATCGGAAAAGACGACACCTGCAACGGCCAGCACTTCCTCGCCAGCAGAACCATCCAGTTTGTAGTGTCCAGAGCCGTAGCCGGAAGTGCGCACATAGTTCCAGCGTCGTGCAAGGATGTCGAGAGGATCGGCGGAAGGCGCAAGCTCGAACGGAAAGTGCAGGAGCACTCCTGCGTCAGTCACTTGGACGTCGGAGGGCAAGTGGCAGGCTGCCTGTGGATTGTAACGCAGACGCTGGAGCCCACTGACCCGCGTCGAACTGCTGCCCCAGACCTGCGATCCGCACACGTAAAGTTGGCCGTCTACCGGATTCACTGCCCCTTTCAAAACAGGAACTGTAAACTCCACTCCTAACGGTATCACCGCAGCCTGCGGAGGATTTTTGGCAATGTCCTCTGCGACGCCTTCCAGATCCAGATACACCCGGTGGGCACTGGGATGATGAAACGCCAAGTGCACCAGTGATCCGCTCATTGGGCCAAATTTTTCCGCATCCATCCACACGTGACCGGCTCCGGACTGACAGACTTCGTGGGGAATCCAGGTGAGCGGTGGAGTGATGGGAGGTGCGTTGTCAGGATCAGCAATCGACTCATCAAACCCATAGTAGCCGCCCTTACGAATCCAGTGCACGGGTGACGAAGGAATGAAGTGCCCCTGTTGATCCGACGCAGTCAACATTCCTGATTGCGGATGAATGCCAATGAACGGTTGTCGCAAACCGCGCGCATAGACTTCTGCAGAAGCGCCATCTGCAGACACTTCGATGATCGCTCCATTATGCTGGCCCAGTCGCGTCAGCACCTGGCCGCCCTTGGCGAGGTAAAAGCCGCCATCCGGCTTGACGACAAAATCATTGGGATACTCGCGCGTCTCTGCGGTCTGGCCGAAGGCATTGCAGAACGTGTGGTAAAAATCGATCTCGCCGTCTCCATTTGTGTCGACCAGACGCTGCAGCCCATTCTTGTCGAACACAAACAACTCGCCATCGCGCACGCGGATGCTCTGTGGTTCATGCAGGCCCGATGCGATACGGCGCCATTGCAGATCTTTCAGCGCAGCATTGATATTGCTCAAAATCCAGACATCGCCGTCCAGGGTCACTAGCGCTGCCCTTCCGTCCGCGAAGAAATCGATTCCAGTGAGTCGCACCTTTCGCATTGAAGCGTTTGGCATCGGCAGTTCCAACTCATCAACCACATAGGGCGAGTGGGTGTCTTGCGACAGTGTGCCGCCGGTACTGACGGTTTCTTCCCAACGCAAAGGAGCGGTAATATCTGTCGAAGTATCGGCAAGTTCCTCAGTGGCTCCAGTCGTCGCGTTGACGTAAAAAGTGAATGACTGCCGGTTGGCAGCAACAGAAACAAGGTGTCGGCCGGCCCGGTGCGATACAGGAATATCGCTGGCGACACTCACATTGGCACTATTCGAAACCACGAGCACGATCTCCGATGTGTGCGGCTCAATTTCGAACTTACGCAGGATTCCATCAGGTGATGCGTAGACGCGCTCCTTTACGTGTGCATCGGCGACAGTGTATTCCAGTTGGCAGCCAGGATTCCCTTTGATCATGCGAATGCCATCGAACCTGCCCAGTGACTGTGGCAGGGGCCCGCGACCAGGTTCATCTAGCGCTGGAGCCGACGCACGGGGATCAGAGAAATCGATCGGCTTTCCAGATTCCCTCACCAGCCAACCCGGCTCTACCGCATTGCCAAAAAGGAAGTCGCCGATGATCTTCGGTAGATTGTCCTGGCCACCTGGCGCTTTGCGAAAATCGACATCGTAGGAGAGGGTAGCGATCCCAGTCATCTGCAGAAATTGTCCGTCAGGTGCCCCTTTCCATACTGCCGACATGCGCAACAGATCCGTGTCAAAACAGGCGTAAATATTCTCCCCTGGCCGTAGCAAGAGCCCGCGCACCGTCAAGTTAGTTCCCTTGTTGGTCTCGTCAGCATCCGTAGCATCGACCACCGATGCAAACCAGGGAAAACCCGGCTCAGCATATGAGGCAAACGTTCTCGGCGCGTCAGCATCGGCATCGGCCCGCGATTCGATCGAAAGCGCCAAGGACACTAGGAAAAGAAAAAATCTCTGCATGGCAGGACGCTATCGGAAGCGAGGCGATTTATCAACGCAGGCGGAACAATCCGCCCATTCCCACACAGCTCCGAAAATTCAGGCACCTGCGAAGAAAGAAAACCCTTGCAACACCCGACAATTGCCCGAAAAGTGCGATCGCTCTTCCCCGGGCATTATTTACGGACAGGTGTCAGAGTGGTCGAATGAGCACGCTTGGAAAGCGTGTGTGGCAGCAATGTCACCGTGGGTTCGAATCCCACCCTGTCCGCCATCGTTGTAACTAGCTGATTACAAGTATTCTACATTCCATTTCGAGTTGTCCGACATACAGAAGTGACAACAAAAATGGCAACGTCAGATCCGGCGCCTATCGTCTTAATCCTAACATTGCTCTAAAAATTTAAGTAAACTCGATAGCACAATCAGGCGGACGCCGCGCTTCTTTCCGGGCTGTGTCACGACCTTGCTCGTCACGGGTGGGTCGTAGTCATTGTCTTTCGACGGCAGGATCAACTGATTGAGTTTGGCGCGGCTGAATGCGGAGTGGGGACAGGAAGTGCCTGCTTTTGGGAGCCGGACGTATTTCGGGCGTCCTTGACTGTCTGTCGAATCGATGTCTGTCGGGTCTACGGTGTGTTGAATGGATGTCGCGTCTTTAAGAGAAGAGGGAATTCGGTATACAAAATGGATCTCTTGTTTGTCGACCGTCAGGGAGTCAAGATAGGAGAGCGCGATGTCTCTCCTCACATCAGGCGGCAGATCGAGCCATCGATCGCTGATGTCGCTGTACTGATCAGTGGGCAAATCTTCGTCCTCGAGCAAAAAAGTCGCCAGATCGCGGGCGAAGAAGTTCTCGAGATCGATGATGGGCATCTTTGTATTACAATTCGGGCACACATACCGGGGGTTGCTCGCGGGCACTCGCATTTTGCCTCCGCAAGAGCAGAATGCCAGATCCGTAAACGTGTGTTCTGTCCGCCGTTGAACCGTCCCCGCTGGTGTGCCGGGCTTCTTGCGAAGAATGCCTGCAGCTTCCTCAAATAGTTCATCGGAGACGATGGGATCCGCGGAAATCCGGATCCACTCGCTTTCAGGGCGAGGTTCACGTTTGCCGGATTCTCCTATACGCGTTGTGTTGATGGCATAGATACCACGAGCGCCGGTATGCTTAAGCACGCGATCGACCTGCACATCAGTCCATGCCGAACCGTTGGCCGTCGAGTGGCCCATTCCGTTCAGAAGCTCGGCTACCTTCAGCTTTACCTTGTGGGCGACGAACAATTCAAAGATCAAGCGAACGACTGGGGCATTCTGCGGATGATGCACCATCGTTCCCTCCGAACCCCACACGAATCCGAACGGAGGCTTTCCCTTTGGCTTGTTTGCAGACCCTGCCATTTATCTCAAATGTTGGCGTTTCGGAGCCGATTCGGGAGATTGATCATCGCTGCATTGCTTTGGTGAGTTTTTTGAGTGCTGCCTTCCTCTGTTCCGCGGCCATGACAGGGTTTGTCACCTTGATTGAGTGGCTCAGCTTCGTGCCCGGCGTCGAAACAGGCGCCACGACCGGATCTGTCGAGACGGTAGGGGAGGGCGGGGCGCCTTTCGCCAACCGGAGCAGGTCGCCGAC
>JBNMNB010000092.1:0-26936 GCA_051270635.1 Verrucomicrobiales bacterium | reverse complement strand
GCGATGCGGCCCCCCTTCTCAGTGGATAGAATCCCAGATTCTTCCCGCACTCCCGTTTGTCGATCTCAACTGGACGCCTCACCCGCGACTCGCCTCAATATCCATATCCTATTTTCCTTTCTAGGTTTACAGGCCGCGGTCGATTACATCGCCGGGCTGGGCGGTGGGATAGTGAATATTTTACCTGGTACCTACCTCATGAATGACTCACTGCATCTCCGCGAAAACGTCACCGTGCGAGGAACTGCAGGCGAAACTGTTCTGCTGAAATCAAAATGTAGCGTCTCGTCACTCGGGCTGGACGGAGACTTTGGTGAAGAACAGGTCACTGTCGCGGCACCGGAAGGATTCCAACCAGGCTATGGTATCACAGTCTGGGATAATAGGTCGGGAGGATTCCACACCACCGTTGGCCGGATCATTGGAACAGACGGCAATACCCTGGCGATCGACACCCCATTGAACGCCGACTGCATGGTCAGCAACGATGCCAAAGCGGCTACCGTTTTTCCCGTCGTCAGTGGAACCAATATTCAAGGCGCACGGGTCGAAGGACTGACCATCGATGGCAACAATGATCACAACGTGCACATGAACGGATGCCGTGGTGCAGGCATTTACCTTTATCGTGGATTTGGCACCGAGATCCGAAATTGCGTCGTGCACAACTTCGACGGTGACGGCATCAGTTTTCAGCAGTCTAACGATGTCGTCGTCGAAAACTGTGTGAGTAAAGACAACAGTTCGCTTGGTCTACATCCGGGCAGCGGCTCACAGCGCGCAATCATTCGCGGATGCCGGGCCACCGGCAACGGACAGGACGGGTTGTTCCTCTGCTGGCGTGTGCGCCACGGAGTCTTCGAAGGCAACTTCCTGGAAAACAACGGACGCTTCGGCATCTCGATAGGTCACAAAGATTCCGATAACCTTATTGCAAAGAATCTGGTACGTTCCAATCACCGCGACGGTATCTTCTTTCGCAACGAATCTCTCGGCATGGCCGGGCATCGCAACCGGGTCGAAAACAATATCATCGAAGACAACGGTCGCGACGAGCCAGCCGCAGGCATCCGAGTTCGCGGAGAAGCGAAAGATCTCGTCTTCAAGAATAACACCATACGCGATACTCGCACTGGTGATGCAAAGCTTCAGACGTCAGGCATCCTCATTGAGGAAAAAGTTGGCAGTGTGGATTTGGAGGGGAACAAGATTGAGGCTGCAGAGGCACTGGTCGACAGGCGCGAATAGTGGTGAGAAAATGGATGAAAGAAAATTTGTATATTCCCCCTCCCGCTACGAAACGCGGGTTCCTCAAGACGCCAATGGATCAAGTGTAGCGCTAATCGACGCAGCCGATCCTCTTTTGATAGACAGATTGAGGCCATCCGCGAGCTGCGCTGCTTCCCGTCACTGAGGCGAGAAACAAGCTCGAGGCGGGTATGTCGCCAATAGCTGCAAACGAACCAATAGCGACGCTAACGTTCGACACGGGCGGCAATGTTCATGGCCCCAACCTTCTGGTTCGAACGCAGCACTTCCAGTCGTTTAGCTTCTAAAAATTGTTGAAAGCCCGTTTCCGTAATGGTGAGACGTGCGCCTCATTTCTGTCAGAAAAAGGCAAACATGCGCTCGTGATCCATTTGCTCGGTTACCGAAACCCATTTCATATGTTCGTGGCCCGGGCAGGTGATATTCCCGGTGGTTGTCGCCCCAACTTTGAACGGGTTATCAAGTCGAACTCGAAACCACTCCCCAAATTCCTTGTGATCTGTAATGGCCCGCCAGACCCGCGCGACAGGCGCTGCAAGATTGACGACCTTTTCAATTCGGTACTGGTCTTTGTGAATGCAGTCTCCCTTCAGGCGCTCTCGGCCGCTCACTCTCGCTCAATCCTGTAGTAAAGCGTCGTTTCTCCCCCTTCGAGAGACTCATCGGTGTAGGATGTCTCGTCGCCATCGGCGGCCGCTTCAACTCCGTCGTCCACTTCGTTCCATGCCACACCATCGGCCAGCACGGCCGTGCGTTGGATTATGTAAACCTCACCACTGGTCGAAGTCCAGGTGATCGTGACGGAATTTGCTTCAAGATTTGGTACCAGTTGAAGAATTTGGAAAGGAATAGTGTTACCTCCTGGACCAGCAACCAAAGAGACGTGATCGATGCCCATCCAGTTACCACCGCCTTCACCATTGTAGTTGATACCGCGGAGTTCGACGTAGTTGTCAAAACCTTCGCCAGCCATGCCATTCACATCTGCAAGCGTGAAGTTTGACGTTGAGTTGATTACACCCAGCTCAGCTTCGCTGATGAGCGTTTCTTCCGCAACAAGATTTCCATTGAAGTAAACCTCAACTCCGTAGCGGGGATCATCGTTTAATGCGGCATCGACATGCAAGTTGTTCGCATCCCATGAAACCCAAAGAGGAGTGGTAGCTCCGATGGTGCCTGGCAAGTTGAAGTGGTAGCGAAGTGCGTTGTCTGATCCAGCAAAAGCTCGCTCAGCACCGATCTCGTTTTGATCAACGGTGCCAATAGGCTCATAGTCGCCGCCATCAAGAATCGTTGTGTAAATTCCAGCAAAGTAGTAATCGTCGTCGCTTTGCTGAGCCTCCGCAGGATTCTCGGGATCTCCGGGAAGATCGTTGGTTCCCGATTCTTGAACGAAGATCGTCTCCGGACCTCCGCCTTCGCCAAGATCTTGTGGCCACCCGTCGCCTGGAAGTCCTACGGTCCAAACCAGCGTCTCCTGCGAAGGAACGGTTACTGTCAATGTTACCTCGATCATTGGGGAGACTGGATCGTTGCTGTTAATCACCAATACTGCCCGAAAGTTACCTGAATCGGCTGGCGGCGTGAAGGTCACCGTCGATTGCCCCATTGCTCCGGCAGCGATCGTGCCGGGATTGGTGGCAGAAAACGCATCCGCGTCCCCACCCGTAAAGGTGATCGACTCAATCACAAGATCCTGCGACAGCCCGGTATTGGAGATTTCCAATGTCCGTGACACGGACGTCTCAGATTCGCCAAAGGCAATCGCGGTGATCGACTCAAGCTTCGGATCGTGAATGGTTCCTGCCAATGCAACGCTCACGTCTTCAATGTCTGGATCATCACTTTTGATGATGAAGCTCGCGGAAATCACTCCTAGTTCACCCATGGGATCAAAGGTGTATTCCACCGTTTGCTGCCCCTCCGGATCGATCGTGAAAGGCAACGCGGTGCCGATACTAAACTTGGAGGCGGAGTCGCCTGCGATCTCAATTTCGCTGATCGTGAGCGGATCGTCCTGCGACGCATTGCGGATGACCAGTTCGAACATCTGAACGGCACCCGTAAGAATGAGGGCAACGTCCGTAGCGACCAAAATACCCTCTGCATCGATTTCAGCCTCCAAAGAGACGTGATCGAGGCCCATCCAGTTACCACCCCCATCAGCATTGTAGTTGATGCCGCGGAGCTCGACGTAGTTGTCAAAACCTTCGCCGGACTTGCCATTCACATCTGCAAGTGTGAAGGTTGGGGTTGTGTTGATTTCGC
Source organism: Verrucomicrobiales bacterium (assembly GCA_051270635.1). GTDB lineage: Bacteria > Verrucomicrobiota > Verrucomicrobiia > Verrucomicrobiales > DEV007 > JAGROY01. The sequence continues at coordinate 23,399 of JBNMNB010000092.1, read as the reverse complement.
CCAGCTCAGCTTCACTGATGAGCGTTTCTTCCGCAATAAGATTTCCATTGAAGTAAACCTCAACTCCGTAGCGAGGGTCTTCTTGGTCGGCAGTATGCAAGTTGTTCGCATCCCATGAAACCGAAAGAGGAGTGGTTGCTCCGATAGTGGTTGGCAAATTGAAGTGGTAGCGAAGTGCGTTGTCTATTCCAGCGAAGGCTCGCTCAGCACCAATCTCGTTTTCCTCAACGGTACCTATAGGCTCGTAATCCCCGCCATCAAGGACAGTTGAGTAAATTCCAGCAAAGTAGTAATCGTCGTCGCTCTGCTGAGCCTCGGTACTGCTCTCGGGATCTCCAGGAAGATCGTTCGTTCCCGCTTCTTGAACAAAGATCGTCTCCGGTCCTCCGCCTTCGCCAAGATCTTGTGGCCATCCGTCACCCGGCAAGCCTACGGTCCAAACCAACGCCGCCTGCGACGTTGCGACAAAAAAAGGGATTATTGAGAGTGTTACTAATTTCATAATTGCGATATCAGGCAATTTGGTAGTGATAGGATAGGATAGGGCCTTTTAATAATCGGAGGGAAGAAAGAGACTAGTTATTGTGTGCATTTTTGCGGAATCTGTAAATATTAAAAAATGGTATTTCAAGAAAAGGCACCTGCTCGCAGCCGTCTGCGTGAATCGCTCTTTGGCGCTGGAGTGATTGTCTGTGTGCTAGTTAAGCACTTTGGCGATAGAGCGCGATCGTGGTTGCTGACCATCGGGCTGGTGACCGCTTCAGGAACTCTCGCCGGTGGCGAAGACGCTGCAGCAATCCGAACCATCGTGACCTCCGAGGAGCAAATTCTTGCTCTGACACCGGGCCTGGCATCGTTGAGCAAGGGGCTGCTCAATCTCCAATTGCCGGATGCTCCCCGCCGGGAGCTGTTCGCACCGACTTTCGATGTGGTCGATCTCGAAGGCAGTAGCGAGGCTGGCTGGCAGCCTTCGTCCGACAGGAAGTCGAGCGCAGCAGAATCGGGTCAACTTTGGTCCAGCCTGCTGGACGAAGTGGCGTATTTCGAACACGCGAAGTTCGCGATCGTTAAAGGGAGTTTCCAGGATGGTAATCCGAAACGGTTCATCGCAGACGTCGACTTCTCAGCGGTGGCTCGCATGAAGGCGGGTCATTGGCGCGGACTCTCGGCCAAGCTTAGCGTCGTCTGGAAAAACCTACCAACGAGTGATGACGAAGATGACTGGCGCATCATCGACTGGCACACCGGGGAATTTTCAAGTGTCGCCAGCGACCAACTTTGGTTCCAGGAATCTCTGGACGAAGCCTTGCCTCGTCCCACTGATGTGGTCTCGCTGCGGCGCTCGCAACACCACGAGGAAACGATCAAATTCTACATGGAAGGTAGAAAAGGAATTCCACACCGCTACTTTGCGACAATCTCTGCAAATCAAAAGCCGGGCATCGCGATTGCCGACATCGACAGCGACGGAGACGATGACGTCTATGTGACCGTCAGGCGAGGTTACAACAAGCTGCTCGAGAATCAGGGCGACGGCACGTTTCGGGAAACCGCGAATTTCCACGGGCTCGATGTTAAGAACCATTCCACCTGCGCTATCTTTGCCGATTTCGATAACGATGGAGACCCGGATCTGATGCTCGGTCGTAGTTTGTTGCCATGTAAGTATTTCGAGAATAACGGCGGCTGGTTCTCGGAAATGAAGTCCGTGGTGTTGCCGCGGCTGGCGATTTCGATGTCGGCGACTGACTACAACAACGATGGACTGCTCGACGTGTATATTTGCACCTATCGGCCTGCGGTGCTTGGTGGTTCGAGTCCGACGGGTGGCGTTGCATCAGGCTCCGACAACTGGCCAGACGAGTTCCTTTCGCCGAAAGTTGCAAAGGAATACTACCAGCGCCATGCGAAGTCGCATCCAAAGGTACAGGGCAACCTGTTTCCCAATCTGCTCGATCAGATCGGCCCGCCCAATGTGTTGTTGGTCAACAAAGGCGGCGGAAAGTTTGAGCCTGCACCGGAAAGCGCCCAGATTGGAATCTGGCGTAATTCATTGCAGGCCACCTGGTCGGACTACGACGAAGATGGTGACACCGACCTTTATGTTGCCAATGACTGGGCACCCGATCACTTGTTCCGCAATGACGGCAAGGATGGGTTCTCCGATGTCACTAAAGTTGCCGGCACGACTGCGTTTGGCTTTGCGATGGGCGCGACCTGGGGCGACTACGACAACGACGGCAAGCAGGATCTTTACGTGACAAATATGTTCAGCAAGGCGGGGCAGCGCATCACCGCACAGGTCGAAGGCTTGAATGCTGACTACGCCGAATCAGCCACTGGCAATTATCTCTATCAGCAAAAGGAAAACGGCACCTTCGATCTCGTATCGGGACTGAAGCCACCCGCGATGCTTGTTGCCAAGGCCGGCTGGGGCTGGGGCGGCCAATTTGCCGATTTCAACAACGACGGCTGGCTCGACATCTACTCGATCAATGGCTACTTCACCGCGCCGAAGGAGGTGGCCACGGAGGTCGACTTGTGAAGTAACCTCTGGCGTACGTTCGTGCGCACTGATGACAGCATATCCCGCAAGAGTTTTCGTTTTTCCCCTGAATGGAAGCGCAGCCAGGAGGATGCAGAGCTCACCCCGGAGATCGATAGCCGACTGGCGGGAGGAGAAATGCGAGACGGCCGCTACGTCGTGCATTCGCTCAGCGGCAATGAACGCAACAAGCTATTCATGAACAGCGCGGGCAAAGCATTTAGTGATCTGTCAGGGATCTCTGGACTGGACAACATTGCCGATGGTCGTGGCTTCGCCCTCTTCGACTACAATCGCGACGGCAAGCAGGATATCGCCCTGGTAAATGCCAATGCGCCGCTCTTCAATCTTTACCGCAACGCAATGCCCGATGATGGCAACGTGATCGCCCTGCGCTTCGTCGGCAGCAACCAGAATTCCGTAGCAGCGCAAGAACAAACCAACCGTGACGGCTATGGTGCCTGGGTAACCGTGGAGACCGCCGACGGCCCGACATTGAAACGCGAGCATCGCTGCGGCGAGGGCTTTGCCGCGCAGAACAGCGCGACTATGTTGATCGGCATCGGCGGCGCTGAAAACGTGGCACGCCTCACGGTGCGCTGGCCATCAGGGCAGGTTTACACATTGGAGAACGTCGCAGCTGGAGCGCTCATTACTGCGCATGAAAACGCTGGCCGTCCATTTGAGATCGGCGAGTATATCAAAGACCTGCCCGTTTCAACGCCAGCGCCCAGAGACGAGGCGATATTCCTCATTGCCGCCGCCACTCCGTCCGAAAAATTGCGCCTCTATACGACGACGGCTACCTGGTGCGAGGCCTGCATCCGCCACCTGCCAGAAGTCAACGTTCTCGCAGAGACACTGGCAGCCGACGGCGTCGAGGTCATTGCAGTTCCAATCGATCTGGACGACGACCGCGCCATGCTCGAGAAGTATGTGAAAAAGTGGAGCCCAAATTACCGCATGCTCGTTGACTTGCCCGGCCCTGATCGCACCGCCGTCACGGCCTTCCTCACCAGGCAGACAGGCATCGAATCGCCACCACTGCCATCATGTATCCTGACAGATGCTCAAGGTAAGACGTTGCTACTGACGGAAGGTATTCCGACTGCTTCTCAAGTGCGTAAATCAATAGCTGCGCAGTGACAGTTGAAATTACGGCTCAGTGATGGTTTCGTCGAGATTGAGCAAAAGACTGGCGGCCATGGTGTAGGCGGCGTGCGCAATAATCTCGGCTGAGCCAGATGAATTTTGTGAATACTCCCCAATGGTCAAGAGCGCACGAGCAGCTTCGGGATCGGCCGTGAAGCGCTCAAGATTACGCATCAGGGAACGTTCAAGAATGGTCAGTTCTGCGGCAGTTGGTGCGCGCGCGGCGGCAAGTTGAAAACCATAGGTGAGGCGCGCCTTTGAATCTGAGGATTCGACTGCGGCAATCATGCGACCGGCGAGGGCGCGCGAGGCTTCGACGTATTGAGGATCGTTCATGAGCACCAGCGCCTGGATCGGCGTGTTTGTATTCTGGCGACGAATGGTGCAGGTCTCGCGCGATGGCGCATCAAAGGCCATGAGACTGGGCGGCGGGCTGGTGCGCTTCCAGAAAGTGTACATGCTGCGGCGATAATGATCCGCGCCCGTGCCCTGCCAGTAGGCCATCGCTGTGAAGGCGTGCGGCCCGTAGTGACTGACTTCTTTCCACAGACCTTCTGGCTGGTAGGGATAGACGCCGGGGCCACCGACATCGGACACTAGCAATCCGGCAATCGCCAGAGCATTGTCGCGCACGATTTCGGCAGGAAGTCGATGCCGCGGCGCGCGACCGAGCAGACGATTCTGCGGATCTGCTTCGAGCAATTCGGGCGACACTACGGTTGCTTGTCGGTAAGTGTCCGACAGCAGCATTACTTTGAGCAGTGCCTTCACATCCCAAGCGGACTCAACGAAGCGCAGCGCCAGCCAATCGAGCAGTTGCGGATGCGACGGCAGTTCGCCCTGTGAACCGAAGTCTTCCGCCGTCTTCACCAAGCCAGTGCCGAACAAAAATTGCCAGTAGCGATTGACTGCAACCCGCGCCGTAAGCGGATGATTCGGTCGCGTCAGCCAACGCGCCAGATCGAGTCGCGTCGCGTCGCCATCTGACACTAACGGAGGCAGGGATTCAGGGGTGCCCGCAGTGACGCGTTCACCCGGTTTACTATATTCCCCACGCTCCAGCATGTAGGTTTCGCGAGGCGTCAAATTCATCACCATCACCGACGTCTTACCCGTTTCGGCGATGTCGCTAAAGTAGCCGACCTCTTTCTCGAAACTCTTGCTCTCTTCACTGTGCGCGTTGCGCAGCCATTCCTGGCGCTGCCTGGCGCGCTGCCGCAATTGTTCGGAACTCACGAATGGCGACTCGACCTCAATGAACGGCTTGGCATTGCCACCGCTGGTCGGCCCCTGGCCAGGTTCGTCAGTAGTATTAAAAAATGCGAAGAAACGGTAGTAGTCGCGCTGCGCGATGGGATCATACTTGTGATCGTGGCACTGCGCACACTTCATAGTCAGCCCCATGAAAACAGTAGCGACGGTATCCACTTTGTCCGCCACATAGGCGACGCGATATTCCTCAGGAATAGTTCCGCCCTCGTGCGTGTTCATGCTGTTGCGCAGAAACCCTGTGGCCATCACTTGCTCGGTTGTAGCATCGGGCAGGAGGTCGCCCGCCAGTTGCTGTGTTAGAAACTGATCATACGGCAGATTGCGGTCAAAGGCGGCGATCACCCAGTCGCGCCACGCCCACATGTCGCGATGGTCGTCGATCGAGTATCCATTGGTATCGGCATAACGCGCTGCATCCAGCCAGTCCATGGTCAGTCGCTCTGCCGTGTTTACGGAGGCAAGGGTGCGATCGATGAGTTTCTCCCAGGCATCATCGGCGGAGTCATTTGCGAAAGCGGCGACCTCCTCGGGAGTGGGGGGCAGGCCGCGAAGATCAAGCGACAGCCGACGAATCAACGCCGGGCGATCGGCCGCTGGCGAAAGTGAAAACCCTGCCTGCTCCAGCCGTTGCTGGACGAAATAATCGATGGGCGAAAGCTGGTTCGATGAGTAAGCAGGCGGCGGCGCAGTTGGCGGGACGAAGGACCAGTGGTCGCTCCACTTTGCCCCGGCCGCGATCCATTGCGTCAGCGTGTCAACTTGCTCCTGACTCAGGTCGAGATGTGCCTCCGGGGGCGGCATCACGTGATCTGGATCGGCACTGGAGACACGCTCGACCAGCGCACTGGCTGAGACATCGCCAGGAACAATTGCTCGCATCCCCGACTTCAGCAATGTGAGGGCGCCTTCTTGCGTATCGAGGCGCAGGCCCGCCTTACGCGTGCTGCTATCCGGGCCATGGCAATGGTAACACTTGTCCGACAACAGCGGTTTCACCTGCGAGCGGAAGTCTGGCTCAGCCACGCTGCCAGCATGGCCAGACAGCAACAGCAAAGAAAACCAGACAACAGTGGTGAGCGCCTGCAAGCATGAACGGGAGAACATTGTAGAAAACTTAGCATATCCTTTGAATCTGGTCAGCGAATCATCACCGATTTCGTTTGAGCCGCGGAATCTCTAAGAAAATGACGTTTCAACGCGTTTTGGACGAACAAAGGATTGACAGAAGTTGCGAGCATTGTGATAAATGCCGCTTCCGATCCGAAAAAGTTTCAAAAATACCGCCTAGCACTCATGAGTGACAATTTACCACCGAAACCGCCCAAGCCACCGGCCCCGAAGCCGCCAACACCAGCGGGCTCTGCGCCAGCAAAGAAGGAAACCGTAAAAATCACCTTGCGTGCTGACGGAGGAGGAGCCCCTGCTCCGCCGAAGCCGGCAGTGCCAAAACCGCCTGCACCCGCAGCCGGAGGAGCCCCTAAACCTCCTGCGCCGAAGGCGCCAGTTCCAGCGGCTCCTGTTCCTTCCGCACCGAAACCTGCTGCTGGCGCTCCAGCGCCACCCAAGCCAGGCGGAGGTGCACCTGCACCGCCTAAGCCCGGGGGCGCACCACCGAAACCAGGCGGAGCACCTGCCCCAGCTGCTGGCGGCGGAGCGAAAACCGTGCCTTTGACCCAACCGGCCGCCAAGGCTGCCACAGCCGTTGCTTCAGCAGCAGCAGGAACAGCCGATGCAGGCAAAGCCGCAGCTGCTCAGTTGCCCAAGGCTACCGTCAAGCTTCAGCCCACCAAGCCGCTGGCCAAACCCACCGGTACCGCCGTCCAGAGCGTTCCAGTTTACAAAAGCGCGTCAGCTGCCGATGACGAATATGAGGATGAAGACGAAAGCGTTCTGAACCCTCTGGCCGCTATCGCAGTGGTTCTCGCCGCAGTCTTGCTCCTTGTGCAACTGTTCTCATGGCCTTCCAAGTTCTCGCCTGCCGTCGATAGCACTCCAGGCACCGAAACGTGGAAGATTCCTAAAGATGACAACCATTCATGGATGGATTCATCAGGAGCCCTCAAGGAACTTGAAGTCGACTAGTTCCCTGCAACTCACTAACTAACCGAACTCTTTAAGCTACAATGCATTTCATCGTATTAGTTTTAGCTGTCGTCGTTCTGATACTCGAGTTCATGGCCAGCAAGGCCTGATCCTCGACGCCCGAGAGTGACTTATTAATCCCACGCCCGATCCAATCATTGATTGATTGAGTTTGCGGCGGGGAGAATTTTGAAAAATTGCGGCGCCCGTAGAAATACGGGCGTCGTTTTTTTGTGATGATACAGATGCGCACTCAGCTCCTTCGGTCTCGGCTGACTATGGAATATGGCCGAGGCTCCGCTATCTATCGGCGAGACGCCGATTCCACCTAATCGGCGCATCGTAATCGCAATGCTGGTTCTGTTGAGACTGTATCCTAGCCAGCGATCTCTTCAGGCCCAACGGCTTGGGCACCCGTCCTTTAGGAGTAAAGCTCTGAAAGGGCGGCCCTAACTTTGGCACCAGCGCCGCTATCACTGTCTCAGCCCTTGTAACCACCCTTCCGGATGCGTTCGAGCTCTGTTCCCATCTGTTTCGCCAGGGCGGCATTGCCTTCAATGACGTTGTGCTTCTCTTCAGGATCCTCTTTAAGGTTGAACAGTTGCCAGGGTTTTTCGAATGGCTTGCCGCGTGGATTTTGTCGACCACCTGATCCATTCCCGGCGACCAGTTTCCAGTCACCCGAACGAATCGCAAACATGCCTCCTGATGAGTGATGAATGACGGCCGGACGAGGGCTGCTGGCCGCTTCTCCCATGAGATCACCCAGGAAACTGAAGCTGTCTTCGCCGGTTTCCGCATCGAGCTCAGCTCCCGCAAGTTCTGCACAGGTAGCAAGAATGTCTGTGACACAGAGCGTTTTTGCGGACTTCACATTGTTCTTCACTTTTCCCGGCCAGCGCACCAGGAAAGGCACTCGATGCCCTGCCTCCCAGATGTCTGCTTTGGTTCCGCGATAAATGTAATTCGCCCGGTGATTCTCTGGTCGATACCCCTGCACCGAAGAATTTTCCACATGATCCGATTCCTCCAGTTGATGCATAAACGAGCCGTTGTCGCTGGTGAAGATGACGACGGTGTCCCCGGTAATGCCAGCATCTTCCACCGCACTTAATACAGATCCCACAACGTCATCCACTTGCATGACGAAATCCCCGTACGGTCCCAACTTGCTCTTGCCCCGATACCGCGGATGAGGAAGCACCGGCTTATGCGGTGCTGTCAGTGGAAAATAGAGTAGAAACGGTTGCGGCTTGGTTGATCGCTCGCGGATGAATTTCACCGATTCGGCAGTCAAGTCATCCAGGCAATTCTCCATGACCAGATCAGTCGCCCGCTCACCCTTGCGAAGGAAAGCGGGGAACTGCTGCGCGGATTGTTCAATCGTCGGCAATGCGGTCACTTTCCCGTTCTGAATGTAGACATAGGGAGGAAAATCGAGTGACGCAGGGATGATGTGGCTGAACTCGAAACCGTAGTTCATCGGCGAAGGATCGACACTCTTGGAATAATCGAACGTACCGTCGTCCCCCGGCGCAAAGCCAAGACCCAGGTGCCACTTACCGACGATCCCCGTGGCATAGCCTGCCTTCTTCAAAACAGATGCCACGGTCTGCCGATCCTCAGAAATCAAAGGCTTGCCGTAGCCGTTCAGAACTCCACGCTTGAGTCGCGTGCGCCAGCAGTAGCGCCCCGTCAGCAGACCGTAGCGAGTGGGCGTGCATACCGCAGATGGCGTATGCGCATCTGTAAAACTCATCCCAGCACTGCTCAGCCGATCGAGATTTGGAGTCGGAATCATCGAGGCCGGATTCAAAGCCTGGACGTCTCCGTAGCCCATGTCGTCCGCCAGAATAATGACAATATTCGGTTTCTCACCCGCTCCCGCAGGATGCCCAATAGAAAAAGCGGACAACAGCAGCGAAAGCGAAAAAAGAATGGGGCGCATCGGACGATCCTATGGAGAAGCGCGCTAACAGCAATGGGAAAAACCAACTTCTAGATTCGAGTTGAAAACGCAATTTGGGCAGCGATAGTCAGTACATGGCACACGAATCTATTGTCGAACTCACCGCTGCGAACTTTGATACCGAAGTGAACAACTCCACGGTCCCTGTTCTCGTCGATTTCTGGGCGGAATGGTGCGGCCCCTGCAAAATGCTGGCTCCAGTCCTCGATGAAGTAGCTGCAGAGAAGGGTGACACTGTAAAGATTTGCAAGGTCAACCTGGATGCTGAAGGCAACGATGCGCTTGCCGCCAAATTCGGCGTGCGCGCCATTCCAGCGCTGCTGTTTTTCAAAGACGGTGAGCTGAAAGAGAACCAGGCAGGGTTACTCCCGAAAGACCAGATCGCGGCCAAACTGGACGCGCTGGCTTAGGCTCCAGATTGGTATTACCTCTTAATTCGAGCACCCGTCGGTATACCTATACCGCCAGCCGCTGAAATTTGCGTGCGCCTTGTAGTTGTCGGCTAGTGCGGCGTTTCCCTCGAATTTCACGAATGGTGCGGGCAACAAGGTTCCGTGCGAAAGAAAAGGCGCTGACTCCTCAGAGATGCGGGTAATTAAAATCAATCGAGCCGCTTGAGTTCCGTGATTCGGTAGCGATTGGGCAACGTCTGCGTATTGTCGATTTCCGCCATTGCCGAATCAAGGAAAATCAGGTGCGGAAAATCGGTAAATTCGATCTTATGCAGGCCATCGGCTGGCTCTTTCACCGCCGCATCGACATCTGCGATACTTAGAATGTCGCGACCGTTGATCTTCGTAAGGATCAATCCAGACAGACCTTCATAACCTATGGTCGAGTTGGACGGCAACACTCCGCTGAGAAATACGATCTTCTTACGACCTTCAGTCTCGAATGCATCGGGATTCTTAGCTGTGTAAGCAAGTTTAAACGGACCGCGATTGGCCCAGTCATCACCTGCGACAAGCTCAAGGTAGGGAACGGTCAGCTCCTGGAAGAGCAATCCACCCAGAATGAAATACTTCGGCCCACGATCAAACATGTAGGAATCCACGAGGTAGTCGCCGGACTCTTTTCTCTGCAACTTTACCATGAGGTCGTGCTCCTTACCGTCACGAAGGACTTTCACTTTCAGTTCCTGGCCAACGCGTGCGGTATCTTTCACCAGATAGCTAAGACTCAGTAACCCATAGTCAGGATGCTCAAAATTCCCACGGGCGTCGATGCGGTTTCCTTCGATTTCCAGAATAACATCGCCTTGCTTAATTTCACTCGAAGCCGCTGAGGTGCCGCGAATAACGTTACTCACATAGATGCCACCGGAGTATTGGTTGGCGTTCAGGTAAGAGCGAAATTGATCGTCCAGCATTACGGAATACTGAATCCCAAAGTTGGGAAATCCTTCGTATGGAGGATTCGCGACGTCGTCCAGAAAGCGCTGGATAATCATCGATGGCAGTACGTCTGCAATTTGATCATCCGAGTTATAACTCAGCAACATCCCGGCCAACTTCCCTTCACGGACAACAGGCAAGGTAAAGCTGCCCGATCGATACTGCACCAACCCGGACACTTCGTATTCTAAAAAGTAGGCATCAGGCAAAAAATAACGCCCGATCTCTGCCCGCGTTAGACTGACTTCGGTGGAGGCAGGTGAACCATTCGATTCGAATTGCCAGACTTCCAGTGAGTCGTTAACCTTAGCCGGATCGGCAATTTCCAACGGAATGATTCCTTCAAAAAAAGCGCCTGGGTCCTGCGCAGGCACAAGCACTGCCAGATTTACTTCGTAGTCCACCGCCTCGACTTTGGCCGTAAGCTTTCGTCCTGTAGAGGCGATCTCCAGTTCGACGTAATTCGAATCCTGAATCAACTCTGCAGTGACCAGCACTCGATTGTTTTCAAGCACTGCTCCAAGTCCACGGCGGGAGGTGGGGCGTTGCTTTTGCCACGGCACCCCAAAGTTGTAGCGCTGGTTAGTCACGTTGACGCGCACAATGGAAGTGGTCGCATCTGGCCCGCTCTTGTTCTGAGCACTTGCAGCGGTGAGACCCACTGCCATCGGCAGCAGACCCAGGATTGCGGCAATGAAGAAATGGATACGAGAAGAAATCATCTGAAATGGAATAGCGTGTTAGGTAAACTGAAGAAGTGGGAGGAGTTGGATAGGAATAATGTCATTATTCCACGTAGTGGTCTTCCCTGACCTCATACTTCGACATGATACGCACCTGCGCCCCAGGCACCCTGGAATTCTCCAGCACCAGCGGACGCCCCTGACCCATTAGTTTGATCACTGTAAAGTTCTCCTGCGGGTTCTTTTCCAGTGCGGGCAACACATCACTGAGATACAAAATTTCCTGACCGTTAATCGATTCCACGATACTGCCAGCGTATCCTTCGATATGCGTATTGATCGCATCGGGCAAGACGGTCGTGAGCACCACGACTTCTGGCCTTTCCTTATAGAGTTCATCGGCGACGTAGAAGCCAAAGTAACGTCGGACTTCCATGTTGTTGAGCTTGTGAGCGCTCATCATATTGCGATCGAGCGGCTGAAACACCAGGCCAGCATGCATGACATACTGCGGCCGTTGCTCATACTGGCGCGCACTGATCAGGTATGGCAGGAAGCGTTTCAACTCGATGGTGACATCAACGGGCTGTTTATTGCGCCACACTTTGAGCTGAATAATGTCGCCGGCAAATTTCCGCTCAACGATCTCGGCCATGTTGACCTTTTCTCCTCTGATATCAATCGAACCATTGCTGGCAATCGGATAGCCATCGATCTGCAGCAGAACATCTCCGATTTCCAGTTTGCCATCAGCAGAGCCCTCTGCGCTGACCGAACCGACCATTATCCCCTGACCATTATTCGGCAACCCGAGAGCACGGCGCAATGCAGGGTTGAGAATCGGGAAGTCGGCCACAGACAGGTCTACGTAGTGGTCGTATTGCCCATCCTCCGCATCTTTTAGAAAGCGTTGAATAACTGGCACAGGAATCATGTAACCAGTACTCTGTGCGACGTCTCCTGAATACCCTTGAAAGGCGACGCCAATGACTTTGCCATCTTGAATGACCGGGCCACCGCTGTTACCGGGATTAATTGCTGCATCAATCTGCACAGTTAAATGATAATCGACAGCACTATGGCTGTAGGCGAGGAAATCAATGCGCGAAACCACGCCTCGCGTCACAGAGATACGCTCGCCACCTATCGGGTATCCCACCACCTTAACGGCAGTATCAAGCTTGGGAATCTCATAGCCAATATCGAGAGACGCAACGTCATCAAACTTGCTGGGGTCGACCAATTCCAACACGGCCAGGTCGCAATCATGCGCGATATGAAGGATGCGCGCCAGCAAGGGCTCAGAATCGCCGACCTTTTTGATAATGACGCGACTGCTGTCACTGACCACGTGAGCATTTGTGAGAAAGCGATTCTTACCTATCAAAAAACCGGTACCCGTTCCGCCGCGAGGGAGGACAGGATTCCAGGGAGTAGCAAAGTCAGGGACAACCGATGCGTTCTCTACACGCACGATTCCTGTATACTGCTTTCCAAGCGAGGTCGTTTTTTCATCCAGCGGCAACTCCTCTGCAAAAGCAGGCGTCATTCCTGACAAAACCACCAGAAATAGCTGAGCAGCGACCGGTCGAAGCAAGGTCTTAAACATGCTCCTAGATAGCTGCTTGGCATCATTAGTAAAGCCTTATCCAGAAGCCGTAAGGCAAATCTTAGACGATAGGAAACATGTCTAGTGAGCCTCCCTCCTCGATAGGCAATGAGCACTGCCAGACAGTCAATCGACGATTAATATCGTGTCATCTGAGGGTCGACCTCTACGGCCCAGGTATCAATGCCACCCACCATACTGAATGCCTTCGTATAGCCTTTGGCGCGGAGAAAAGCGGTAGCCCGCTGGGAACGCATCCCATGATGGCAATAAACGACGATCGGGCTGTTCTTGCCCGGCAACTTGCCTTCCATGGCCACAGCAAAAGTTGAAAGTGGAATCAGCACAGAATCCTGCAGGCGGCAAAGATCGTATTCATCTTGTTCCCGACAGTCCACGACCATAGGGGCACTTTCCCCATTCAGAAGGGCGACGAGATCTGCAACGCTGATCTCTGCAGTATCGGAGGCGGGAGGAAGCATGAATTGAATAACGCCGCTGCCAGCTTATCTCTCAACGATGACAGGCGTACCGTGAGTCACATTTTCAAAGTACGTTTGTGCCATATGCGCAGGCATGCGCACACAGCCATGCGACGCCGGATAGCCGGGGAGAAGACCAGCATGCATGCCAACACCACCATTGAAACGCATGAAATAGAACATGTCCGCTCCCTCGTAAACCAAACCTGGAGGAGGAGGCAAATCCTTCCGAGTGTCTACTTCATCATTGACGACAGTGCCGTTCCTATCTTTAAAAACGCCGTAAAGGTTTGAGCGGTGATCTTTATTCTTCTGCGTAATCTTAAAATTTCCCGGGGGCGTCTGGTGAGTTGGCGTTCCGGTCGAAACCTTCGACTTGCCGACCAATTGATCGCCTTTGTAGAAATACGCGGTCTGATCACTGAGCTTGATCACAATCTTCGGGCTTCCAGAAACACCATCACCATCCCAGTAGGAAACATTGTCCGGAATCGGCCCTGTAGGCTGTCGTGTGGTCGACAATCCACCCAGATAATCGTCACCACCTACACCGGGAAGCATCGGCGCAGACACTGGCATCTGACCAGCACAGCCTATCAGGCTAGTGCCCAAGGCTAAAACTGCTACTGCTTGGAGAAATCTCATTGTATTCATGGATACGACGCTAATCGAAGGCAAGTACACCCATCTGAAAACAATTTCAACGAATATCCATTCTAAAGTGTTAAAAAATTAGCACCTATATCCAACCCTCCTCTCCTGCTAAGAGAACAGGGTCATCTGAATCTGCGCAGGCGGCTCAGGCATTGTTGCCTCTTCTGTGGAAGCCACCTCGTTCGCCGACGCATCCGAGTTCTCCTCTCCTGAAGATTTCGATGAAGAAGTCGCCTTGCCACTTTTGCTTGTTTCACGATGGAGCTTGGATTCTTGCTCAGGAGACTGAGAATTCTGCTCCAGATGCTCCAGAATTTCCTTAGCGCGGTCGATGATCTCAGCCGGCAGCCCTGCCAGCCGCGCCACTTGAATTCCGTAGCTCTTGTCAGCCGTACCGGGGACAATTTTGCGCAAGAAGATGACCTGATCATTCCACTCGCGCACCGCCACATTGTAATTTTGTACGCCCGGGCGCTTCTGCGACAACGCCGTCAGCTCGTGGTAGTGGGTAGCAAAAAGTGTCCGCGCACCGATTCGATCATACAGATGTTCGGCCACGCTCCAGGCAATAGACAGACCATCAAAGGTCGATGTTCCACGGCCAATCTCATCCAGTATCACCAGGCTGCGATCGCTGGCATTGTTGACGATGAGCGCGGTCTCATTCATTTCGACCATAAATGTTGACTGCCCGCGGGCGATGTCATCGCTGGCACCCACACGGGTAAAGATGCGGTCGACCACGCCGATTTCCGCAGCTGAGGCAGGCACAAAACTTCCGATCTGCGCCATCAGTGTGATCAAGGCAACCTGGCGAATGTAGGTCGATTTTCCGGCCATGTTAGGGCCGGTGATCAGCAGCAGGCGATTCTGCTCTCGTTCAAGATGCGTATCGTTCGGAACGAATTTCTCTTCCGCCAGATTTTGATCCAGTACTGGGTGCCGACCATCTTTGATATAAAGATTGTGCGACTCGTTGAGCAAGGGTCGACAGTAGTGATAGAGTCGCGCCGTCTCAGTAAGCGAGCACAGCACATCCAGTGTCGCAAGAGCATCTGCACTGTCCTGAATATCCTCAAGGTGCACGAGCACCCGCTCGCGAAGTTTTTGAAATTCCTGGAGCTCGAGCTTCTGCGCACGTTCGTCTGCGCCGAGAATTTTGCCCTCTACTTCCTTAAGCTCTGGCGTAATGAAGCGCTCGGCATTCACGGTAGTTTGCTTTCGCGTGTAGTTCTCAGGAACATTGGCCAGATTCGACTTGGTGATCTCGATGAAGTAACCGAAGACGGCATTGTATTTCACCTTCAGCGACTTAATGCCTGTGCGTTCGGACTCACGCACCTGTAGATCGGCGATCCATTGCTTGCCCTCCGTTGAGGCGGCACGCAGTTCATCCAGTCCAGGCACATAGCCGTCGCGGAAGATTCCTCCTTCCTTAATACTAACGGGCGGCTCGTCGACCAGAGCCTCTTCTAACATTGCCACCAATTCGGAAAAGTCCCGCATCCTCGGACACAGGGAGGTTGCCAGCTGTCCTGCATCATTGAGCGTCTCCAGATGCTGCCGGAGCGCCGGCAACTGCAACAGTGACAGCGACAGCGCCTGAAGATCCCGCGCATTGCCGTTGCCCTGGCTGAGTCGACCGATGGTGCGCTCGACATCGCGGACGTTCTTCAGCTGCTCCTGGCACTGGTTGAACAGGAATGGTTCTGCCAGCAGTGCCGCGATCAAATCCTGGCGTGATACTAGCTCCGCGACATCACGCAGCGGATGCAGAATCCAATCACGCAGCTTGCGTGCGCCCATTGGAGTTCCTATGCGGCTCAGCGCTTTCAGCAAGGTATTGGCGGCTCCTGCGCGGCTCTCTACGAGATCGAGATTGCGCTGGCTGGCAGCATCGATCAGCACAAAATCACTCGACGTATAAGTTTGAATACGCCGTATATGATCAGCCTGACGGTGCAGTTGAAACTTGAGATAGTGCAGGATCGCTCCAGCCGCACTGGTCGCAGCAGGCATGGCTCCGCAGCCGAATCCATCCAGCGACTGCACCTTGAAGTGCTCTTTCAGCAGGTGCAGCGCCTGTTCGTAGAGGAAAGTATATCCGTCGTACGGCAGGCTGCCCGGCACATCTGTGAAGGTGCTCACTTGCTCGTCGCTGATGAGAGTTTCTGCAGGAGCGACCCTGACAATTTCATCATTCAGCGCCTCCTCATCCTGGCACTCGGTAACGCGGAATTCTCCGGTGGTGAGATCAACATACGCCAGCCCCATCTGCTTGCCCGCACAGTAAACCGCAGCAAGAAAATTGTGCGATTCCGAGTCGAGCAGGTTGAGATCGCTGATCGTTCCCGCGCTGATGATCTGCGATACTGCGCGTTCGACAATTTTCCCCGGCTGCGGCTCGCTGGTTTGCTCAGCGATCGCTACCCGCTTCCCCTGTGTCACCAGCTTTCCGATATAGCCCTCGGCAGCATGGAAGGGCACGCCACACATGGGAATGCCGTTGCGTTTGGTCAATGCAACATTGAGCAGCCCAGCCGCGCGCTTCGCATCTTCAAAGAACATTTCATAAAAATCTCCCAGGCGAAAGAACAGCAAAACGTCTTCCGGAAGTTTATCCCGAATCGCGTAGTACTGCTGCATCATTGGCGTCAGCTTGGGTTTGCCCGAATCGCCCTTATTCGCCTTTGGCTTTGCCATCGCCGCGACCATAGGGGGCGACTCAACATGTGGCAAGGGCTGGCTTTGCTCGGTCTGGGCCCATAGGCCCCCCTCCCCTCATTCTTAAAACAGATGAGGCCCTTCGCCGGAGCGAAGGGCCTCAATCGAAACCTTTAAAATGATCTCTTGAAGAAATGTTAGAAAGTGACGGTCAGTGCAATACCGCCGTAAACTTGATCATCTTCTCCGGCGCTATCCAGAGAGTCGATTGGAAGGTTGCCTGCCACGTAAGGAGTAAGAGTAGCTGTGCTGGTAAGCTTGATCGGAAGACCAAGGCTGAGACCAACGTGGCTGCCGCCGCTCACACCGTAGTAGTCATCACCGAATCCAACAACAACACCGGGCACGAGGCTGACGGAGTCAGAAAGTGCAATTTCGTAAGAAGCACCTACCTCGTAGTAGCTGCCTTCGATCTCAAGATCGTAGTAGTAGCCAACTCCAAGATCTACTCCAGAGATGCTGTAGCCGAGGGTGACTCCCACTTCGCCGTAATCGTCGTCAGAGCGTGGGTAGTAGTAGTGAGTGTAACCGAGTCCAACGCTTAAGCTGTCGTCGATGTTGTAGGTCAGGCCTGCATAGAGATCGAGCTCTGAGTAATCTTCGTCAGCGAGTCCTGCATACCAGGCTCCAACGTTCAGCTCAAGGCTGTCCGCCAGGGGCAATGTAAGATTCACATCGGTCCAGACCAGGCTCTCGCCGAAGTCAACACCACGGAACATGTAGACAGAGTCATAACCGAAGCTGATTTCAGCGCCGATCTCGTCGACTAAACCACCGCTGGCTGGCAGCGGAGCAGGTGTTGGTGCTAGTGGAGCACTCATAGGTGTGCTCATATGATCTCCTGCTGAGGCGATCATTGCGCTTCCGAAGAGGCCAAGCGATGTCAATGCGAATGACTTTAGTTTCATAAACGTAGTTGTAGTTCCCTTAGTTGTTTGATTTAGCTGAATTCCTATTTTAGTCCGCAACACAACTGAGTCAATAGTTTTTCAAAAAATATGAGAATTTTTCGAGAATTTCTATAATCGCTCAAGCGTCTGAGATTCAATAGGTAGTCCGAAAAGTTGAGGCTGACTCAATTTCTTACGAATGAAAATCGCATGAATATTCGTTTCGGCTATCGCGCCCTTAGCCCATGGTTAGAGGGCTTTGCAACTAGAATTTAGGTAGAATCGAAAAGAAGTCTGTCACCTCAGGGCGCAACGAAAGTTCGTTGTGCCTGAGTTCGTGCAGCTTGAGAGATCAAAGCCTACCGCAGAGATTCTCAATCCGCCAACCTGACATTCGACTCCAGTAATGGTGATTTTTCATCGCCATTCGCCACGGGAGAAGCTGGATAGCGGTAAGAGATTGGCGACTGAAAGTCACCACTACGTCCCCAACCCTGCGACTTCTTCTTCAGTGTAGATCAGATGCCAGCACTGACTGCCGTGGACGCTGACCTAATACTTGCGCCTGAGCTACTACCCTATCCTCGTCGAACTCATACCGATAGCTGTGGCAGTTCGGGCAAATGGCTGTCTTCGCAGCGACGATTGATTCACATCCGACACACACTTTGTACTTCGCCGGGTTGCGAACAATGCGATCTGCTTGGCGAGCTCTGTTTTCCAAAGAATCTGCGTTTGGCATGGCGAAAGCTTACTCACCCTGCCGCATTTATCAAGACCGATTCGTAAAATTAAGAGAAATTTTCGTTCTTGATAATAATTATGGAAAACTCTTAAGATGCGAGTGATTTCAACCGCGTCATGTAGATCGCTTTGACACGGCTTGAGGTGTTGCGGTGCAGGATGTTAGCCTTCACACCACTGTCAATAATGGAGATGAACTCACGGTAGCGTGTCTCTGCATCCGCAGCCTTGCCACTTTCAACAGCAGCGTTCAGCGCCTTGCGGGCACCCTTGACGCGAGTTTTGAGTGCTTTATTGCGAGCGGTGCGTGTCTTGTTCTGACGGACGCGTTTGAGTGCAGATCTTGAGTTTGCCATGAGTCTTCCTTAGGTCGGGCGGTGATATTACGAGCGGAATGTCGCCTGTCAAGCGGTGCATTCCGAGTAGATGGGAAAATTTCTCCATACACGCATCCTTCCTTATCCATTATCCTTTGCATCCGCCGCGCAGTCCGCCTATGGCTAACGATTGCGGCCGCAGAGGAACTGCGGTGACAGCCTTTGCTCCTCCTCCCCTTCCACTTTTTCTTCTCATTCATGGAAAAACTCATCGTTTCCGGCGGCGCCGAACTCAACGGCTCAATCAGCGTGAGTGGATCAAAAAATGCCTCGCTGCCTATTCTTGCAGCCACCCTGCTGACGCGCGAAACTTGCACTATTCGCCGGGTGCCAGACGTCAGTGATACCAACTACATGCTGCAAATTCTACGCAGCCTGGGCGCGGAGGTCGAACGGGCGAGCGGCACCGTCACCGTATGTGCCGAAAATATCCACGCCGATGCGCCCTATGATCTGGTGCGTAAAATGCGTGCTTCCATCTGCGTCATGGGCCCCCTGCTGGCTCGCCTGCTTGAAGCCAGAGTGTCCCTGCCCGGTGGTTGCGTCATCGGTGATCGCCCAGTGGATCTCCACCTCAAAGGGTTGGCTGAACTCGGCGCTGATGTTTCAGTCGCCAGCGGCGATATCATTATCAAAGCAGAGAGCGGTCTGAAGGGAAAACGCGTCCACCTTTTCGGCAAACACGGCCCAACGGTTCTCGGAACAGATAATCTCATCATGGCCGCGACGCTCGCGCAGGGCACGACCATCATCGAAGAAGCCGCCTGCGAACCAGAGGTCATCGACCTGGTCGATTTCCTGAACCGCATGGGCGCAAAAATTCACGGCGCTGGCACGCGCACCATCACCATCGAAGGCGTCAAATCCCTCGATGGCGCCCAGCACACGGTGATCCCCGATCGCATCGAAGCAGGAACCTTTCTCATCGCTGCAGCCATGGCCGGAAAAAAGGTCACCCTGCGCCGCGCCAGAGCCGATCATCTCGAAGCCTTGTTCCGCATCCTGCGAGAAAGCGGCTACCGCATCGACATTGATGACGACCGCATCACCACCGGACGCATTGATAATCCCACCGGCTGCGAACTCATCACCGAACCGTTTCCAGGATTCCCCACCGACATGCAGGCGCAATTGACGTCCCTTTTTGCCACCGTTCCCGGCATCAGCGTCATCACTGAAAAAGTCTTTCCGCAGCGCTTCATGCACGTCGCAGAACTCAACCGCATGGGTGCCAACATCCAGTTGGAAGGTGCCACCGCCATCATCAAAGGTGTCCCAAAACTCAGCGGCGCACCCGTCATGGCCAGCGATCTGCGCGCATCCGCCGCACTTGTTCTCGCTGGACTTTGCGCCGAAGGCGAAACCGAAATCAACCGCCTCTACCACATCGACCGAGGCTACGAGCACATCGATGAAAAACTCATGGCCATCGGCGCAGACATGCGCCGCGAGAGAGCGTGAACCCGCGCTTAGTTAAGCTCAGTTGCTTAAGAATATTCCTATCATCTTGAGATTCTCAGGCGTATTGCGCACCGTCAGCTGCCCCGTGCTTTGCCGATAGAACGCGAACGCGCCTGCTGGAAACTGGATGCCTGAGACTTCTAGGACAGCACGAGGATGGGATGATCCGGACACCACACTCGACCTTTGGTCGGCCGAACCCGGGATGGCGAATGGATCGTCACTGGGCGGGAGATCAGACGTAATGAGTGGCATCGCAATCCCTTCGAGAACCCGAGCATCGAATCGCTTGGTTTGCATCGCAGGGCTACTCTGACGTGCGCGGCCCCGCGATTGGCAGGAACACAGCACAACGGCAAATGCGATCGAAATCATCATCGGGACGCTCATTCTCATAAATTTATTTTAGTCCATTTATCAATAAAATAAATTCGATAACTTATCGTCATCCACAGCCTTAGGGAAGGTTACGGCTTAGACTGCCGAGCTCAAAACACGATTCACTAAAAAGTCAGTAGCTACGGGAAATTACTGGAGCGATGAATCGTGGGGGGATCAGCGCACGGCTAAACTCGAGGCAATGCAGTAGACCATGATAAGTAGCACAACAATGACGAGCGCTACTGTGTTCCAATCTAGTTCGGGTTCAGCATGGTCATGGACAAACGTCGTCACCTCAAGTTCGATTGCTGGGACATCGATCACAGGCGGGGAAATCCCAACGATTCGTTCTGCGCATTGTCTCAGAAACAAAGCTGTTTCCTGATGTATTCTACCCAGATTCTCAATTGATCGAATAAACTCTGCGGGTAGATCGTGAGTGTCCATTGCCAGACTTTGAACGCCTTCAGGCAATCGTCTAAATGAGCCTCAAGCTTCCAAACTCGTTTCTCCAATGGATCATCAACTTCAAATCCGCATTCCCAGAGGACTGGGAGTGTCGTGAGATAAAGGGCGTCAACGCATTCCAACTTCGAGACAATGTCCGTTATCACGGAACTGCCAGTATGGTCTGAATGTTCGGCAGACATAGTCCATAAATGATATGAGCACAGCGCCTGCGACTGCAGTAACTGCGCGCGTCGCGCTACCAGGGCTTCAGGTCAACAGGAAGACTGCGATGAATCTTCTTTTCCGGGGTCTTTGTCAGGGCACGGGCGCATTGCCTGGCCAGGATCTTGATCTGAGACTTGGCGTGGGCACTACGCTGAAAGTTTTTGATGCTCGCGAGTGACGGCCGGCCACTCTGCTTGTCGGCAAACATGAAGACGACGTTGTCAGTTGCTTCATCTCGAAACTGTCCCTCAATGGTGATGTGGCCTCGGACTCCACTGCCGCGGATGGCTGTTCCTGTGAGTCCCAGTAGTACTTTGCTCACAACTTGACCAGCTACGCCGAAGGAGTATCCAACCACGTTGCCAAGGGGCTTGCTAGGGGTGAATTCTACGATGGCCAATTCACAAATCAGCCGACCTTGACCTTCGGCTCCATCATGACCCATCAGGTTCTGGTTAGCGAAAGCACCCTCGAAGGTTGACCTTGTGAACTGTGCGAGATCGCCCACCTGCGATCGTCGAACCGCCATCTTCTTCGATGACATGTTTTCATCGGTCAAGTGCAGGAAATCGGCGCTTACTTCGGCGACTTCCACTGACGAATATTTTCTGAGATCGATCCCTGGAGCACGCCAGTCTTTATCAAATGGTAAATCATTCGCTCGCGAGAGACGTTCAGGATCCGGCAAGAATCCGGAGTGACCTACTGTCTGTGTAGAGCCACAGCTTACAAGTAGAGCAACGATGGGGGTCATGGCCAGGAGCCGGGCGATTGCAGTGATTCGAACAGTCTTCATGAACGTTAGGGGAGGCGCTTACGTGGGGGGGATGAAAAGGCGGGTGGAATTGCTCCCACCCGCCACATTTCTTTGGGGAACGGGAACAGATTACTGGTCTTTCGTCTCTCCTTTGATCTTATCGCCGATTTTCTTGATCACATTTCCGCCACCTTTAACGACGTCAGCACCCTTCTCGGCAACATTACCACCGTCTTTGTCTTCGCCTTTGATACCGCTACCGAGTTTGGTAATCAGGCCGAGTCCTTTCTTGAGGATATCGCCAGAGGTTTCAACAACGGTTCCAGCACCACCAACAAGCGTTCCGCTTGTTTTACGCAGAAGACCTACGGTCTCTTTGCCCGCGTCGGTGAGGGTCTGACCGCTCCACTTTGCAGCGCCTTCGATGTGGTTAGCAGTAGCGCTCAACGCAGAAGATGCCTGGTCTTTTGCCTTACCACCAAGGGATCGCTCAGCACGGCCTTGGAAGTAGAGAGCAAGCACGTTGTGTGTCTGTGCAAACGCCGTGTCGAGGGTCTCTCCCTTTTTAATAGATCCTTTTTTGACATCAGCTGCAAGGCTCTTAAGTGCAAGCGACTCGGTGGCGAGTGGCTTCTTAACTGGCGTAGCATCTTGTGCAGTGACGTTGAGATTTAACGCAAGGACAGCAATGGATGCAGTGATAATTTGGTTCAATTTAATGGTTATTGTATGTTTTGGGTTTGGTTTGGTGGGAAATGGTGATCGTTTGTTTTCGACTTAGAAGTAGACGCGAATACCGACGAGGAAAGAGGACTTATTGTTCTCAAAGGTGTCAGCGGCGTCGAAAATGTCGTCGGCTGCCCACGAATAGGTGAGCGCTGTCGATATCGCGATGTTTGGTCGGAAGAAATACTTCACACCGATTTGCCCGCCGAGCAGGATTGAGTCCTGGCTGAGTGAGAATTCGGAGACATCGACATCAAGGTTTGCCCACTCAGCGGAAAGGCCAATGAAGGGAACAAACTGCCCCTGCCGGTTGAAGTTGTATTCGGTGAAGAATCCAGCCGAGAAATTCCTGCTGTCGTTCTGGTCGGCAGCGGAGCCGGTCAGTCCGAACTCCCAGCCATCGACGACGAACCAGCCGTAGCCGAGACGAAAATTGTAGTCAAGATCTTCGAAGCCATCCCAATCGAACTGGCCGGACAACGTCAGCTCTTGCGTTCCCTTGCCAAGCATAGGAGCCCAGGACTCGACCGGTTGGCTCATCGAGACTGGATTGGGATCATCAAGATTCACGCCACCCGTTGCTTGAGAGACAAGCGCCAGGGCGGCAACAATAGAGAATGAGGTGGATGTGAGTTTTTTCATACTACCTTCTCCTCTATCAACTCTCGTGCCAATCTCTCGCAGCTTGTCGTAAGGTGTTTATTTACAACGCTATAAATGATTCTATTTGGACAATTTATGTGCCAAATAAGAACACAGCTGTCAGGTCAGCTTGCTACCTGCAAAGCGAGTTGTCGAAACCGACCCAAACTACGAGATCGA
>JBNMNB010000091.1:0-27063 GCA_051270635.1 Verrucomicrobiales bacterium | reverse complement strand
CCTATGATCCATGGCCAGGAACCAGCTCAAAATGGCTTGCAGATGGGTCATCACTCAATGGCAAAAGACTGAAAATATTTCCGCCCACCACCGTCATCCCTGAAACGGACGTCCTAAACCTTGTCCCAGGCCAACTAGCCATCGGTGAAGACTCCAATCTACAGGTGCAAACCGGAAGTGGACTCCTGCAATTGAGTCAGCTGCAAATGGAAGGAAAAAGACGCATGGATGCCGCCGCTTTTCTCAAGGGAAATTCCCTCCCGAAAGCAGCGACAGTGGGCTAAATTGGCACGTTCCGCTGGATTCTGGGGAGAATGATGCCTCATCGCCCACCGTTTTTCGATTACCCACAGTCGGAAAGATTCCCGCAATCTTCTGATAAAGAACTAATTACACAATAATTTCGATTTCCTCGCACCCTCGCTTTATCAATTTTGCGATAAATGTCACGCTCTAGTCGCATTTTATTATAAAAAGTTTTGCCCTCTTTAGGGAGTCATGTTAGAATTCTCTCATTCGAAGGTTGTTTCGCCCAGTGAATAACAAAGCGACCGCCTTCCGAAACTTTTCGTAGTCTATTTGCTTTTCGTTTTTTTGTTTTTGTTGGTAACGAGGAATAGAGTGTGCAACCAAAATTGCACACTACTAGCACCCCCTTCCGGAGGGATCCGGAAGGGGTTCTTCTTTTTAAAGAAGGGGCAACTTCACCGGTTCCGCCGGGCAGCCTCAATCGCCTTTCTGCAGCAGCGCGATCGCCAGAATTTCCTCGTGGAGGACAGCGCCGTTCTTATCGATGTATCGGCCAGTAACCATCCCTGAGTCGGCCTGGGTGTCGACCTCCAGTTGCAGGAATACATTTCCCCGGTTGATGTGCTTGCGCAGACCGGAATGGGGCACATTTGACGCTGGATCGGTGTGGCTGTGAATAGGTGACGACACAAACTCGACAATCGAATAGCCGGACTCTGTGATGGTCTGGTGCTCGACGACGCGTGATTGATGCAAGTCGCCAGACACTAGCACTACACCACTGATACTGTGCTCGCCAATGAACTCGAACAAAGCACTGCGCTCCGCTGGATAGCGCGACCAGCAATCCGGCTTGTCCTCTGGCATATCGTGCCAGACCATTCCGCACGCCAGAACTTTGATGGCGGCCGTCGATTGCTTTAGATTCGCTGCTAGCCACTCCCATTGCACGGCACCGAGTAGAGTGTGCGAACCGGGCTGAGTATTCGCAAAGTAGCGAGTGTCTAACAAAAACACCTCCAGTGGGCCCTGCCGAAAACTGGTGTAGATCCCCTCTCCGCCATCTCCATCTCCATCTCCATAGGGAGACTGGCCGCGATATTCTATGAAAGCCTGACGCGCGACTTCTTTCCCCGGCAATGATCCATCCGCGTTCCCTCCACCAAAGTCATGATCGTCCCAGGTTGCATACACCGGACGGCAACGCGCCAACCGCCGCAGACCATCAACACGCAAAAATTCTCGATGCTTGCGGCGCTGCACATCGAGCTCTGTGCTGTCAATGTAAGGTGTATCCCCTAACAAAACTACCGAGTCACACTTTGACTCCAGCATCTGTGAAAAAACGCGACTCGAGCCCGCATCCGATTCCGCACACGAGCCAAAACCTACCCTTACAATCGCCTCGATATCCTGTTCAACAGGCGTCTTGAAAACCAGTGCTTCGCCACCAAAGACCAAGTCACCATTCTGCCGTACTCGATAGGAATATTCCGTGTCCGGGCGAAGCCCATTTACTTTCCAGCTGACGCACCAGTCGTGCTCAGCGCTGGCAGTGGTATTCCATCGCGACAACGATCGATCGCTGGGATCCTCCACCAGCAGTCGACACTTTGAAGTACCATCAGCTACGGGAAGTCGTGCCCAGATTTCCGCGGAATAGGGGGTCACGCGACCAATCATCGGTCCGACCGGACGCAGATCGGCGCCATCGTCTGCAGTGAGCACTTGCCCGACTATCAGATACAGCAACGAAACTGCGAACATACAGGAACCAGGATGAGCATCGCATTTCATACTTTGAGACTAGCTGCTCGGACATCGCAGGCGAGAGAAATCTCACCAGTCCTGCGCCACCCATGCTTGACTATTCCACCTTCACAACTGCGAGGTAGATGCTAGTTTTCCCTTCGTGTGACGAATAATACGTCACCCACAATTTGTCGTCGTGCCAGACCATGCCAGGATAACTGGTGTCACCGCCACTCGGCAATTCCAGGAGTGGTTCAAGTGTCATGGCTTCAGCATCCAGGAAAGCGATCTGAGTCAGGGCTTTGGATGTGATCGTCCGCCCTGCTGCGATCCACCTTCTTCCAGGAATTTGAACCATGTTAGGGCCACCGAAGTACATGCCCAGATCTTTCCATTGCCAATCGGTATAAGGAGCATTCGATTTTCCCAGGTAGGCAGAATTCGCAGCGCCATCGCGGCGATGCAAACAGAGAGCATTTCCTTCAGCATCAAAACGAATACGTGCCTCCGTCGGCCATCCTTCGCCGAGAAATTCGGGCTGAATCGTCTCGAATTTTCGACCGTCTGTCGATTTCATTAACTGGCTCCAGGGCTTGCCATTCGGCGTGGCATAGCTGACACCGTAAGCGACACCACGATACCAGGTCACGCGCCAAAGCCACCGCCCGGGTTCGGTCACAAATTCAGGTGGGCTCCAGGCTGCGCCATCGCTGGAAAAACTCACCATAGTACTCGTCACTCTCCCATTATCGCCCGTTTGCTGCGCACCTCCCAGCAGCAGTAATTGATCCTCGGGAGTCACCGACAATGCAGCGTCGCGCAGATCGTAATCATTCAATTCCACCAGCCCTGCGGACGCCCAGTCTTTACCATCTGCCGAACGCAGAACCCTCAGCTTTCCCAAATCTCCAGCGTGCCCCTGCCCTTCGCGAAAGGCGCAATAGAATTGATCCCGCCAGCGCACCAGATCGGTGAACGCATTATGCGGCGCCGCGTCCCAAATCCTGGTCACCGACTCAATGGTCACTACTGGCTTCTCAAGTAGCACACCCCAGGTGTCCACAATCATCGAATAAGCATCAGGATCAAAGGCGCGCAACTCGTTGCGCTGGTAAGGATGAAAATCGTTCTCAGCAAAGAAGGCCTCCGTCGCCTCAGCGAAGTATTCGAACTTATCGGTCAGTGCATAATGCCGCACTTCACGTCCGTCGCGTTTACTCACTTTCTCATAGCGGCCACCGGCCTGCGCCTTGGCAAATGCCTGCTCCACGCCTGCGTGATCCCTGCGCAAAAATCGAAAATGGTAACCGTGCGCCAGTTCATGCAGCACCATTGACGGCTGCACTTTGCTCCATTCAACAAAGTTACGCGCATTCGCGATTTCCACCGCCCCCTGCTTAGCTGGATTCATTCCGTTGTCGCGCAGCCAGTCGCCATCTGGATGGTAACACGCGCATGGATGCTTAGGATGATTCAATTCGATCCAGATTGGAATGGCTCGCAATGCCTGCAATCCCTTTTCAGGAATGATCCGCTCTATCTCACTCAATTGCTTTTTCAGCTCAACCAGCACATCGCTATGCAGCTCAGGATGATCAAACTCCAGATCCTGGTGCACATACACAATCCATCCTGACAAGTTATCTTCACCATACATTTCGATTTGATCGAATGCCAGATTTGGAATTTTCTTCACTTTCAACGGTTTTCCGCTGAAGCTGGATGCCTCGATCCGAGGCTCCGCAACCTCAGCCATGTCATAGTAAAGGTCGAATGCATTGTCCTCCAGCCGTGACCACTTTGGATCCCCCACTCCCATGAAGCGCTGTAAGACAGTAGAAAACGTCGACACCTCGATGCGATCTTCGTCGGGAAGAAAACGCAGCACTCGCAGCCATCCATTGCCACCGCGTCGGTGTCCCTGGTAATTGGCCAATACCTGATGCACCAGGTTGCCATGGTCTCCCTTGTCGGCACGCCGCCCGACACTGAGATGTCCGGAGACTACGAGGAAAATGTTAGTGTGCTTTCGTACAAAGCTGTCCCAAATGTTTTTGCCAGTATCATTGCGATCATTGACATTCAAAAAGGAATGGGTATTCACAATCACTCGCGTATCAGGATAATCGGCAACGACTTGGTTTGCCCATTCCAATACTGCGGTCGGCGGCTGATACTCGAGGCTTAGGATCAAAAAACGCATTCCGCCAGCATCAAGCATGTGATAGCGATTCGCTGGCAGCGACTCCATGTGTCCGCCGTAGCCTGGCTGCCGATCGAATCTTGACGCAGGAAAGTATCGATTGAACTGCGACTTATCCCGCTTTTCGACATCCATGTCGTGGTTACCCACTGAGATCGTGTAGGGCACCTTGCCGTCCAGTGTTTTAAATACTTCATCAGCGAGTTTCCACTGAGTTTCATCATCAGGAGTCTCAACCACGTCGCCTTCATGGATGACAAATTTGAGATTCAGCGTGTCTGCATTGTCCACGATCCACTTGGTCTGCCCGGCGAATACATCCCCGTGACGGCCGCCAATGGTGTACTTTTGCGTATCAGGAAGAATGACTATTGAGAACGCCTCAGCCTCAGCCTGGGCCTGGGTCGCCAAGACCGGCAACCCCGCAGTAAAAGCAGACAGCAGCAGGTGGCGACATAGTCGAAAAGTGAAAAATGAAGGAAGGAAAAACATCTCCGTCAACCTGGACCATCTGCACCATCGAGACGAGTCATTCAGCAGATGAATATCGCAAATCTACAACTTGATCATTTTTTACTTGATTTTTTGAACAGTGTTCATTTATACTAATATCACTATGAATAGTTTAAACAAAGTCATGCTAATCGGAAACCTTACACGAGATCCCGATGTCCGATACACCGCCAAGGGCAGCGCCGTTGCTGATCTCTCGATCGCCCTGAATCGCCAGTTCTCAAATGAAGCTGGCGAACGCATAGAAGAAGCGACATTCGTCGACGTCATCGCCTGGAATAAGAGCGCGGAAATGGCCCGCGAACACTTGTCAAAAGGCAGGAAAGTGTATGTCGAAGGTCGTTTGCAACTCGATACCTGGGAAGACAAGGAAACCCGTCAGCCGCGCCAGAAGATGCGTATTGTTGCCGAACGATTAGATTTTGCCGATGCCAAGCCAAAGCAGGATGACTCGCCAAATCCGAAGCCCGCAGCAGCCACACAATCCACAACTCAACGACAAGGCAAGCAGGCCAGTTGGGCAAAGGATCGCAACACATCAGAAAACAGAAAATCTGGAAATATCCACTCCCCCGTCAGCCGCGCCAGATGAAGCTGGTGCCGTCTACGTTTATAAGGTTTGTGAGGCAGGGAGCACCACCGTCTGCTCGAGCATTGCTACCGTTACGTTCTAGCCGCCTACCTGCCCTGTGCGTATTGTAGAGTTGTTTTCATTCGTGGGGGAATTTCCTTCGAGACAGAACATTACGATCTCTTAGGGTTCGGTGATTATCAGCACATCTACGTAGTCCAATAAATGGGACGCAAGAAACACCACTTTTATTATTGTTAATATGGTAATTATGGATTTAGGCTGAGAATCGAGGCTGTCGTCCTCGTCAAACATCTACCCCTATGACGTCATGAATCTGCTCTCAAAACCCTTTCTATTCTCCGTGCTCGCTGCGGTGATGGTGTGCACCACCAATGCTGATGAGCCGGGCAAACCCAAGGGCGAAGAGAAGCCCGTTGAGCTGCCGCAGGAGGTCATCGCCGCCCTGGAAAAAGCACTGCCGGGTCTTGAGATCATCGAGATCGAGGTGAAAGGAAACGGCCGGTTCTACGAAATCGAGGGTCTCGCCGATGGTGCAGAAGTGGAAGTGAAAATCAAATCTGATGGCACGATCGAGAAACTAGAAAGAGAGGACGGTGAAGATTCCGAGGACGACGGCGAAGACTCCGAGGGCGACGGCGAAGACTCCGATGACGACGGCGAAGACTCCGAGGGCGACGGCGAAGACTCCGATGAAATCCCTGCCGACCTACTCGGCGCTCTGAATGACGCTTTCGATGGCATCGTCGTCGAGAAATTTGGCCTCCGTGGTGGCGGGGTCAACCAATTCTACATGGTCGAAGCCACGGTCAATGGCGAGAAGGTGAAGTTGAGAATGTCTCTTGACGGCGAAATCACCCAGATCGGCGGAAGTGATGACGATGGAGGCGAAGGTGAAGAGGAAGATAGCAGCGAAGGAGAGGAAGATGACAGCGAAGAGGAAAAAGCAGACGAGAATGACAGCGAGGAAGCGGACAATAATGAAAGGGGCAAAACGACGATCTCCACTGAAGCCGTTCCCCAGGAAGTGCTCGATACCTTGAATGAGCTGGCACCCGGAATTGAGATTCGCAAAGTCCAACTAGAGACCGACGACGGTGAGGAGATCTACATCATCAAAGGCAAACTTGATGGGCACAGCGTTAAGATCGAGATTACGGCGGCTGGAGAAGTTGTCGGCAAGGGCAAGGGCGACGTGGACAAGGATCCCGATCCCCTCAACGGTTGCACCCGCGGCACGGGATACTGGAAGAATCATTTAGAGGATCCGGCCTGGGCGGTGATCGGTGCCGATGCATCTTTTTTCCTGAGCGGAAGCACCAACGCTGAAATGTTGAAAACACCCTCGAAGGGTGACGCTTACGGGATCTTCGCGCACACCTACCTCGCGGCTCTTCTCAACCAGGAGAACGGCGCGATCCCCAGCGCAGAAATTCAGGCGACCCTCGATCTCGCGACCGTCTGGTTTGATCCAATCACTCCAGAAGCCAGGCCGATCAGTCCCTCCACCGAAGATGGGCAGACTGCCCTGGCCTTCGCCGAGATGCTCGATTCGTTCAATCGTGGTCTTCTTGGTGCCAGTAACTGCGACGGTGAGTCGGATGCACCCGAAGAGGACGACGAGCCAGGCGAAGACGAAGAAGACGAAGAAGACGAAGAAGACGACGAGGGTGAGGGTTCTGAGGGTGAAGGTGACGAGGGCGAAGAGGGCACCGTCGTCCCAGACGTTTCCCCACTGGACGTCGATCTGAAGGATCTGCCGGAGGCGGCGAAGGCCGTCGGCCTCGCCGGATCGATGCAGCTCAAGATCGCCACCGAGGCAGGTAACTTCTACCGCTTCGAGTGCCTCAATCGCGCCGGCCGCTGGCAGCCACTCGGCGGGAAGTTCCGCGGAGACGGCGAAGAGAAGGTAGTTCGAGTCCCGGTCGGCCGGGCCACCAACTGTACGATGTTCCGCGTCAAAATCACTCCGATACCGGAAGGAGAAGACGTGCCGGAGCCGCCAGTTGAAGGCGAAGGCGATCCTTTGCCTTAGCGTTTCGTCACTGCGGACGTCCTAACCTCATACCGATAACGCGTAGACGAGCGCCGCTCTGCAACCGAAGTCGCATCGTCAGATAGCAGAACCAACATCATGAAACACTTCCCTTCGGCTCCTCATCGCGTCGATTCTTCTTTCCCACACACTGATTTCCGCCCAGGACGATGTGGTCTGGCCGCTATCAGGCTCAACCGAGTCCGATATGCCGTTGTCCTCGACATTCGGTCCGAGGCTCAAAGCATCAGAGAGTTTTCGCTATGATTTCCATCGCGGGATCGATCTTCCAACTCCGTTCGGCACGCCGGTCTACGCGATCGCGGACGGAGTCGTCCGGCTGGCGGGTGAATACTCTTTCTACTCCGATCCGTTGGTGCAGGTGCGTCACTCTACAGATGGTGGTGGGTATATCTACAGCAACTCCATGCACCTTTCCGGCTGGGTCGTGAATGAGGGCGACGTGGTCTCCAAGGGCGGTCTTCTCGGTTTCACCGGGATCAGTGAGAGCGGTTTTGAGCATTTGCACTTCGAAATACGGGACGGTGGCATCTATCAGCGGCATTGTATTCATCCGTTGGTCTATCTGCCCTACACCGACACGGTCGCCCACGAGGTATCGATCGATTCTGTCGCTCATGACAACTCGGCTACACAAGTGGCCTGTTCCGTCACCCTTCCGCCGTCCGAACTCGACCTCAATCGGGTCGAAGTTCGAGTCTTCGACGCCTCGAAGAAGAAACGCGTCCTGATCGATGAGCATGCCTTCGACATGATGGCCTGGAACGCGGCAAACGAAGACGCCAGGTTAGACGACAATGATCTCGAGGGCATCGTGGTCGATCCAGCGAGGTTTAACGCACAGAGCGAGACCTACGAAATCGCAATGTTGTTCTACGACCTGGTGGGCGCTCCGAAGATCGCGGTTGAGGTCATCGCGACGGATGTTGGGGGCAATTCTGTGAAGACGAGCTGGCCCGCCAAAACGCGTGGCGGCAAAAAGAACCGATAGAACTTTAGGCAAAATCGGTGAGGGGGAGGTTGCTGCATCGTGGGACGGCGCGTCTGGTGCCTCGCTCGCAGTTGTAAGTGTAAGCGGCTGCCGCGTCATACACTGAAGTCTCGATACGGCCGTGAACATCACGGGAGTCTCGGAGTCGCAACCCCAGCAACACTGACCTCTAGGCGCACTCATTTCCGAGACGGTGCAGCCAGTTGCATCGGAAAACTGCTGTAGGTAGCAGTTTTTATTTTTGAGGGGGACACAAGACCCATATCAACGTCCGAGTCATCCTGCGCCTGACCGAAGGCGCACTCCGACTGCTGGGTTGATGGTTGAATAATCATAGCGGATTGAACTCGCGGCGGGTCGGACGTTAGGATCGACGCCTCGTCGTGCTTCAAACTTAAAACTAAGCTTAATCGTCGTCGAGCAGGTCGTCTAAGGCACAGTTGTAGCACACCCTTTATTGTCATGGCATTTCGTTTCGTTGGCGGATGAACGGCGGTAGCGCAGCGCTGCGGAACGGAGAGGTCGAGCGAAAGGCAAAGATGGTTCTCCGGAGTGGAGGCGGCTGGTCGGAGTCTTCGGGGCTTTTTTGGGGACTCTCGAATCCTATCAAAACCACGACTTTTCAGTTTTCGTTTCGAGCGGACGAAACGGGACTGTTTTCGGGACTTTTTGCGATCCCCGGACCTCCGAATCCTAACAAAACAGCCAACCGGATTCTTCGCAACTCCCTCAGAGAGAGGGATGGCGGAGAGGCAAGGAATCGAACCAAGCCGAGCGGGATTAACCACTCACAACGGTTTTGAAGAGCCTAAATTACCAGAATTATGAGAGAACCAGGGACGCAAAAGACTGCAATAATAGGACTTTGAGAAAACTCGCGGAACTGGCTGTGCAATAAAGTGCATCGTATTCGGGACTTTTTCGGGACTAAATGATTAGATCAATGTTAGGATTTGCGATTTCTCCACAACGGTTTTTGCAACCGTCTTTGCTAATCCATCACACTTATTTGTAGCGCATTTGGTCCCGCTCTACAACAAATCAGCCACTTCAGATTGTCCGTACTAACGGTTCAAAAAACCGTTGTAGTTGGAGCAAGTAGCAGGCTTCGAACATGCCAAGGGCATTTTCAATCGTTGATGGTCGTAACGAAACTCGAAACTTGGGGCTGAGTTGAAGGCCGAACTCTACCTGACGGTTGAAAACCGTTTTTGCCACTACGAGGATGATCGCCATGGCGATGATGCAAAACACGATCGCTAGGCAGACGCTGTCGGAGCCCTGCTTTTGATCCGCAGGGTCGCATAAGTGCGGAATTCGGATCTCATTTGGCGGAAGTTGTAGTAGAAATACGCATGTCAAAATACATGAGTTCCATCCGCCTCGTTCCGCTTCTTGCCCTATCGGCCTTCGCCCTCACGGTTTTCGCTCAGGAGCCGGGGGCAGATCCCAACACCCTGACGGCGAAAGAGAAAACCGATGGCTGGAAATTGCTCTTTAACGGTTCCGATCTGAAAGGGTGGCATAATTTCAAAAGCGATTCGATCAAGCCGGGCTGGCAGGTCAAAGACAGATCGCTCGCCTGTGTCGATCCCCACAATGCCGGTGACCTCGCCACCAGCGAGCAATACGACTGGTTCGAACTAACGCTGGAGTTCAAAATGGCCGAAGGTGCCAACAGCGGGATCATTTACCACGCTTCACCGACCGGCCGCGCAGCCTGGGCGACCGGGCCTGAGTTCCAGCTCGAGGACAACGCGAAGGCTACCGACCCGGAACGCTGCGGTTGGCTCTACGGTCTCTACAAGCCGGACGTGGATCCGAAAACTGGGAAGCCGCTGGACGCGACCAAGGCAGCGGGCGAATGGAATCAACTACGCCTCCTGCTGACGCCCGAAAAGTGCGTTCACGAAATCAACGGCGTGAAGTATTTCGAGTACGTGATCGGAAGCGAAGATTTCAAGAAGCGCGTCGCCGCGAGCAAGTTTTCCAAGATGAAAGGTTTCGCGCAGTTCGACAAAGGCCATCTCGTATTCCAGGGTGACCACGGGAAGGTTTCCTTTCGGAATATGAAGTTACGCGAGATCAAGGCGGCTA
This sequence comes from Verrucomicrobiales bacterium, assembly GCA_051270635.1. GTDB lineage: Bacteria > Verrucomicrobiota > Verrucomicrobiia > Verrucomicrobiales > DEV007 > JAGROY01. The sequence continues at coordinate 16,610 of JBNMNB010000091.1, read as the reverse complement.
AGAAGAAGTAGCCGTGACAATCAGCTTCTCAACGGCCGACACATCGTTATGAAGCCCACCCTCATCACATTCTTCCTGGTGCTTCTGTTAGTGGGAGCGTGCACGACTGACGCCCTGGCGGATGAGAAACGTGACTTCGCTTTCGATGGGAAAGGGATTTCGAGAAAAGTCCTCGAGAACTACCTCGACCGTTCAGTGACGATGGCGTTCTACCTGGTTCCGGAAAAGCCGGAAGGTCGCCGGGTGTATCCGTTTCATGACGATGACGTCCGATTCATCAAGAATATCGGAGCAAAGTTCATCGGCAGAGCAATCTACCGCTAGGGTGGCGAGAGCCGATTGAACTCAGAGGAGTTTTGGACGACGGCGCAGACGCTGATCGAAGCGGTACACGCGGATGATCCGGACGTCGTGTTCCAAGGCTGCCTGTTCGAGATCATCACGAAAGACGTCAACAAGGTAAAAATTCCGCCGTGGGTATTCGAGGACTTCGGCCTTCCCGTGACCGATCGCACGTTTTCCTACGAAGCGATGCTCAATGACAGGGGAAAGTTCGTCGATCACTGGCGGCGTGGAAGCAGCGTCCCCGATGTCAGCAAAGTAGAATCCCAACTCTGGTTCTACTTCCTTGCAGGTTCCTACATGGAGATCGGATGCGAGGCGTTTCACCTCGGGCAGATCGAGTTGATCGGGATGAACGATCCCGAACGAGAGGCGTGGACTGGCCTGCTACAGAAGATCCGCGAGCGCGCCGGGAAACACGCACGCAGGAACTGGGTTCTGCTGGACGCGCATGTTCCCCTCGGTGGCATGCTCAAGGACGGGGTGAGCCTGATTGACTTCAATTCGTTCCCGCTAAGGATCAAAGAAGTTCCAGACAAACCACGGGAAGGAGTGCTTGAGGTGAATCACCTGGACGCGATCTATAAGAAGAGCAAAGGCGGCCAGTCGCCAAGCGGATGGCGATGCGAAAGCCTGCCGTATCTGGTCGAGTTCGACAACTTCGGGCGCAACCGGAAGCCCAACGTCGCCGATGCGAATTCGATATTCGCGTGGGGTTGGGACGAAATTTCCTGGTTCGCCCAACAAGACGAAGCCTACAGGAATCGCTGGCTGAGATACGCCCGCGACTGGATCAGGGAAACCGATCCGAACGGACATCTCCAAATGCCCGGCTGTAGAATGCTGTCCTGTCCGAACGAGAGTTCTGGTAGCTACCGCGCCAACGCGAAGAGTCCCGCGTGTCCGATCGGCTACTCGCAGGAAGAAACAATCCGAGCGCTCTGGAGCGAGCCTGCGGTAGCTGTCTCGACGAGCGATTCCAAGTGAATGCGCTTAATCACCTACGGGCGGAGTCCGGGAGGTCTAATTCTTCAACTAGGCAGTTCAAACCCTTTGCGGTAGGCCTTCTTCACAAATGCTTCCGCGTTGGGGTTGTTTTTGACTGCCATGGCATCGGCATCCCATTCGATGCGTCCACCAAGTCGAATGGGCAGGACTCCGACCAGGAGTGATTCGGTAAACGGAGCGGAATACCAGAAACCCGCCTGAGCATCCTCTGGTTTGCCGGCGATGCATGCATCGACCCATTCTTTGCGGTGACCAGGGCTGCGCTTGATGGTCTTCTTGGGACGAGCGAAAGCTTTCATGGCGGTTTCCGGAACCAGGCGCGGACTCTTAGACCAGCCGCCTCCAAGGAGTGCACCCTTGTCTCCCACAAAGTAGATGCCGTTGTCCCCGAGTTCACGCTCCGCTTCCATACCTGGCGGTCGTGGCGGGAGCTTGCCTCCGTCATACCAAATAAGTTTCACCGGGCCACGTTTCCCTTTCGCGGCGAAGTGCCAGGTCACGATACTCCAAATGGGGAAACTGTCGGGATTCGTCTCGGAAGTCGTGGCCTCGACCGATTCAGGCGAACCGAGATCCAGGGCGTACCAGGCAGGATCGGCGTTGTGCACCATCATGTCTCCCAAGGCACCACAGCCGTAGTCGTACCATCCACGCCATTTCCGCGGAACATAACTGGAATGGTAGGCACGCTCGGGCGCTGCACCTTGCCATAGATTCCAATCCAAGGTGGTAGGAATAGGCTGCCGTTCCGTGGGGCATCGCTTGCCCTGTGTATCCCAGAACGTGCCGGGCCGGTCTGACCAGACATGCACTTCCTTCACGGCACCGATGGCACCGGCATCGATCCATTCTTTGGTTAGGCGGATGCCCTCGTCGGCGTGACCATTGTTGCCCATCTGCGTGACGACCTTCATCTCCGCGGCGACTTTTCCCATCAACCGAGCTTCTTCGATCGTGTGAGCGAGGGGTTTTTCACAATACACATGCTTGCCCAGACGCATGGCGGCGATGGAGATGGGAGCATGCCAGTGATCGGGCGTGGCGCACATGATTGCGTCGAGGCCTTTCTCTTTCTCTAACATCACCCGATAGTCTTTGTAGAGTGGGCGACCGGGATATTGCTTGATCGTATTCGCAGCGTAACCTTGATCCACATCGCACAAGGCGGCGATATGGACATTGGGAAACGAAGCAAGCTCCGCAGTGACGCCGCCTCCCTGTCCGCCAATGCCAATACAGCCGATGTTCAGCTTCTCCGATGGTGGCACTTCAGGCGCGCCCAGTACATGGCGCGGCACAATTTGAAGGCCACACGCTGCCGCTCCTCCGGCAAGGAACTTTCGGCGTGAGGTTGGGGAAATGGGGATCTTTCTCATGGATTCAAGGGGTAATCTGGCCCGAGGCTAGGGATATGTGACATCGCCGTCAATTCATGTCGCTGTTCACCACAGGTTTGGTTTACATTAGGGCGGGCTTTCTCACAATCGACCAAGAGCCTACTCTAAACCAGCTATGAAGAAGATTTATGTTAGCAATGGCCATCGACTCCAACGGCGGACTTTTCTCCGAGGGGTAGGCTCGTGCTTTGGTCTGCCCTTGCTGGAAGCCATGAGCCCGAGTTTCGCGGCTGCAGAGGAAGTAGGAGCCCCTCGCCGCATGGTTGCCATTCAGACGAACCAGGGGATCATGCCGCAGTTCTTCTTTCCGGAGAAGACAGGCAGGGACTTTGCGATGACGCCTTATCTGGAACGGCTGGCGGGGCATCGCGAACGCATGACGGTGTTCTCTGGCGTCAGTCTACCAGGCGTCGACGGTGGGCACGCTGCGGATAAATGTTTCCTGACAGCCACACCGCATCCCGCGCGCGGCGGATTTCGCAACGGCATTTCGCTCGATCAACTGGCCGCCGATACGGTGGGCAATGAGACGCGTTATCCATCGCTCGTCCTTGCGATGACGAACGAGAATCGAACGCTGAGTTACACGCGCAGTGGCGCGCCGATTCCGGCAGAGAATAGTCCGCGCAAGTTGTTTGAGAAACTGTTCATGCAGGGGCGACCCGATGAGGTGGAGTCGCGCGTTGAAGCACTCCGTCAGGGACGCAGCATGCTGGACTTTATTGGCGATCAGTCGAAGCGGTTCAATCGCACCCTATCAAACGACGATCAGCATCGAATGGATCAGTATTTCACTTCTGTCCGCGAATTGGAACGCCGCATGCACAGTGCTGAGGAGTGGCAGTACAAGCCGAAACCCAAAGTGGATGCTGACGTGCCGCAGGACAATACTCAGCGCAATGCTTTTGGCCCGCGCACCCAGTTGATGTTTGATGTCATGAAGCTGGCGATGGAGACAGACTCGACACGCATCATTTCTTTGTTCGTCGATACCACCGGCCTGCACAATCTCACCCATCACGGCGGTCGCCCAGATGCGATTTCCGAATTGAAGCAGCACGAGACGGATCAGTTCGACGCGCTGAATCATTTCCTAACCAGCCTGTCTGAGGTGACTGAGAATGACGTACCCTTGTTAGACCACACCATGGTGCTCTATGGCACTTGCATGGGAAGTGCGAATTCTCACACCAACTTAAACCTTCCGGTCTTGCTGGCGGGTGGCGGTTTCAAGCACGGTCAACATCTGGCGTATGACGCGCAGAATAATTATCCCCTCAGCAATCTCTACGTTTCGATGCTGCAGCGCCTCGGGATGGAGGTCGACGCCTTCGCGACGTCGCAGGGGACGATGCGCGGGTTGGAGATGAGCTGAACATGCGCGCGCTCTTTCTCTTCGCTATCATCGCCTTCGCGACTCCGCTGTGGGCGGACACCCGTCATGAGGTATTCTTTGAGCAGCACTGTTACGAGTGTCACGACGCCGATTCGGAAAAGGGGGATTTCGACCTGACCTCGCTTCCGCGCACCTTTACCAACACCCAAGAGTTCAACCGCTGGGTGAAGGTGTTCGACCGGATAGAGTCTGGAGAAATGCCGCCGAAGAAGGAGCCGCGCCCGCCTGCTGATGAACAATCGGCAGCGATGACCTGGCTGAAGACTTCTCTCATTGAAGGCGAGCGGAAGCGTCTGGCAAGTAATGGGCGCACCGGTATCCGGCGACTAACGCGTGTCGAATATGAAAACACTATCCGAGACCTGTTCGACATGCCGGGGATCGCCCTTCAGAGCGAACTTCCTGCCGACGGCAGCGCGCACGGCTTTGATAAGAACAGCGATGCGCTCGACATCTCACATGTGAACCTGACGAAGTACATTGAGGCGGCCGATCACGTGCTCAACCTCGCCATCGCCCCACAGCCGGCGCCGCCTACCGTTCAGAAGCGGCGCATCTCGCTCGCCAATAGCGGAGGCTTTGTCGCGCACATTATCATGAATGGTGACGGTGTGCTTCTGAAAGACCAACAGCCGGATCCGGAGTTTCCGCCCGCAAGCGTGCATCGGCACATCGATCAAGGTGCCCATGAGCGCATGGGATCGTTTCGCAATGGTGCGACGGTGGGCTTGTTTCGCCACGAGGACGAATCCGTTAGTCCCTATTTCATTGAGCACGTCACGATCTATCCCGGCCGCTACCGAGTGCGGACGTCGCTCTGGAGTTTTCAATGGGACAAGGGCAAAGTGCTGCCTGCACGAGGCACCGAAGCAGCAAGGTTATCGGTGGTGCAGTTGACAGGCGATGGCCGTGGCGGCCAGCATCCAAGTTATGTGTTAGGCTTCTACGATGCCCCTTCTCTTGAGCCGCAGGAGCACGAGCTCTTCACCTGGCTGAATCACAATGAGCTGATAGGTTTCAATACCGCCTCGCTCGCGCCTGTGGCGAACTACAACCGCGAAGGACGCGCCATGGCTTTCACCGGGCCAGGCATCGCGGTGGACTGGCTGGATATCGAAGGACCCTTGCATGAGACCTGGCCGCCGGTCGCGCACAAAGTCTTGTTTGGAGATCTTCCGCTAGTAGAGTTCCAAGCGAACCAAACCGAGCAACGACCGCCAGTTCGCAAGAAAGTCCGTCAGCTTGGCGCAGGTCGAAATCGTCCCGATCCAGATCATGGAATGTGGACGGTCAGAAGCAAAGCGCCCCTCAAAGATGCCGATCGCCTTCTCGCCAATTTCCTGCCCAAGGCCTTCCGCCGTCCGGTGCCAGAGGACTTACGCATGCGCTACCGCGAGCAAGTGGAGAATCGCCTGGACGCAGGCGATTGTTTTGAGACCGCGATGCGCTGGGTTTATCGTGCCGCGCTCTGCTCGCCAGACTTCCTCTACCTCGCAGAACCCACGGACACGCTCGACGACTACGCGCTCGCCAGTCGGATTTCCTATTTCCTCTGGAACTCAGCTCCCGATTCGCGCCTGACGGATTTGGCCGCCACCGGCAAACTCCGCGATCCGGAGATCTTGCGTAGTGAGGTCGAGCGCTTGTTAGGAGATGAGAAATCCAACCGCTTCGTGACCGATTTCCTCGGCCAATGGCTGAGGTTGCGCGACATCGCCTCGACGGATCCTGACAAGAAGCTCTATCCGGAGTTCAGCACCTACTTGCAGAATTCCATGGTGGCCGAAACCGAAGCGTTCTTCCGCGAACTGATCGCCAAAGATCTCGATGCCACCCATTTGATCGACTCCGACTTTGCCATGCTGAACGAGAAGCTTGCCGTTCATTACGAAATTTCGGGAGTGACGGGGTCGCAGATCCGCCGCGTGAACTTGCCTGCCGATAGTCCCCGTGGTGGTTTTCTCACCCAGGGCTCGATTTTGAAGATCACGGCCAATGGCACCACGACTTCGCCAGTTCCGCGTGGCGCCTTCGTCCTGGATCGCTTGTTAGGCACGCCACCCGACCCACCACCACCTAACATCCCTGCGGTGGAACCCGACGTGCAAGGAGCGACGACGATTCGCGAATTGTTAGAAAAGCATCGCGCGGATTCATCGTGCGCTGGGTGCCATGCGAAACTCGACCCACCTGGCTTTGCTCTAGAAGCCTTTGACGTCATCGGTGGCTTTCGCGATCGCTACCGCTCGCTCGGCCAGGGCGAACCAGCAAAGCGCCGAGCGATTGATCCTTTCATCGGCATCAGTTTCACACAGGGCCCGCCAGTCGACTCCTCTGGCAGATTCGTTGATGGGCGCGAGTTCTCAAACGTTGTCGAACTCCAGAAGTTGCTGACCGAAGACGCAACGCCGCTACTTAGAAACCTTGCCAGGCAACTGGCGGTCTACTCAACCGGTCGACCGATTTCGTTCAGCGATCGCGATCAGATTACCGGTATTGTCAGTGCCGCCGAGAAGAGAGGTGGCGGCCTGCGCACCCTCATTCACCAACTCATCCAAAGCCCACTATTTCAAACGCGATGAAGCCAATCTTGATCCTCCCCCTCACTGCCCTGTGTTTCTTTTTCCCAAACGCGCTCATGGCCGAGGAGACCGACCACGAGTGCCGCGTCCTCGGACTGTTTCAGGCCGACTGCGTGGAAGACCTGCGCGAGGTAATGAAGAAGCTATCAGGAGTAACGCTAGTCAAAGCCGATCACAAAACAGGCACCGCGACCTTCCGCATGGACGCCGAGAAGGTGTTTCCCGATGCGAAGTCACCGGAGCAAATCATCGAGAAGCTACGCAGTCGACTGAGCGGCGAGTCGCGAGGCGTTTTCGAAACGCACCCTCTGAGTGCCCTCCCGAGAAAGAAACAGAAAGAAGTGAACATCTCCATCGCCGGGCTCGATTGCAAAGGCTGCTCCTATGGCGCCTACCTCGCCGTCTACAAGATCGATGGTGTCGAGAATGCCACCGCCAGTTTTAAGAAAGGTGCCGTCACTGCCTGGATAGATCCTAACAAGACCAATCGCCCCGCTCTCGAAGAAGCCCTAACCAAACGAGGCGTGACGGTGAAAGCCGAATGACTGACTAACTTTGTAGTTCCACCTTTATGATCCGCTTGTTTCTCATACCAATCGCAAGCGTTTTCGGATCGGCGATGGTTTCAGCTGCACTGTCCACGTGAGTCAATCCTATCGCCTATTCACTTTGGGCACCGGGATCGGCGGCGGCATTGCCATCGATGGGAAACTGCGGCTCGGTCGATTCGGAGCTGCGGGTGAACTTGGCCACCAGACTATTGTGCCCAACGGTCCGCCTTGTGGGTGCGGCAGCCGGGGTTGTCTCGAGACGCTGGCCAGCGGGACGGCGCTGGTGGTGGGCGAGGCCGTCAAAGAGCGCGTCGGAATGTTTTCACCGGACGACGTCCGCATCGAAGCTTCTCAACTAGGCGACCAGGCGGGAACGTGGGGCGGGCTCGCGCTCGCTGCCGATCCATCCATCGTCTCGCCCAGATGATCGAGGCCTTCAGCGGGCGGCCAACGGCCAATCGAACAAGGTGCTCATTAACCAAACAGTTCATCGACCGGCGAACCAGATGGGAGAATGGGATGAGGGCGGCCGCCGTGGTCTTCGAATGTCACTGTGGGATCGATTCCGAGGTGGCGGTACATGGTGGCGAGCACGTCTTGGGGCGTCTTGGGGTTGTCGTCGGGTTCGCCCCCGAGCGCGTCCGAACTCCCAATGACGCGACCACCTTGGATGCCGCCGCCGGCGAGCGCGGCACTGAAAACATTGGGCCAATGATCGCGGCCGCGTTGGGCGTTGACCTTGGGTGATCGCCCGAACTCGCCCCAGGCGATGACCATCGTGCTATCGAGCAAGCCGCGGTCGTGAAGATCCTCGATGAGCGCGGAATAGGCCTGGTCCCAGCGCGGAAGGAACCCGTTTTTCATCGTATCGAATCCTTCGACATGGGTGTCCCACCAACGCACGTCGACTGTGACCAGGCGCACGCCGGCTTCGACAAGCCGCCTGGCAAGCAGCAGGCGCTGGCTCCACGCGGGCACGCCGCAGCGATCCGGCGTTGGCGCTTTGAAAGCGGGCATCATTCCATAGCGCTCGCGCAACTTCCTCGGCTCCGCGTCCAGGTCGAAGGCCTCGCGCGCTTTCGATCCGCTGGTCAGATCCCAGGCAGCCTGAGTGAAACTGTCCATGGCATCCATTGTGCCGCTGGCGTCGACTTGTCTACGCATGCCATCGAAAGTGGAAACCAAGGAGCGCCGGTCGGCGATGCGTTGCAGCGAGATGCCAGCCGCAGGCGATAGATTTGGGATTTGGAACGTTCCAGATTTCGCTGGATCGGCAACAGTCTCAAACGGATCGAATGCGTGACCGAGAAAACCGGCGCCGGTTCCCGGAACCATCTTGGGAATCATGACGTAAGGAGGCAGTTCATTGCCCTTGCTCTCCATCATCTTCGCAACGACTGAACCACAACAAGGCATTGTGTTTCCGGGGCCTTCGGGCGATGGGTTGGGCGCCGCCGGATATCCTGTGAACATGATCTGGTCACCGCTCGAGTGGCCAGCATCCTTATGGTGCAGGCTGCGGATGATCGACCATTTGTCCATGATCGCAGCGCTCTTCGGGAGCAGGTCGCAGATCTCGATGCCCGGCACATTGGTCGGCATCGCTCCGAACGCTCCGCGGTATTCCTCTGGCGCTTCAGGCTTCGGATCCCAGGTTTCGTGTTGGCTTGGGCCGCCGCGCATCCACAGGATGATCACTGAGTTCTGCCTAGAAGTGACAACCTTGCCAGCTGCGGCGGCTTTTGATTCTGCACGCAAGAGATCGGCCAGGCTGAGCCCCGCCATCCCTAACATGCCTGCTTTCAAAAACGAGCGTCGCTCCATCGCCAGCGTTCGGCGGAATTCGTCGCAGCCTTGGGCTTGAGGAGCATTGCGATGGGGAGGCATCAATGAAGAAGCTATGGGGAAAGCGGCAATTTGGCAAAGGCTATTCCCAACGTGCGCAACTAACCTGTAGGCCAGTCTCTCCCGAGACGGCTCTTAGATAGCGCCCGAGAAGCCGCGTCAGGAGACGCTGGCCTACGGTCTCGCCACCCACTATCTAATAGTCCGCAACCGAGCCGTCTTTGAGCGTTGCTCCGGGCCAGCGGTAGCTTTGGGGTTTGCGAGATTCTGTCTCCAGTTTTGCTTCGTCGACTTCCACTCCGAGGCCGGGGCCCGGTGGTAAACCGATGTAGCCATCCTTGTCCAATTCATATTCCATGCGAGTTAAGCCGGGAACGTTGAAGCCGGCATTCTGCGGATAGAATTCGTGGATGAGCAGTAGAGGGATCGAAGATGCCACATGAAGACTCGCTGCAATGCCCAGGAACGATGCGGTGCAATGCGGGGCGAGGGGAACGAAAAACGCTTCAGCCAGCGTCGCAATTTTCTTCATCTGGCTGATACCACCGGTATGGCAGCAATCGGGTTGCAGGATGTCGATGCAACCTTCCTGCAAATAGGGGAGCACTCCCCAGATGGTGCGATCGCGCTCGCCTGTGGCCAAGGGGATGGAGATCTGCTCTTTGATTCGCTTGAAGACTTCGATGTTGCCAGGAACGGCGGGTTCTTCAATGAACATTACATCGTACGGTTTGATGGCGGCGGCCAGTTGGATCAAGGTGGCTGGTGGCACTGCCGAGTGAGCGTCGAACATGACGGCTCCATCCGGGCCTACATTCTTTCGAGCGGCAGCGATCGCCTGCACCATGCAATCGATGTCGGCCGGCGTTCCTGAATGCTCGTAGATTCCGTGCGGCGGCACTTTTTGTGCTTTAGGCGTGTGATAGACGCGAATCCGGTCGCGCGTTGGACCGCCAAGCAGTCGGTACACCGGGACATCCCATAGCTTTCCGACGAGATCCCACAAAGCGATGTCAATGGCGGCAATCGAATGCACCATCAGCGCCCCGCCTCGCATATTGCGATGGGATCGGTAAAGCTTCTGCCAGATGTGTTCGATGCGGGTGGGGTTTTCGCCGTCGATTAGTTCGAACAGCGACCGCACTAACACTTGCGCAACTCGGGGATCGACACCCTTCAAGTCACCCCAACCGCTGACGCCATGGTTAGTCTCGATCTTCACATACACGACGGGACCGACCCAATACGTCTTCATCCCCGAAATGCGAATGCTCGATGAACGCTCGGCTACCTGTGCCGCAGGATTCTGTTCTTGTCCGACGACTTTGTTGGTGAATGCCAGCCCGGCGGCGGCGGCAGCACCAAAGCCTGTCAGGATGTCCCGGCGACCGATGGTCTTAAGATTGCCAGAAGAGGTGCTCTTCGATGAGTTGTTCAAATGCGGGGTGATTGGTAGACGGTAGAGATTCGATAGAATTTAGTCAATTCATTGATAGTCGCGGAAGAATGCGATCGAGGTTACTAGGCGTCGGCAACCAACACCGCTCGATTCCGTGCTGTCGAGCCGGTATCTCGACCGTTCCTGTCGAATTTCGGTTTATAATGCTGCGTCGAAGTGCTAGCTTCTGCACAACACTTTGAGATCAAACCCACGATGCCTATCGGGGCTGAGAGCGATAGGGATCGCTGCGGGGAATCGTCTGCCAAAATTCATGATCGGAGCTATCGTTGCGGTGGGCATCGGACTCATTGGAGCGGAAGGGGCTGCAAGTGATCTGGAAGACGAGGTTGTCGATCTGATTGCAGATCCATCGTCCATAACATTGACCCGTCCCGGCGAAAAGTTCTGCATTCTCGTCCATGGAATAACGGAGTCAGGCAGGACGATCGACCTAACTCGCGAGGCGGAATACGTCATATCGGCGTCTTCGGGCGTCATCCACACGACTCCTCGCGGTGTTGTCTCTGGAAAGAACGACGGAGAGTGCGAGGTCATCGTTCGGGCCCGAGGGATGGAGCGATCGGTCAATGTTAGTACCACCAATTCTCATGCGCTCCGGAGGTTTCACTTCGAGAAGGACATCGCTCCTCTCTTTAGTCGCCATGGATGCAACACTTCCGGCTGTCATGGCAAGGCGGAGGGGCAGAACGGATTCAAGCTCTCGGTGTTCGGCTATGATGCGCAGGGTGACTTTGAAGCGTTGACGCATGCTGCGCGTGGCAGAAGGGTTTCGACGCCCACGCCTGACCACAGTTTGCTATTGCTCAAAGCGACTGGCGCGTTGCCGCACGGCGGGGGCGAACGAATCGTTCGTGGTTCGGATGGTTACGAAACATTGCGCGAATGGATTCGCTTGGGAGCGCACTTCGGCGAGGAGGTGGACAACGCGAAGGTCGAGCGACTGGAGATCTCGCCCAATGAACGCGTCATGAGCTTCCGCTCCATGCAGCAGCTTCGGGTCGTCGCCGTTTTCAGCGATGGCCGCCGCTCGGATGTTACCCATCTTTCCAAGTTCCAGTCGAACAACGACGCGCTCGCCCGAGTGGACGAGGATGGACTGGTAACCGCCGGTGATTTGCCGGGACAATCGGCCGTGATGGCCCGGTATCTGGGTGCCACGGAAATATGCCGCTTGCTGGTTCCCCGACCGGGGGAAACGACCGGCGCTCCGTTCCCGCCAGCGCACAGCTTCATCGACGAAGCGGTCTACGCGAACCTGAAGAAGCTGAACTTGAGACCATCGGGACTCTCCGACGACGCAACGTTTCTCCGGCGCGCGTATCTCGATATCATCGGCACTCTGCCAACGGCTGCTGAGGCGCAGGAGTTTCTCGGCAATCAAGATCCGAGCCGTCGTGCGCGGCTGGTTGACGCATTGTTAGTGCGCCCCGAATACGCTGACTACTGGGCACTCAAGTGGGCTGACCTCTTGAGGGTGGATTCTGAAAAACTGGGACGCCGCGGCGCCTACGATTACTATCGCTGGATTCGTGGGAGCCTGTCAGAGAACAAGCCGTTCGATGCTTTGTGTCGCGAACTGGTGACCGCCGAGGGGCCATTGACGGAATCACCGGCCGGTCATTTCTACAAAGTGGTGAGCCGCCCCGGAGACATGGCCAGTTCGCTATCGCAGGTTTTTCTGGGCGTTCGGATCGCCTGTGCTGAGTGCCACCATCACCCTTACGATCGCTGGAGCGAGGATGATTATTACGGGATGCAGGCATTCTTTCAGCCTGTAGCCCAACGCAAGGCCGGACTGGACGAAATGATTTTGGCCGCGGGCAATCCTGCGGCGAAGAACCCACGCACCGGCAAAGATTTTTTTCCATCTCCTCTGGGCCGTGATGCCCCAGTGGAAGCCCCGGTCGAAGGCGTCGACTGCCGCAAGGAGCTGGCCCAATGGTTGACCGCTCCCGACAATCCGTGGTTCGCCCGCAATCTGGCCAATCGCCTGGTCGCACACTTCTTCGGTCGCGGCCTGGTGGAGCCAGTCGACGACGTCCGTGCCACCAACCCTCCGAGCAATCCCGAACTCTACGACGCGCTGGCAAAGCATGTGGTGGACGTGAAGTTCGATTTGAAGCAGATCATTCGCACTTTAACCGCCTCGCGCACCTATCAGCTCTCGTCGCTGCCTAACGAAACCAACGAAAGCGACGAGCAGAATTATTCGCGAGCCTTGTTCAAACCCCTCACCGCGGAAGTGCTGCTCGATGCGATCTGTCAGACGACTGGGATCGAAGAGAAATTCGACAGCATGCCCGCTGGTTACCGCGCGATCCAGCTCTGGGACAGCCAGGTGCCGCACTACTTTTTGCGTCTGTATGGCCGACCAATGCGCGCGTCTGCCTGCGAGTGCGAGCGCAATGGTGAGGCCAGTATCGCTCAGGTGCTCCACTTGATGAACTCGCCACAGATCAATGCGAAGCTTGCCCATGAGTCCGGTGCAATGGCCAGCCTGGCCCGAACGTTGTCCGATGACGACCAGCTCGTGGAACAGCTCTACCTGACGTTCTTCGCCCGCCGGCCCAGCGACAGCGAACGCAACTTGGCGCGCCGTTATTTGGAAAACGCCGACCCCGAGAAGCGGCGCGATGCCACCGAAGATCTTGCCTGGAGCATGATGAACTCACTTGAATTTGTCTTCAATCACTAACCCCCCCATCGTATGAGTAAAAGAACCCGCTACTGTGACGGCGTCGATCGTCGAAGTTTCCTCCGAGTAGGAACGGCGGCCATGTTAGGGGCAAACCTTACCCTGCCGCGATTACTGCAAGGCGCGCCTGCGGTCGAGCGTTCAGACCTCTCGGTCATCTTCGTCTTTCTCCATGGTGGGCTCAGCACGATCGACACCTTCGATCTCAAACCAGACGCTCCGTCCGACATCCGTGGCGAGTTTCAATCGATCCCCACGAACATTCCGGGAACGCGCATCGGCGAGCATCTCACGCGCACGGCGAAGCAGATGGACAAGATTTCCCTAATCCGCTCATTCACTCACAGTGACGCGGGGCACGGGTCGGCCGACCACTACATGTTGACGGGCTATCACACGCTTGCAGGCTTTAACGCAAACTTGATCCCTAACAACCAACGTCCCTCTCATGGCTCAATCATTGCCCACAAGCTCGGGCCAAGGGGATCGGTGCCGCCTTACGTTTGTCTTCCGGTGATGCACCGCAGCGGTGGGCCTGCCTACCTCGGAGCGACGGCCGCGCCCTTCGTCATCGAGGCGGATCCGAGTTCGCCGGGCTTCTCGGTGCCAGATCTGGTTCCTCCCGTGACAGTCGATGCAGCGCGCCTGGACGCCCGTGCCGAACTCCTCGGTGGCATCGATCGATTCCACAAAAGCACCGAGGAAAGCGCCAATAAGAGCGCCCGCACTGTTGGCGTGTTTAAGGAGAAGGCTTTCGATTTGATGACATCGCCTGCTGCGAAGAAGGCGTTCGACATTGGTGCCGAACCAGCAAAACTGCGCGATGAATACGGTCGCACCACACTGGGGCAGAGCTGCCTGATGGCGCGACGCCTCGTGGAGAGCGGCGTCCGCTGCGTTACGGTCGACCACTCGAACTGGGACACCCACGATGCCAACGCGCGCGTGCTGCGACACCAACTGCCGATGCTCGACGACTCGATGGCGGCCCTGTTCCGAGATCTGGATGATCGGGGGATGTTAGAGACGACGATGGTTGTGGTGACAGGCGAGTTTGGGCGCACCCCGCGAATCAACGCCAACGGCGGGCGCGACCACTGGAGCAAATGCTTCACCGTGGCTCTCGGCGGCGGCGGTATCCAGGGCGGCAGAGTCATCGGCAAGAGTGACAAATGGGCCGAGGAACCCGCCGAGGATCCGGTGACTCCCGAAGATTTCGCAGCAACGATGTACCGGCAGTTCGGCATCGATCCCAAAGAGGAACTGATGACGGCGCAGGGTCGCCCGATCCCGATCGTCAATGATGGAACCGTCGTCGAGGCCTTGTTGTGATGAGCGACCTCAACGTAGGCCAGCCTGTCCTCAGGCGGCTCCGACTCTTACCCGGCGGCCGCGCGAGGACGCGCCGGCTTACGTCCTTAACCGCGCTGCTAGGCTTGGCCGCTGGGACGTCTCTGCTAGCGGAGATGCCGTACGTTTCCTACATTTTTCCGGCGGGCGGGCAGCAGGGCAAAACCGTGGACTTCAAAGTGGGCGGGCACTACCTGCATGGCGAAGCCTCTTTCAAAATGCTGGGACCGGGCGTGCAGGCCAGCCCGAAGGTGCGCGAAGTGGACACCCTCTTCTTCGATGGGCCGCTCATCCCCATGCCCGCATCGCAGCAGAAGGAAGACTATCCGCGTGATCATGCTGGGCAGGTGAACATCGCCGGGGACGCCGCAGTCGGGGTTCGTTACTGGCACGTCTCGACTTCTCAGGGCGTGACGCCGTCTTGGAGATTTGTCATTGGCCGCTTGCCGGAGATCGTTGAAGAGGAGATCGACGGCGCTCCCATTCCGAACAAGGTGACGCTGCCGGTAACGATCAATGGTCGAATCTTCCCGCGCGAAGACACGGACATCTGGACGCTCACCGCCAAGGTCGGCGAGATCATCTCCTGCTCGGTGAACGCGCAGCGCCTGGGTTCGGCGCTCAATGCGCGACTAGAGGTTCTCGATCCCAGCGGTCGCAGTCTCGCGGAGGCTGTTCCTGCCACTGGGAAAGATCCGTCGCTGCAGTGGCGAGCGCCGGTTGATGGCGTCTACTCCGTACGGATCCACGACATCGATTTCGGCGGACTGCAGCACTACGTCTACCGCCTATCGATCACGAAGAACCCTCATATTGCTACCATGTATCCATTGGGAGGGAGAAGGGGAACCACGACCCGTGTCGCGCTCCTTGGCAGTGACGGCGTTGCTCAAGGCAATATCGAAATCGCCATTCCCGACGATGCCGCCGAAGATTTTCCAATATTGGCGCAGCCGGATCCAATCTACTTGCGTAGCGGAGACGCCGCCGAATACCTCGAAGCAGAGCCGAACGATTCACCTGAGCATGCTAACGACACCGAGGTCGCGGCCCCATGCGTTCTCAATGGCCGAATCCAGGCTGCGGGCGATGTCGATTTCTGGAGCGTGACCGTCGGCATGGGCGAGGCGATCGACTGCGAACTGCTCGCCGGCACCCTGGGCAGCCCGCTCTTCCCGATGATGACGGCCTACGATCCAGCAGGGAAAGAGATCGCGCGCAGTGGCAATCCTGGCGATCCGAAAGTCGACGCGAGGCTTCACATCGAGGCTCCGGCAGCGGGCACGTATCGCATCGCAGTCGCCGAGCATTTCGCGCATCGAGGAGGGCTCCACCATTCCTATCGGCTGTCGGTCCGTCCGTTCGCGGGTCCCGATTTCAAGCTGACGCTCGCCACTGATGCCATTTCCGTCTTTCGCGAGATCGGAGGGCTCACCGAAGAAGAGAAGAAGGCGCGTCCACCTTCTCCTCCTGCGAAGCTGGCCGTGGAAGTACAGCGGCTTGCGGGATTCGACGGCGAGATCGAACTCCTTGCCACGGGATTGCCAGAGGGTGTTCACCTGGCGAATAACAAGATCGCCAAAGGCAAGAACAAGACCGAGGTGACCTTTACCGCCGATGCTGGTGTCCCGCTTCAGACGATGCGGGTCACGCTCTCTGGAGTGGCAGTGATCGGTGAGAACAAAGTCACGCGCACCGCGAATCCGGTCGTCGCTCGTGGTGAACCGCCTTTGAACGACCTCTTGTTAGCCGTCGCCATGCCCACGCCCTTCTACTTCACGGGCGACTACAATTCCTTCCCACTCCCGCGCGGCTCCGTTTATCGACGTCAGTACCGGCTGCACCGAGGCGGCTTCACTGGTCAAATTTTTGCACGCCTGGCCGACCGCCAAGTCAGGCACTTGCAAGGCAACCGTGGGCCGACGATCGCGATCCCAAATGACGCTACGGAATTCGAATACGGAACGGTCATGGCGCCGTGC
>JBNMNB010000090.1:0-27162 GCA_051270635.1 Verrucomicrobiales bacterium | reverse complement strand
CCAGCCGCTGTCCCCAGTAGACCATGCAGCAGAGGCAAAAGGCATCCGACCAGCAAAAACCGCAGCCCTGCTTTACGAAAATCTGCCATTCTCCGCGCCGCTACCATTCCCAGTTCAAGCAGAAACACACAGAGGACTCCCTTGAACGGATCGAAGAAAAACGGCGCGACCGATTGCATTTTCTCAGCACCGCACAGAACCCCGATCACCATTCCTCCCACGAGAAGAAAAATGCTCTTTCCGGCCACCACTTCATGCACCGCAGCTTTGATCCCTCCCGGACGCTTTTGACGGGCAAGCAACAAGCCTACGATGATTCCAGGAACCTCTAACATGGCTACCAATGCTGGCAGGAATCCTTCTGCCTCATAACCGGCAAGCCGCGTGGCCTCCGTCGCAGCCAGAAATGTCACTGCTGATACAGAACCATAGTGTGCCGCAGTTGCCGCCGCATCCGTGCGATTTAATCGTCCCAGAGACTTCAGAATAAAGAACGCCGAAATGGGTGTCACCACTCCCAGAATAAGTGTCACCAGCACAGGCAATACCAGCACGTTGAGTGTAGTCTGCGACAGCGCCACACCTCCTTTCAAGCCAATGGCAAGCAAGAGATAGATCGACAATCCCTGATAAAGAGCATCGGGGATCTCCAAATCACTCTTCACCCAGCGGGCAATCATGCCCAGCAAAAATGCGAGAACGATAGGAGAAACTAAATTTTGTAGCAGTAAATCCATAGTAATAGAATCAGGCGTTCATTTAATTCAGGACATTCGCGTTGAAAGAGCAACACTGCGTGAGCCCGGGCTCAATGGCTGCTTCAAGTAATTCTGCACCTTACGCAGCGATTCGACACATTGCGCTGATCGCGGGCCTCCCAGGCGCTTCGATGCAAGCCGACCTTTGAGCTCAATTCCCGACAAATACCCACTGGCTGGTGCATCCAGATTCACAAAACAGCTGATCAAAGGACTTGAATCGGCCTCGATTTCAACAAGCAGGCGGATCATTTTTTAAATTCTTTTGTCTTCATGGCTGCTCAGAGGGTACCGGTGTTACAACGAATGACTCGTTGCCATCCGGCGATTTCTAGATTCATGCTTGATTCGACTCAGCAAAAATGCTGTATAAGTGTCGATATTCGTTTCACGTCATTTCAACCATGACACCTATAACATGCCACAAATGTCATGCAACAGAAAAGCACGCAGAAAAATCTCACCGCTAAGAAATCGACACCGGAGGCAGACGGCTTTTCCGGGTGGACGTTTCTAACGAATCACACGCACATCCTGGTTTCCCTGGCCCGCGACCCGGCCATGACCGTGCGCAACCTGTCACTGCAGGTAGGTGTAACCGAGCGCTCCGTTCAGCGCATACTAACTGACCTCGAGAACTCCGGCGTCATCACCCGCTCAAAGAACGGGCGCCGCAACCAGTACACAGTGAACAACGAATTCCGTCTGAGGCATCCACTGGAGGCCGATCACACGCTCAAAGACCTGCTTGAGGCGGTCAAGTAATCAAGCGAAAAGTGATCAGGATTCCTTGGGCTCTTGCTTCGCCTCTGCGCCCTTGATTTCGCGCTGCTGCTTCTTACGTTTCTTTGCCTTCGCTTCTTTGGATTTCCGCCGCTTCTCTTTCGCATCAGGAGCCGGCGTCTCGGATTTTTCGGATTTCTTCTCAGCCGCTTGTTTTTTCTCGGCTTTTTCTTCTTTCTTCTCCGCATCCTCTGCAGGTGCCTCCGCCTTATGCTCCTTCTCTTTTGCCTCTTTTTCCTTCAGCTCCTTAGCGGTTCGCATTGGGCTTTCGCCTCCGTCCTTGTCCTTGAACAACTGGAAACGCGACTTTGCCGGGCGGCTGGGCCAGTAATTGTTGCTCATGTTGACGTCGGCAGTTTCTTCATGAGGGTCGAGCACGATGCGCTCGATCTCATGCTCGCTTACGATGAGTTTTGAGAACCGCTGATGGTTCTGGCGCCAGACTTCTGCCGGCAGGCGCACCTGTTGCCTGGTGTCATTGTCAAAGAACACATCGAAAATGACGGGCATAACCAATCCACTGTTGTTGACGATCTCAATTGCGTAAAAATTCAGTGTTGATTTGAGCATCTCCTTGTCGCTGTCTTCCAGGTCCTCGAGGAATTTCGCGTAGTCCTCTCGGTCTTTAGCGGTGACGTCCAATTCATCGAAAGAATTGTAGAAATCCTTCAATGCCGGAACTGCATTTGCATACTTCGGCACATCGGCATTGCGCTGAGTCGAAAGGTCAGTGGCGGCCCGTTCGTCTCTGTCCTTTTCTTTCAAGGGCTTCTCAATATCTGGATCGCGGGTATCAATTTCGAACCAGCGCACCTTACCGATCGACTGATCCGTCCGCTTCGTGGTGTAGAACCATCCGCGCCAGAACCAATCGAGATCCAGGCCTGAGGCATCTTCCATGGTTCTAAAAAAGTCCGCTGGTTGCGGCCGCTTGAACATCCAGCGCTGTGCATACTCGCGAAACGCAAAATCAAACAATTCCCTGCCCATGACAGTTTCTCTGAGGACATTCAACGCGGTGGCTGGCTTGCCGTAAGCATTGTTTCCGAATTGCAGAATGGATTCTGAATTCGTCATGATGGGTCGCTGCCCACCTCCGCCCATGTAGCTGGTAATGTGGCGCGGACTGCCACGGCGAGACGGATACTCGTCCTCCCACTCCTGCTCCGCCAGAAACTGGAGAAAAGTGTTCAATCCTTCGTCCATCCACGTCCACTGTCGTTCGTCTGAATTCACGATCATTGGAAAATAATTGTGCCCGACTTCATGGATCACTACTGAGATCAACCCATACTTGGTGCGCTCCGAGTAAGTGCCATCTTTCTCCGGACGTGGTCCGTTGAAGCAGATCATGGGATACTCCATCCCATAAATCGGTCCATTCACTGAAATGGCAACGGGATAAGGGTAGTCGAACGTGTATCGGGAATAAACATTCAAAGTGTGGACGATCGATTGCGTCGAATACTTGCTCCACAGAGGCTCCGCTTCCTTTGGGTAATAGGACATCGCCCAGGCACGATTGCCGCCCTCTTCATGCAATACGGCATCCCAGATAAACTTACGCGAAGACGCCCAGGCAAAGTCACGCACGTTCTCTGCTTTAAATACCCAGGTCTTGGTTCCCGATGGATCAGTGGACTCGTTCGCCGTCGCCTCTTCCGGCGTCACTATAAATAGGGGAGCATCCGCAGTCTCTGCATCAAGTAGCCGTTTGCGTTGTTCATCTGTTAGAACATTTCCGGGATTCTGCAGCTCACCAGTCGAAGCTACGATGTGATCATCAGGTGCCGTGATCTCCACTTCAAAGTCGCCGAACTCGAGTGTGAATTCACCTTTGCCCAGAAATTGTTTGTGATGCCAGCCATTGACATCGGTGTAAGACGCCACACGCGGATACCACTGGGCCATCTCATAGACGTAGTTACCGTCGTCTTTAAAGAACTCATAGCCTCCACGCGCACGAATTTTCCTGGCATCCACAATGTTGTGGCTCCAGGCAATCTGAAAGGTCGTCTGAGCACCCGGCTCAAGCGGCTCCGGCAGGTCAATCCGCATCATCGTTTTCACGATTTTATGCCGCAGTGGATTACCTTCACCATCCGCTACTTTTGAGATCTCGTAGCCACCTTGAAACTCCTGCCGATCCAGCATCCCAGCAAGGTGCTTGAATGAGATCTTACCACCAAAAGATGACGCATCTTTGGTAATATGGTCATCGGAATCGGGATGAAATCGATTCTGATCCAACTGGAACCAAACATACTTCAGCGCCAATGGCGACTGATTGTGATAAGTGACGCTCTCCTCCCCCTCAAGGCGCTGATTCTCGTCGTCCAACCGAATCTTGATGTGATAATCCGCTCGCTGCTGCCAGTAAGCATGGCCCGGTGCTCCCGAAGCAGCCCTGAACTCATTCGCTGTGGGCAGTAACTCCTCAAGCTGGCGAAATGGATCCGTATTGTAGTCCTGTTGCTGAGCCTGGCTGAATGCAAGCGTCCCCGCAAATAAGAAGAGGCCGTAAAAAAAGCCGCTAAGAGCTTTCATTCGGCTGCCATGTACGAAATGCTGCAAGATGGTAGGTAGTCTCATTGTGATCTGATCGATAAATCAATTTCAGTGGGGAATATACGCCCTATCGCCAAAAAAACGACACCTTTGCCAGACTTAAAGTCAGGGCACGCTGACTACTCGGCGTAGAGGCACTCCATGAGTAACTGAAATCCTTACAAAGCACCCAGATGACCACCGTATTGCATTTCTTCATCCGCTGTATAACAGCATGGGCATTTTTGGCGCCCTTTCTCCAATTATCCGGGCAGACGGTATTCGATCTTGGCGTCACTACGACCGCGGCTGGAACGGAAATAGTGTTACCGCTAAGGATCAGCTCAGGCTCAGAGCCCGTAGGATTTCAATGCGAGATTCAATACGAAGGAGCTGGGGTCGAAATGAAACCGGCCACGGCAGGCAGTGCGCTTTCCCCCAGTCATACCGTTTCAACAAAACTGCTTACCTTCAAACGGCAGCGCATTGTTGTCGATTCCCTTCAGGGCTCCAGCATCGGCGATGGAGTCGCCTTACAGATTCCGTTTTCCATCGCAGCTGATGCAACTGCTGCGAACTTTACCATTAGAATTATCGACCTTATTGTCGCCAATGCAGCGGGCGATCCCGTCCTGCCCGACGACGTCACGGCTGGAGAGGTCAAGGTATCACGTGGCCTGGCCGGCTCTCCCCTGCAGATTTCGACGGTGCAATTTGATCGAGCAGCAGATGAATTTGCGTTTTCTTTCTCCGACGAAGAGGGCACGAGCTTCCGCATCGAGAGTTCGTCAGATCTCAACGATTGGCAGTCAGTCGGGAACTTTACCGTTGAAGCTGATGGCATTCTTGAATTTGCAGCTCCCGCACCAGCCGCTACCGGCACACGCTGGTTCCGCGCCATTAAGCTACTCTAAATCGCACTATTCCTGCTAGTCCACATGAAACAGACATCGCATTACATTGCTCTCTGGGGGGGGGGCACTTCTCACTCACGTTTTCCTGTTCTCCGCATCCGCTGGGCCGCTTGGCGATTTGGACGGAGATGGGCGCTCCACGATTCTGGATATTGCGCTGCTGAACGCTAGACTCAATCCAATTCCACCAACCGCTGCTCAACTGCCATCTGCTGACATCTGCTGACATCAATCAAGATGGCTTGATCAACTCCACCGACGTCGAGGCGATCCGTCAACCAATCCTCGAGGATGCCAATCTTCCCGAAAGCCCCTGGCCAGAGTTGAACAGCAGCTCACCTTCCGACGGTGAGGCAGGCGTTGCCATCACTCGCGAAACGATACTGCGTTTTTCGAGCCCGCTAAACGACAGCGCAGATCTGGACGCGTCTATTTCTGCTCAGTTTGCCGGGAAAGAGATTCGTATCCGCACTAATATTTCAGCAAATCGGAAGACACTAACAGTGTTCTATCCCGACCTATTACCGAGCGGTAGCCGGGTGCGAATGACACTCAATGCGGAATCGCTCAAGGGAGACGACACCTATTCTCCAGATGTCAATGGAGACGGCACTCCGGGTGGCACTGCCACCATCGACTTTGATACTCTCGGCCTCACAGTATTGGCAGGCACGTCAGTCTCGGGACGAGTCTTCGCATCAGAACCTCGATCCACCGCTGAAGGGATAGAATTCGTCAACGTCCCGCTGACGGGCGTGCGCATCACCGTCGATGGCCAGGAAGACGCCCTATCTGCAACAACCGACGGCATGGGCAACTTTTCCCTGTCACCTTCCCTGATGCTGTAATGGTCGACTTCCCGGAGTTCGAAGGCGTCACGGTTCCGGCGAACGCACTGTTCTCTGACGATGGCTCTCGCGGCGGAATGGTCGGCATAGCTCCAGTGAGCCCGTACCGACTCCCCGGCACGCTTCCGGAAGGGCTCGATTTTCCATTGGTGATCACCGTTCAGACTGATGGCGCCACCAACTTTGATACACCCGCCCCACTCTGCTTTCCCAACTTACCAGATCCCGCGACTGGCATTCCTCTCCCAGCTGGAACTAAAAGCGCGTTGTGGAGCTTCAATCACGATACGGGACGCTTTGAGATTGCCGGTTCGATGACCGTCTCCGCGGATGGCAAACTCGTGTGCACAGACCTTGGAGTGGGTGTGCTCGCACCGGGATGGCACGGCACCCAGCCGGGCTGCGAATTGCGCGGCAGGAAGCCATCGGGAAAACCAGAGAATCAACCCGGCTGTAAAAATGCCACCAACTACAATGCGCTGGAGCTCGTATGGAGCATTACGAAGGAGGTGGTCGCCTGCGGCGCGAGACTGCTCGGAGTGTGTGATGCGTACAAGTGTGGCATTGGCGTCACTACTGCAGTGGTTGATATGGGATTTACGATCAAGAAGATGGTCGACGATTCAGGGAATGAGCCAACCTTTAAAAGAACTCAACTGAGCCTCACTGCGATCAGCAATTTGAAGGGAATTATGACCAGCGTCGCAGATTGTCTCGATAAAGGCGGAAACCCAGTGAACAAATTCCTGGATGCGCTCAATTGCGCACAGAATGCCGTTGGAATCGCTGACAGTTTCTGCGCCTTTGTCGATCTTGATCAGAACCAGCCCGCACAGTGTCGGCCAACGAAGAGGACTCAAGATCTTTGTGTTCGCATCAAGGAAACCAAGTTTGCGCTGGCGATGTTTCTCAAAGGATCCGATCGCATTAAAGATGCTTTCGACGACTTCAAAGTGGCCGCGACCTGTGCTCTGATCGACGCAGTTACGCTCATCGCCAACGATTGGCCAAAGCCGACCAATCCGCTACAACTGCGGGACGGAGACGATGATTTCGACCGTTACCTGACGGAGGAAGAGATCGCGGCACTCACTCCAGCGTTGGAGTCGATACAAGACGAGTTGGATCGCCTGATGGAGTTAGCGGAGTTGATCGATTTCCCTCTGCAAATTGAACGCGCAACTCAGATGCATCACGACCTCTTGGAACTCCAGGCACTCACTGCCGCCGCGATGGTCGAGAATGGTACACCGCTCAGCAAACAAGTATACTACGTCGTCGAGATCAACGGAGTTGCTCAACGGGGTTCCACCGATGCCTCTGGAACATTTCGTCGCAATGCGGCCGCTGACTCGGACTACTTCTTTGCACAGTGGGATCCGGCCGCGAATTCGTATGGCGCTGCCCAAGGACGTACCGGCGCAAATGGCGCTGTCACGAATCTGCCGTCTCTTCCATTGAATGACGCCAGCGGACTCACCGATACCGACGGCGATGGACTTGCGGACGTCGTCGAGTTTGTGCTGGGCACTGATCCCAACAACAAGGACAGCGACAACGATGGAGTTAACGATTTCGCTGAAGGCTCGCAGGGCACTAATCCGTTGGACAATGTTCCCAATGGCGCGGGTCTTATCGCTTCGGCAGACACTCCGGGCACGGCAACGGATATCGCGGCTTTTGACGATCTAATAGCTGTCGCTGATGGAGACGCGGGTGTCACCATCTTCAATGTCTTCAACGGTATGAATCCGACGATCGTCGCTCAGGTTGAAACATCGGGTAACGCCACTGCGGTAGCGCTGTCAGCACGTTATGCAGCGATCGCAGACGACTCACAAGGCCTGGCGATTGTTGACCTTGTCGATCCTCCTGCGGCAAGAGTAACGCAACAAGTCATGTTGGGAGCGAGCACGATAAGCGTGGAGATTGTGGGCGGCACCTGCTTTGTCGGCCTTACCAGCGGTGATCTCGTCGCAGTTGATCTGGAATCGGGCGCTATCCTTGAAGCCGCTAGCTTTGGGGCAAGTGTTCATGACATTCGTGGTGTCGGCGATGCGCTTTACGTCCTCACAGCAGCGCAGCTTTTCATCTTGCATCTGGAAGATTTGACCGTCTTTGGTTCCGTAGAATCAGGAGGCAGCGCCAATAGCAATATTGGACGCAAACGCCTTTTTGTCAGCTCAGACGGGGTCGCCTACGTCACTCACCGCCGGGGCTACGACACCTTTGATATCAGCAGTTCGCTCGATCCTCAGTTGATAACGGCCACCGTTACACCGCAGTTTGGCTGGAAACAAATCGTTACCAATGGATCAGGAACGGGCATCGCCGCTCTCAGCCCGAATCAGGCATTTGATGGCCCTCACAATATCTCTACTTATAACGTCAGCGATCCAGCGCTGACTCAGGCATTTCTCGCGGAACTGGTGACCCCCGGTGTAGCTCGAGCGATCTCGCTTTACAATGGCATCGCCTATGTTGCTGACCACAGCGCCGGACTGCAAGCCGTCCGCTACCTGGAACCAGACCGAAGCACGGTGCCCCCCACTATTTCAATTTCCACGAATTTTGCGGAGAACCGCGCTGAGGAAGGCCAGTGGATGCGTGTCTCAACGGCAGTCACCGATGATGTCGAGGTGCGCAATGTCCAACTTTTTCTCGACGACACACGCATCGCGACGGACGGCAACTATCCATTCGAGTTCCGAATTCTGACACCACTGATTTCAGAAGGGGCAGGAGCAATCGATATCCGTGCACGTGCGACCGACACTGCAGGCAATTTCACCGACAGCCTGACACTAACACTCACACTTGTGCCCGATGCGACACCGCCGCGCACCACTCGCATCAGCCCGGAAGATGGAGCATTCCGCGGAGGAGCGGATGCAGTAATCATCGGATTCAGTGAAGCGGTCGATCCTCTATCAGTGAACACGGGAACAATTCGTGTTACCAATGCCGGCCCTGACCAAATATTTGGCACGGCCGATGACAGCATTGTGAACTCTGGCAAACTTTCGCTGCAACCCGATGGCCAGACAGCGATCGTTCGCTTCAATCCTACGCTGCCCGATGCCTTCTATCGATTGAGCGTAGACGGGGTAACGGATCTGGCAGGCAATCCGCTGGAGGCATTCGCGACCTCCTTTGAGATCGGTGAACTGACGATGGTTGCGGCAAAGGGCACGCCCGCCGATCGGTTTCAGCCATCAGCGAATGCTGGTCAACGTGTGACGATCGCAAGTTCCGGCTTTGCCGCCAATGATACGGTCACATTTCCTACCCGCGACCAATTTGGCTCCAAACGCAGCGTCGATCTCGCTGTTGAGAATATTACGGAAAATGGCAGACGGGCAGAAGTCGTCGTTCCACTCAATGCCTGCACAGGCCTGATCACGTTACCAGGAGGAAGCCCTCTAAGACTCCAGATTGTTCCGACGATCACTTCAATCGATGGCGGCCCGGGACGTAGCACAGCTATCTTTGGCACGGGCTTTATCGAGGGTGCAACAACCGCTCGATTTGGCCCAGATGCTGCCGTGATCGATCGTGGCACCTCATCCAACGATGGCATCGATGTCCGCAACTGGAATTCTCAAAATGATCGGCTCGATGTTGGCATCCCAGCAGGTGCTCAACTCCCTTATCAAATCATCACGGAAGGTGGAAGTTCGGGACGGGCAACGGATGTTTCAATGGTCATTGCCACGGCATCGACTGGGACACCATTCGATGCGGCAGAGGCATCTGCAAACATCGATCAGATGGTGCGACTTCAAGGCGTTGGATTCGCCGAAGGGGAAACGAAGGTAACTCTCGAGGCCATGGATCAATTTGGAACAGCCTATATCATCACAGTGGATCCAGACACCATTACAGCGAACGGAACGTCTCTGGAATTCACCGTTCCTAAAGCCGCACGTTCTGGCATTGCGGCTATCCTGAATGGAGGGAGCGGATTCCCACTCCAAGTGGTTCCAACCATCACGTCAATATCCGGTGGACGCGGGCGATTCACTGCGATCTACGGAGGAGGCTTTGTAGAAGGAGCGACAACTGTCAGGTTCGGCTCAGAAAATGTTCTCGTCGCCGATTCTGGCGTCACATCGAATGATGGCATTGACGTGCGCGACTGGAACTCCAAAAATGATCGGCTGGATGTCACGGCTCCAGCAAATGCCAATCTGCCCTATGAAGTCATTACTACCGGCGGCTCCTCTGGCAAGATCACGAATGTAACGGATGTGATAGCCTCTGCACCTACGGGAACACCTGCCATCTCCTCTGAAGCATCGGCGGTAGTCGGACAGAACGTTGAGCTCCGCGGCAGCGGATTAACAACCGGTTCAACGATGGTCACTCTCGAAGCAATGGATCAGTTTGGAACCCCTTACGTTACCACTATTGCTCCGGCAAGTGTTTCAAATGACGGAACAAGCCTGAGCTTTATCGTCCCAGCCGAAGCCAGAACCGGAGTGGCCGTCATCTTAAATGGAGCTGGCGGAAAGCTGCTGCAAATTGTGCCGACCGTTGGCTCGATCAACGGTGGACGTGGACGCTTCACTTCCATCTACGGCACTGGATTCACCGAAGGGCAATCAACTGTCCGCTTTGGTTCGGACGCCACAACTGTAATCGATGGCGGAGTCGCCAGCGGGGACGGCATTGACGTGCGCAACTGGAATTCCAGAAATGATCGACTGGACGTTACGGTTCCAGCTGGCGGGTCTTCGCCGATCAGGGTCATCAATGAAGGCGGCACCAGTTCATCGTTCACCCCTTAACGCAACTTACGGGTGATCGTCAAACTCACGTAGACGTTCACGAATTTCGATCAAATCCTGCAGTGCGCTCGTAAAATCAATAAAAGCCACATCCTCGTTGTTCCCGCCCAAAGTGTCGATAGTGCGATCAAGATGGGCGATCGCTGCCTCCACTCCCTGCAAACTCGCCAGAGCGGGAGCATACGATGTTTCTGCAGAAGTCCAGTCGCCAATGAGGCGATCTGGATCGTAGCGGCGCACCGCATTGTCCGATTGATTGAGGGCAGCCATTTTCCCGACACTTGCCAACACGAAACTATGCTCTGCAGCGACCAGATCAAATCGTTCAAGCAGTAGCAATTGCCGCATCAGCGCCGCCCTTGCGCGGTTGTTATCGGGATACTGACGTAATGCATCGCGGGCTAATGCCGATGGCTTCGACCAAAGTGTCGAACGCGCAACCGACAGCAGACACAAGCATAAAACAATCGATACTGCACAGACACGCAAAATCACCGGCTTAAATGTGACCTTCCTCCCGATCCAGAAAAGCAGGCTCGCAATAGCGACCGCCACCCACGGCAATGAAGGATACGTGCGATACTCCACCATCATTTCGTGGCCGATCACATACCCCATCCTCAGCAACAGGTGAAATGCGGCCAGGACAACCGCCAGGCGCACAAGCCGATGTCCCCTTCCCCGGAAGAGCGCGCCGCCAACGACCGCCAGGATGCCGATCAAGCCCGCGATCGCAGACCAGTCTTGCCAGGAATTTGTCCACATGACATAGTGATCAACCGAAAGATCGACTGGCAGAATCATCCGCTGCACATACATCCAGAAAACGCGACACTGTGTCAGAGTATGATTGAGAAACTCCGGCTTGCCGATGGCATCAATCGCGACTTTCCCAAGAATTGCCGCAGGAACAATTACCAGTGCGCCGCCCACTAACCCCGCAATGACAAACTTGCGACGCTCTGTCACTTTGCTCGCCGACAGTCCACGACAGAACCACATGACCAGCGCGACACTTCCCAGCGCGTGGATCAGTCCTGGCTCTTTACTAAAGGTGGCACCCGTCACCCCGACCGCCACCAGGGCGATGTTAGCACCACGCCTTTCAGGAAAGCAATAGCAGCGCAGAGTTGCCCACGCCGCCAGGTAACTGAACATCCCCACGAGCAGAATAGGAGTGCAGCGCGCGTAATTCACCGGCTCGCTTCCCAGTGGATGACAGGCAAAGAGAAGCGCTACCATAAGAGAGAACGCTCCGCCACTATCGCCTGTCTCCCGCGAAAGAAACCGCTCGAAATCCCGCATTGACCACAGCACCAGAGCCGACATTCCCAAGTGAATCAGAAGGTTCAACATATGAAACGCAATGGGTGAGAATCCTGCGAATTTGTAGATTCCAAAATAGGCCAGGTAAGGCAAAAATCGTCGCCAGGAGAACAATCCGTCGCCATCGGCCACGCGCCCGCTGCCCACAATGTGCATGACGTCGTCCATGTAGAATTGCGCCCGGAGGCTGAATCCATGGGCAACAATGGCCGCAAGCAAAACTAGCAGGAGGGAATAGCGAGGCAGCGGATGAGCGTTTGAACGGATAGGCAAGACAGGTGCAGATTACCTCAATTCTGGTGATAAAAAAAGCTGAACTGTATCGAACCTCGAACGATAAAGAAGAGGCATTTGCTTGCATTCCATCGACCAACCAACAAGCCTTTTCCATACAATGAAGACGCATCTCGCCTCACTTACATTTCTTCTGGCCACTGCCGTGTCCCTGCTCACGGCCGCGGCCGACAAACCCAATGTCCTCCTCATTCTTGTCGACGACCTCGGCTACGGTGACCTTGGATGCTACGGAGCAAAGCAAGCCCGCACACCTCATCTCGACAGCCTGATGGCGAGCGGAATGCGCTTCGATCAGTTTTATGCAAATTGCACCGTCTGTTCCCCCACACGCGCGTCCCTGATGACGGGCCTCTACCCGGACAAGGCAGGAGTCCCCGGCGTTGTGCGCCAGTGGCAGCAGGACAGCTGGGGATACCTCGATCCTAAAGCCACGACCTTGCCGCAAATGCTCAAAAAAGGCGGCTACCACACCGCCATGGTCGGCAAGTGGCACCTGGGATTTAAACCACCTAACATTCCCACTGAACGCGGGTTCGACTTTTTCCACGGCTTTCTCGGCGACATGATGGACGACTACTGGACGCATCGCAGAGGCGATGTGAACTGGATGCGCAAGAACACCGAAGAAATCGATCCGGAAGGCCATGCCACCGACCTCTTCTCGCAGTGGGCAGCCGACTACATTTCCGAACAAGCAGCAGACAAAACGGATGCTGCACCGTTTTTCCTCTACCTTGCCTACAATGCGCCACACTTTCCGATCCAACCGCCCAAAGAATGGATCGAGAAAGTCCAGGCACGCGAACCCAGTCTCAGCCTCAAACGCGCCACCAACGTCGCCTTTGTCGAACACATGGATGCCGGCATCGGCACGGTGCTTACCACCATCAAGGACGAAGGCATCGAAAACGACACGCTCATCATCTTCACCTCCGACAATGGCGGTTCCATCCCACATGCCGCATCGAATGGAGAACTGCGCGGGGGCAAGCAAGAGCACTGGGAGGGAGGCATTCGCGTTCCAACGTGTGCCGTCTGGCCTGGAAAAATCCCCGTCCAACGCTCTACCGAACTCGGCATGACCATGGACTTCCTTCCGACTCTGTGCGAAATCGCTGGCGTTCCCGTCACTCATTCCATCGATGGCCAAAGCCTTGCTCCCATCTGGCTCCAGGGAGAAAAAGGAAACCCCGAACGCCCCCTCATCTGGGTGCGCCGCGAAGGCAACCGCCACTACCAGGGCCGCGCTTACTACGCCATCCGCCGTGGCAAATGGAAACTCCAGCAGAGCAATCCCTTCGAGCCCATGCAGCTAGTCGATCTGGAAGCCGATCCCCTGGAAAAGAATCCGATGCCAGCCAAAGGCGAGGTCGCCAACGAACTCACACGCCTGTTGATGGATCATATTCAAGTAGCCGGACAGGTGCCCTGGCAACCTTGAAGCCCAAGTACGATCCTTTCGAAAAACTCTGCATTGCCCTGGCGGCACTCGCTGGTAATCAAACGCGAATAGTGTGAAAAAGCGCCGTCGAGCCGGACGCGCTCCTCAGATTACGCAGTGCCTCGTAGTTCTGGACGATCCCTCGACTCTGCTCTACTAATTCACTAAGAGGACAGGTGTCCTCGCTGTCCGATCCGAATATGAGCGAATTACTGACTGCACTTGAAGACACATTCCGCCAAGCGGGGTGGCAATTTCGTAGTGTCGAGAACCGAGAGGTGATCGAGGCGGATTTTGAGGCGCATCACACGCGGGTGCGGGTGCATGCGCAAGCATTCGCAGAGATTGGAGCGGTCTCGATTGGAGCGCATCTTTCGAACAAGGTGCTGGCCTCGCGGGTGGGGATCGTGGCGGAAATTCTGATGCGCACGAATGAGGAACTGACCCTGGGAAATTTTGAACTTCTCTGGGATACGGGGGCCATTTTGTTTCGTGCCACCAACGTCTTTGGTCGCAATGAGCTCGATCCGCAGATCGTTGCCAGCCTGGTGCATTCGGCAGTTGCCGAAGTCGATCGGTTGACGCCATTTATTGCGCTGGTTCTGTCGATGAGTCAGGAGGAACTGGCAGTGTTGAATGTGAAAACGTTCCTGATGCGCGAAGATTTGTTGCCACCGGTGCCAGATCCTGATGATGCAGACGCCACCAACGAACAAAGCTGCGCCTGATCTGAAATAATCATGAGTCGCCAGTTCTACATTCTGCGGCATGGCAAAAAGGAAGGCCCGCTGACGGAAGAGGAAGTGCTCGACTCGCTTGATCTGGGCGACCTCTCCCCGGACGATGATTGCATCGACAGCGAGAACGGAAAGGCACGGCGCATCGGCGACGTTTTTCAAATTGTCGCCGGTGACAGCAAACCAGCTGCGCCAAAAAAGCGCCGCGCCGTGCCCGAGGCAAGCGCAACTCCAGCACCAGCACGGAAGAACCCACAGTCAAAAAAGCCCAAACTGCAGTCACCGCTCTACTTTGGCCATCCTTCGCTTCTCACCTACTGGCGCAGCCTGGCGCTCGGGGCAGCCGTCGCCGTCGGCGGATATTACGGCAGCAGCTATACTGGATACTTTGGTCTCGCCAGCTGGCTGATCACTTCGCTGATTCTGATCTACGTGCTCATCGATCGATCTAGCCGCGACTACTTTGTCACGCCACTGCGGGTCGAAGTCATTGAAGGCATCTTCTCAAAAAGTTCGAAGGAAGTCCGCATCGAAGACATTCGCGCCATCAATGTAAAAACGCGTGGACTCATCGGTTTACTCGGTGTCGGAACCGTTGAATTCGCCAGTGCAGGCGGCGAAGCAGTGGACGTTGCTTTCACGAATGTAAGCCGTGCCCACAAGGTGAAGAAACTCGTGCGCCACGTGCAAGACAAAGCCCAGCATGGAGAAGATTGCAGTGGAGCCGACCCAACATCTTCCCGAAACTAGAGTTCACGCACTTCCACCCAAGTTTCACGGCTGGTGCCAGTGTCAGGATCGACTGCCACAAGTGAATGTTTTCCCTCAGCCAGGATCGCATGATGCTGACCGAACGACGTCCGATCCACCGCAAGTGTCGGACTTGCCCACTGCAGGGTCTCCACACTTCCCGTAGTGAGCAGCGGAAAGTGAGCCCCTCGGTTCGGCAGATCGGGATCGAGGTAGACAACAGTGCCTGGAAGTGGTGATACGATCTGAAATTCCTGCCCGCCACTGGCAATCGCCTTCTGCGGAGCAAGCGCAGCGGTCTCGCCAAGCCAGTTTTCAGAGCCACGCAGCCATTGGGCATAGCGCGCTGGCAAAAGGACACGCCCGCTCGGGTCATAGAGCATCGCATCTGGCTGAGGCAAGTTCCAATCGCGGAATTTTTCGCGTACTAGTTGCCTGGGAATCGCGATGCCCGCTCCCGGCGGGAGGCCTGTCGCAGGATCGACCGCGCACTCAGCAATTGTCGGAGGAGATGCATACCAGGTGAACGGCGCCACTTCATTCAGATGCTCCATGATGTCGCGAAAAATCGGCCCGGCGCCACTGATACCTGACACGTCCATCATCGGCTCACCATTGAAATTCCCGGCCCAGACTCCCACCGTAAACTCAGGAGAATAGCCGATAGTCCAGTTATCGCGATAGTCGGTGCTGGTGCCCGTCTTGCAGGCAACAGGAAAGGACAAATTTAGCAGAGAATCCGATCCGAACGCGGCGGCTCGAGCAGTCGGATCACTGAGCATATCGGCCAAAATGTAACAGGCATCTGCGTCGAAAACACGTGTCGGCTGCGCCACCTGAGAATCCAGACGCAATCGCCATGGCAGGTAGTCCCCCAGTCTTGCCAGACAGGCATAGGCATTGGTCAACTCTAACAATCGCACCTCAGCGTTACCAATCGTCAGTCCAAGACCGTAGTGCTCGGCAGGCTCGGTCAATGTGGTCACTTCGCAGGCGGCCAACGCGCTCATCAGGACCCGCGCACCACCGATCCGATCGAGCACGCGAACGGCACTAATATTGAGACTATTTCCCAGCGCCCGTCGATAGGACACCGGCCCGTGATGACGGTGATCATAGTTCTGCGGCGCATAGATTCCGGTAGACGTCATGAAATCGACTGGAATGTCATCAACAATCGTGGCAGCCGTATCTCCGCGCTCTAGAGCAATCAAATACGTGAACGGTTTCAATGTAGAACCTGGCGAACGCAGTGCCATTGCTCCATTGTTCTGTCCGCCGGTTCTCGCACCGTAGTCAGCGGATCCTACCATGGCCTGCACATCTCCCGTGGAATTTTCAATCACTACGACAGCTGCATTGCTGACATTGTGGGTGCGCAGTCGATGCAACTGACGCGCCACCGAATCCTCACAGAAACGTTGCAGTTTCAGATCCAGTGTGGTGCAAATTTTTGCCACTGCAATTGATTCGGATGCCATCACTTGATCCACAAAATGCGGCGCATCAAAGGCTCCGAAATTTTTCACCAGACGCAGCGACTCCTTTCCTGCTGCTGTGGCCTGCGCCTGATCGATCATTCCTTCGGTCAACATGCGCCCCAATATCCATTCCTGCCGTTTCTTACTTCGACTAACATTACGATAAGGATTCAGGCGCGACGGTGCCTGCGGCAGCCCAGCCAGCAGTGCGCACTCAGCAAGACTGCAATCTGCGAGCGGCTTCGCAAAGTAACCTTGCGCAGCTTCAGTCGCTCCAATACGAAGATTGCCGTAATCCAGTCGCTCAAAATAAGCTGTGAGGATCTCATTCTTGGACCAGAACATCTCCAACTTTCGAGCGGCGAGGAATTCTGCGAGCTTGGCACTCAGTTGTCGCTTTCGACTTGGGCTGGAAATCTTGATCAACTGCTGCGAGATCGTTGATGCTCCCGACACCGCATGGCCCGCATTGAATCCATCGCGAATTGCCCGCACGATCGCGATCAAATCAATGCCACCATGAGACCAGAACCGCTCATCCTCCGCAGCCAGAGTAGCATTGATAAAGTGTTGTGGAACTTCGTCTAGCACAATCCGCTCCCCTGCCCTCATGCCATCGGCGTTGAGCACTTTTCGCAGCGGTCGACCGTCGCGATCGACAATTTCCGTTCCGGCAGCTGGTGCATCGGCGAGATCTGATGGCAGCGAAACAGCCAATGGCACGAGATACCAGCATGCGGCCCAGACCATCATTATCAATGCCAGGATTCCAGCTATCCAACGACGCAGGCGCGTTCGTAATATTTTTCGCATAAACAACGTTGGATTCATTTCGACTCTCCACCTCCCGTTGAGGTGATGATCACCGAGTCACTGAGTCCTAATTTGCCTGGATCGTACATGGCCTCCACTTTGGCAGGCGGCGCAGTCACTGTGCCTTCGGCGATTACTCTTGCGAGATACTCGATGGTGAACTTCCCACCGTCGTAGATGTAGTTGCGAAAGTAGAGCGTCCTCTCAGCGCGCAGTTCCTGGTGGTCGCTGTACCAGCGGTGTTGACCTCCTGAAGGCTTATCTACTGCTGCCTTGCGTGATCCGAAGTTCGGGTTGATGGCCTCCAGAATGGAAGGCAAGGCATCATCGACGACGATGTATTCCGACTGTGGCGTCACTTTGCCCTGCAGTTTTACCAGCACAAGATCACCGACTTCAAGACTCGTCGGCGGCGAACGTGTTCCATCCGGGGCCAGTTCTTCATACGTTCGTCGCATCACAAAGTCACCGCTGCTCCGTTCAATCTGCGAAACAATACGCGGCTGCGCTGTCACATCGACCACTGTGTAAATCGGAATATCCGCAGTGGCATTGAGCCGTAATGCGTCAAGGGAATCGCCACGGGCAAACGAGAATGTTGTGCGCGCGCTGAGCTGGTCCGTCGCGTTCAACTTGAATTCTTTCGTCTCACTTTGAAATGAGGCGCTCATCTCTAATTCAGCGTGGTCTTTGCTGACGACTCGCGTGTAGTCGGCCAATGCAAGCAGACCCCAACCATTCAGGTAAGTATTGTGCCAGTCGCCGCGCAATGACCGCTCGCCGATCAGACGTTTCAGCGCCGCTGTCAAGTTTGCGGATGAAGCATTCAGGCGACAGTGTGCCATGAGCTGCGTTGCTGCAGCAGGGTCGTAATACCATTGTCGGTGAGATTTCTCTGGCTCTGGCATCTCGAGTAGTTCCTTCACTTTCGCCCGTGAGCCATCGGCCTCCAGAATGGCCATCGCAAGAAAGCAGCGACCTGATGTCGACAGCAGCTCAGATTTCGCGTGCAGGATAGAATGATACGCTGGCTCAGATTTTTTGAAGAGTGTAAGAGTATAGGCAGCGAGACAACGATGATTTAGACTTTGCTGGTTGTCATCGGCCGCTGCGTTGCGAAGCTGGGAAGACAAATAGTCGCAGAGCCTGTCAATGCGATCCTGCGGTAACGAGACGCCTCCCTTTTGTGCCAGCGCCAGCGCCATCCCTGCGTAGCTGCTACCCCAGAGCATTGGTTCGCCCTTCCCGGGCCAATAGCTAAGGCCACCGCTGCGGGTCTGCATCGACAGCAGGCGCTTGCATCCAGCTTCGATGGCTTTGCTTATCTCCTGATCAGACTTATTCAGGCCCGGCAAGGCGCTGTGCAGATCCTTCAGGCTAATCCAGGGCAATGTGGAGGACGTCGTCTGTTCGAGGCATCCGTAGGGGTAACGCAACACCTGCTCGATCGCGCCCTGAGCGTTGATCAACGGAGACGCGGAAACGGTCAACTCGATGGTTCCATTCCCTTCCAGCAACTCTGGATTCACGTTGCTCAGGAGGTTCTGCGCAGCGACTTGACCATCGATGACTTGGTAGTGCGATTCATGCAATTCGGGAACGGGCCAGGTGACCTGAAATCGCGATTCCACGGCATCTACCAGCTCATCCAATGCAGCATCACCACCAACGGCCGGGGCCACCAGCCATTGCCACTTTGCCTCACCCACAGCAACTATTGCGACGGGAAAATCGAGAGTCCTCGACTGCCCGGAAGCAAGCGACACTTTTCGAGCGCGCACGGATTCCAGTTCAGCTCCGGCATGATCAGCCTTATCATCCAATTTCAGCTCTACTGTGAACTCGCCGTTGTGAGTGCTGGTGTTATGCACCACAGCCTTGGCGATCAAGCGATCGCCAACATTGGCAAAACGCGGAAGACCAGGCTCAATCATGATCGGCTTGTTTACCTGAAAGCTCGCCTCTCCACCGCCAAATCTCTGAGCGCCTTCACTGGCAACTGCAAACAAGTGGTACTCCGTCAAATTATCAGGAGCAGCAAAATCAACCGTTACGCGGCCGTCAGCACCAGTGATCAGCTCACCACTCCAATAGGCGCACGCCTTAAAATTCTTACGCATCTGACCTTTTGGCAAGGCCATCAATCCGCCGCCACCGATGATGATCCCTTTGTTACCAAAGTCACGGTCGTCCGGATTCTCGGCCAGCAGACTGGACAGCGATGAGCCCGCATGCACTGCGAGACGCTGTGGCTGGTGAAAATGGCCAAACGGATTGGGAAGATTGTAAGGCATTAAATCGAGCACGCCCTGATCAACAGCATAGAGCGTGACCTCGGCATTCGGCACCGGCTGCCCAGCAGAATCTGTCACGCTGGCACTGGCTGTCACAGGCGCTCCCGGACGGTAGCTGTCAGCATCGCGAGCGACGTTCACATTGAGCTCATCACTAACATTCTTCACCGTCAACTCACAGTAGCCGAGCCGATACTCGGGTCGCTGAAACTGCTTTGGGCAATCTTCGCCACCGCGCACCAGCAGCACTGATACAAAAACGTTGGGCGTGTCATGTCCTTCGATTCTAATCGGGATCGCTTGAGCATCGCTGGTGATTTCGGTGACAAATTGCTGCCTGACTGAGTCGCGTTCTACGGTTACTAACGCTGTGCCATGAACAGCTGATTTCACCACGATCTTCGCTTCCTCGCCCGGCAGATAGGATTTCTTGTCTGCCTGCAATTCAATTCGAATTCCATCGCGCTGGTGCCAGTAGCTCTCACCTGCGCCATAGGCAGTGATGGTCATTGCCGATACCACCTTTCGACCGTGCTGGTCTTCAGCGCTCACCGTCATTACATACGTCCCAGGCGCATCTGGCGTGATTGACACCATGTTCTTGATCGCCGCATCCAGGATTCGCACATCTCGACGCAGTTCTGTCGCGGTGAGAAAATTCTTTACCGTCATGGCACCACCAGCACCTTCCACCTTGACCGAATTCCACTTGAGCTTCTCGATTTTGATCTCAACATTCGTCGGCTCAGGGACAAGTGTTCCGTCCAACAGAACTGCTGCCAGCTCAACTTCGCCTGACTTCCCGACCTCTAACACATATTTTTCAGTTCGCATCCCAAGATAGAACTCAGAACTCTCGACGACTTTGTCCGCAAAACCCGAGATCGTCTGCTGATTGATATCGGTGACCGACGCGGTCACCGAAATACTCCGCCGTGACGGGAACTGTTCCTGCTCCGCAACGGGAACGCTGATAACCGCCGCCCCCGCATCATCCAGCTGACCGTTTCCACTGAGCGAATGAGATTTTTCGCGCTTCGTAACCGCCTCGAATTCCTTGTATTGTTCATTACCAACATAGACCCAACCGTCTCGGACATCGCCAAATTGGAAGCCGCGCCACTTGTCACTGCTGAATGCGGAATCGCGAATCGTCGCTGACCAGGTTACTTTTGATTTTGCCAGTGCCTTGCCCATCAGGTAGCGGGCCGATAATGGAAACGTGTGAACATCAGAATCGATGCCGCCCTCACTTTCGCCCATCGTCACAGCAAAGGCGTTGGCTTTGAATTCCTGCACGTAGACGTAGTGATCAAAAGTGCGTTGATTCTGCCGTCGGTTACCATCATCTGTCTCCGTGATTGGATCGACAAAAGACAATTCGAATCGATATGCGCCCAGCCCTGCATCCCGTCCTGGAAGCTCGACCGTTCCCGTGAATGAACCACGCTCGGAAAATGTGACATCTCGCGTGAGAATCAAGCGTCCTTCGGGATCATACAATTTCAGCTTTGCATCGCGATGCTCCGGAACAGTAATTTCGGTGCCCTGCACCATGCGTGAGATACATTTCAGATAGACGGTGTCGGTCGGCTTGTAGAGCGGTCGCTCGGTAAATATCTGCGTTTCGCGATACTGACGATCCAAGCCGCGCCATTCCATCGGCACCCCAAATTGCCACATTGATACCAGCGGCAACTCGGAACCGAACCGCACGGCCTGCGCATCTCTTCCCTTCTGCGCTACCAGCCAGTGCACATCATCGTCCTTCGGAATGCGGGCCAGTCCGTTGCCATCCGTGCGGATTCGTTTGCCAGTTTCAGAAGCATCCGGGTCGTAACGGCTCAGCGACACATTTTTCATCGGCCGCCCGGTATGCTGAGAAAATGCGTAAACCAATACATCGTCACTCGACTGCTTCCACGCCAGTCCGATGTCAGTGATTTGCAGGAATGACTGAGCGACCATTGTTCCTTTCGCCCACTGGCTTGCCAACTCGACACTCGGCTTCACGGTGCCTTCTATCGATACAAAAAGCAGGGCAGAGGGAATCTTTTTTCCCAGCAATTCTTCCCAGTTAATGAGAAAATGATCGCTCTGGTCGATCTCTACGCCTGAGGTATAGAGTTGATTACAGACTGTCTTTCCAGGCACAACTTGGAACGGCACCGAGTCCATAAGTTCCTGTGCTGTTTTCTTCGAGCGGGTAGCGATTCTGCGATTCGGATCGTAGAGTTGATAAGCTGCCATCGCTCGGGCCGCATCACGCGGTGCCACTTGCTTCACCCGCACACGCAACTGCGATATGTTTGCAGCAATGACTTCGAACGTTTTCTCTCCGTGGCTATACTGCGATGCGCCGAAAGCGGGAACCGAAAGGTGCGGCGCCATCGCCTTCACTTTATGTTCGGTTGATTGCTTCTGTTTCAGCAGCGTGCCATCGGCAGCTGGCAATCCCTGCGCGATGCTCACCCGGTAAGTCTGCTTCGCAAATTTCCCATTGATCCGGAAACTGCGATCGCTCAGGATCACTGACATATCCTTCGGTTCTGGAATGACTTCCACCCAGCGCATTAATTGCTCGGCAGTCATATCTTTTTTCATTCGCTTGTTCAGCGAAACCTTGACGTAGTCGTCAGCATCATAACGCTGCACGAACCGATTATGCGCCACCAGAAACGACGGCACATTGCCTAATCGCCGTCCCTCGTTCGCAGCAGTAAGCTTGCCGCCTTCGGTTACGATTGGATCCCATACGAGTTTCCAATTGTCACCTTCCGGCAGTGGCAGCGAAGGCGTCACTGACAGTGCCGATTTGATCACCGTGTCGTCCTGAATCTCAGGTCGTAACTTTTTAAACTGCTGCTCGCGATTGCCTACTGGCAGCCGATCATTCGGCAGATCCGCGCCCAGCAAATAGCGCACATTGGCTAACACAATGAGGCCTTCGCTATCGACAAAACGAATGCTGCGCTGCGCTGAATTCAGCTCAATTTCCGTATTGAAAAAGAGTGACACCTCCAGCTGCCGGGGCAATTCATGGCGCGAAAAATAAGCAGGATGCTGGGCCAGGACACGTGCGCGTTCGGTTTCAATCGCGCCTATGATCACTTCCGCCAGTTCTGCGCCTGCCGCATCTTTCACGCCCGGCGCGACCTTCACCGTGAACATTGATGACAATGGCAAAACGTTCGCTGGTGCGAACGTGCCACTGCGCTGACTGCGCCAGACAAAGGTGCCCTCCAGTGGCGGATCAAAAATAATCGGCACAGGAGAACCGTTCTCATTCCCCAGCATATCCGGCCCTACCATGTTGCTAGGAAACCGCACTTCCACAGGGCTGACCCCAGAATAGTATCCACTATCTCCCAGGTGCAGTGTCGGGTTCTTCGCCACGGTATCCTGTGTGAATCCGGCATCCTGCGCTAGCAGTAGCAGTCCGACTCCGGCACAGGCCAACATCAATCTTCGAAACTTCTTCATAGGGGTTGCAGGATGTAAGTTGGCGACAACACGCTGCCGGCGCCTGATCTCATCATCATTGTTACAGTTTCAGACGTCCGTGTCTTTCAATAAAGTCAGACGGACATGAAGTATTTCACGGCACAACACTTCTACCCGTTGACAGCCAAGGCTCCCCTTCATACTCGTTTGCCATGAGGGCAGAAGAGAATCGCATTCAATTTCGAAAAATCGCGCACCTGAGCGACGCCTACGCAGCGACCGTTCAGCTGCGCGATCGCCTGCTGCGGGCACCACTGGGATTAGAATTCACGCCTGATGAATTAGCCGCTGAGTTCGATGACACGCATCTGGCAGGATTTGACAGTAAGGGAGAACTCGCCGCCTGTCTGGTGCTTACACCGGTGTCCACGTCCACGTCCACGCCTGGCACCCTGCGCATGCGACAAGTCGCCGTCGCCCCCCAATGGCAGCGCCAGGGAATCGGATCGCAGCTAGTGCAATTCGCCGAAACCATTGCCACAGACCTCAATGCATCCCGCCTCACTCTCCACGCCCGCGAGGACGTTTTGGATTTCTATCAAAA
The DNA here is from genome assembly GCA_051270635.1 of Verrucomicrobiales bacterium. GTDB lineage: Bacteria > Verrucomicrobiota > Verrucomicrobiia > Verrucomicrobiales > DEV007 > JAGROY01. The sequence continues at coordinate 3,335 of JBNMNB010000090.1, read as the reverse complement.
GCTCGGCTACGAGAAAGTCGGCACCCCATTCACCGAAATCGGCATCTTTCATATTGCCATGGAGAAAGCACTTTCCAAAGGGGTAGGCCCTTCGTAAGTTCCACTTCGATGGCGGAAAGAGTATCGCAGGCGATAACACATGGTCTCTGTGCTGGCACGGGGATCCTGACTATTGCCATAGGGTTCCATCTAGGAACGGCTTTCGATTTCGATTCTTCCATCACCGAAATACCAAGCATCACGCAGTCCAAGTCACTTTCGCCACCGGCTCCCGAAGTGGTTGAGGTGAGCGATTGGGCGTCGGTCATTGCGGCCTGTGACACCGCAGAAGGCAAGGCTGCTTTCCTGCAAAGACTCGCAATCATGAACGCTGATGAAGTGTCAGAGTTGTTCGAGACAACAAACCTGAGCTTCCCTCGGGGAAAACGGGCAGAAAGGCTCTATGAGGCAATCTTCCAACGGATGGCAGAACTGGATCCGGCTGCCGCGATTGAAGCATTTGCGTCCATCCCCGGCAACTCGCGCAGCAATCATCCCAGTCGCAAAGCAGCTATTCGCGGAATGGCTCTTGGAGTCAGCCAATCCGAATCATTGGCAATTCAGCTCATTCACCTAAGCGATCAAGTTTCAGATTCGAACGGCAGAGAGGAAATCGTAGACGAGGTCTACTCGAATTTATTAGCTGGATCATTGGAAGTGACGCTGCAAATGGCCAAGAATGTATTCAGCGCCCTGAAGAATAAATCGGGAAGCGACTCTGACAGCCAACCGGAGTATTTCCTTAGTGAAATCACTGACAATTGGTTTCAGCAGGACAGCAAATCGGCCTGGGAACTCGCACTGAAAAACCGCGACGCTGATAGTGATGAGGACGATGCCTATTATATTAAAGAATTGCTCAGCCATCTAGCGGAATGGAATGCGGAGTCGGCCATTAAACTGGCAAGGCAGGAGGACATCGTATTACTCGAAGAAACCGACCTCATGGAGCGATGGATTGAACAACGGCCAGACGCTGCTGCCACCTGGATCGATGAGCATACGGACTATTTTTCTACTGAAGAATTAGTCACTGGCTGGATCGCGTCAGGATACCCCATGTCCATCGTGCTTGAGCGAATGGATGAAACTCTGTTTGAGAACGAAAGTGTCAGTGGTGCGCTTTCCATATGGTCATCGAGATCACCTGATGCGTTTAGAAATTGGCTGGATCTGAAACCTGATGCTGAAACCAAACGCTTACTTCAATCGACCCTCGAGAATGCGACGAAAGCTCCAGTGATTAACTTCTCCCATGCATCTTCGAGTCCAAACGCACTGTCCTACTACCTGACCAGATTCGGCGACATGGTCGATCCAAACGTGATCTCTACTGCGGTAAATGGAATTGATGCCAGCACTTTTCCCGCTGAAATCGCCCAGCTACATGAGATGGCTGCAAAGATGCCGGATGGCCCAGTAAGGACAGCACTGGAGGACAGCCTGGCACTCAAACAACTCCGAGAGAATCCTGAGAAATTGTTCGATCTTGTGAACCGTGGAGCATTTCCCAATAATGACAATTTAGGGCAGGACGCCCTGAGGCAATTCGTTGACAGTGTCACCAGAGAATCAATCGATGCCATTTGGGGCTACGCTGAACGCGTTCCAGAATCCCTGCAACACGCATTCTATACGGAAGTGTTTCGTACGCAGCAGAACCGCACTGAAAGCGAGAACCAGGTAGCTGCGTTATTATCCACCATTGCAGCCAGCAGTTCCGAGAAAGAAGCCAATGAAATAGGCGCTCAGGTGGCGAAGCAGTTTGCGAATAACGGGAAGTGGGAGCTCGCCGCCCATTGGGCCAACTCGACTGCCAGCGAGAGTGCCGCGAAAGCAGCGATGGAAATCTCCATCAAACAGTGGGCTGAAGAGTCTCCGAATGCAGTAGCAGAGTGGATCACTGCAGCAGATATTTCCAACGACTTGAGAGATATAGCAATCGCTGAATTTGTGCCGCAACTTGCCGATGATCCCGAATCGGCCCTGCGCTGGTCTGCAACAATGGAGGACACCGAAGAACGCATTTCCGCTGCGACAAAAATCGTTAAAACATGGCGCGAACTGGATCCTGCTCGCGTGCAAAATGCTCTCGCCCATTCCGGGTTGAACGCAGTGGACGCCCTGAAGGTTGCCGAAGAATCCGGGTTAATTCAATCCCGTGAAAAGGAGAATCAAAACGAATGAATCGCCTCATGATTCACCGCTTTCTCGCTATTGGCATGGCAGGACTAATCCTCGGAGCAGTCACGGGCTTTATGGTTCAGCTCAAAAGGTCTAAGAAGGACTTAGAAAGCGATGTTCCCGCTCGATCATTCGCCGCTAACGATAAAGCAACATCGGACTCGACCAGTCAGTTTGTGGAACAACTGACGCGCTCGCAGCCCTCAACGTCACTAGCAATGGAGGGCAAATTGCTGGAAATGCTCGCGCAGTGGTCACCTCGTCAGTTGAAAAAGCTCGCTCAAGACCTTCTCGCCAAGCCATGGCCTGATGCCCATGACCGGAGACTGTTACGTCTAGCCTTTGAATGCTATGCCGAGAAGCAACCAGAAGGGTTCCTCCGCTGGATGATCGATAAACCTGCGGGAAAGGAATGCGTTGTCGCCATCGAAACCGCTCTTATTCACGTTCTTAATGATGACCTCCAACTGGCAGGAGAGCTGACTGGCCAACTACCATCCAGATTTTCCATGAGTGATCCCTATAGCGGCGCTGTCACTTCGTTTCTCGAGAAAGCGGAAATCGACTTAGAAATAAGGATACCCTGGCAACTACTCACTACATTTCAAGTGGCTCAGCCTGGGGTGCTCGCTCGCAGTAATCCAGAGCAGGCTCTCTCTAAAACACAGGACTATGATTCTCTAGGTGCCGCACTTTTTTCTGCTGTCGAAGTCTTCGATGTATGGGCGGAAACTGATCCCGATGCCGCTATTGCTGCTGTAGAGAAACGTTTGCACGGCTCAATGGGGCGCATTGTTTTATCAGCTCTACTCCTCTCAGGAATGCGTGACAGCTATCCCGAAAAGGTGACGCCATTCCTCGCAGAGACAGCATGGAAGGATTCCTCTTTAATGCGAAATGGCCTCAACGCCTGGATAGAGAAAGACATGGAAAGCGCTCTCGAATTCGCGCATTCATCAACCAATCCGCAAACGCGCAACACAGCATTTTCGCAAGCGGGGCAGCGCCTCGCAGAATCCGATCCTATCCGAGCGCTCGATTTCCTCCCACAGATTCGCTCTCTGGAAAAACGCACTCAGCTATTGAAGAAAACCAGCGCAGCGATTGCCATT
>JBNMNB010000089.1:0-27382 GCA_051270635.1 Verrucomicrobiales bacterium | reverse complement strand
ATCATTGATCCCACGCGGCCCAGTACAAGCATTGGCGTTGCCACTGTTGACAATGACCGCACGAATACTGCCATTGCTGGTGAGGTGCGCTTTCGACACACGCACTGGCGCCGCCTTAAATTTATTGGTGGTAAAAGTCGCCGCCGCTACAGCTGGCGTGTCCGATACAATGATTCCAAGATCAAGCTTCTTGGAAGCTGGATTCTTCACCCCGCATTTCACTCCGTGACAACGGAATCCGCTGGGTGCGACGACACCTCCTTTGACTTCCTTAAACTGCTTGGCTTCCATAAATGTGTTGGCGTGAAGCGGCTCACGCTAGCGGACTCAGTGTTTCAGTCAACGGAAATCCGAATTGCCTGGATCCTTCACGCCCTTTACTCCATGATCACCGATCTATATCAATACGAGTCCTGCATCCTCAGCATATCCCTGCATGAGATTAAAACTCTGAATCGCCTGGCTCGCCGCTCCCTTACCAAGGTTATCCTCAGCACTCATCAGGATCACTCGGCCTGTTCGCGCATCCATGCTCCATCCTATATCGATAAAGTTAGTGCCGACCACATGCTTGGTATCTGGACAGCAATCTTGCCCCAGCAAGCGCACAAACCTGGACGCGCCGTACGCAACTTCAAGTGCTTTGCCGATGGATTCTGGATCGATCCCGTCTGCTATCTGTGCGTAGGTCGTGGTGCAAATTCCCGCTGTCACGGGCATCAGATGAGGTGTGAATGTGATAGTCACCTTGCTGCCTGATGCAAGGCTCAATTCCTGTTCGATTTCACTCAAGTGTCGGTGACGCGGCACGCTATATGCACGCACGCTTTCATTGCACTCTGCGAACAACAGCGGAATCGATTCCTTTTTCCCCGCGCCGCTTACTCCACTCATGCTGAACACACCAATGGATCTGGGATCAATGAGTTTTTCACGCACCATCGGCACCAACGGAAGAATGATGCTGGTAGGATAGCACCCTGGCGAAGCAACGAGCGTGGCACTCCGAATCGCATCGCCGTGCAGTTCAGGCATACCATAGACCGCAGTCTTCAGCAGCTCCGGTGCTGGATGGGGTGCGTCGTAGAATTCTTCATAGACGACAGGATCGGCAATACGAAAGTCAGCGCTCAAATCGATTACCTTCAACCCACGATCGATCAATGGCACAGCGAACTCGCTGGCAACGCCATGCGGCAGCGCGAGAAAAGCAACCGTCGCACCACTACCGACAATTTGATCAATGTCTGGCATCGAAAACAGAACTTCACTCCCGGCGATTCCCCGATAACGAGGAAACACATCCGCCACCGATCGGCCAGCATTCTGACGCGAAGTGACACAGGTAAGATGGGCCTGCTCATGCATCAACAGCAAGCGCAATAAGTTCGCACCTGTGTATCCGCTGGCTCCGATCACCGCTATAGAAGTAGTCTCCGACATGATAAGGCAAAGAATCGCGGATTGAGCCAATTGCAATGTGAAATCCGGTTATCCCACTGAGTTCCGCGAGTTCTCTGGCATCACCCGCGTCCCCGACTATGCTCTGGCCCATGAATCTTGTCATCCTCTGCGCTGGATACGCCCAGCGACTGCAAGGAATTGGGAATGGTGTTCCCAAGGCACTGCTGCCCGTCCGCGGTCGGCCAATGCTCGACCATGTGCTTGAAAAAATGGGGACGCATCCGGCATTGAAGACGGTTTCCGTCATTACTAATGCTGCCCATTTCAGCGCGTTTGAAGACTGGATGGCTACCTCCCCGGAGGTAAAACGCCTGCACATCCCCTTGGCCGTGCTCAATGATGGATCGCTCAGCTGCGAAGACAAATTGGGAGCGATCGGGGATTTGGGCTGGGCGATCCAGGAGGCGAATCTTGAGCAAAACGATCTGGCAGTTGTCGCAGGTGACACATTATTCTCCTCATCTCAGCAGCAATTCATTGAGAAATCACTGGGAAAACCCTGCACGATCGGCACCTTCGACACCAGAGACGTCGAAGTGGTCAAGAGAATCGCCAGCATCACAACCGCTACTGACGGGCGCATCCTTCATTTCGAGGAGAAGCCGAAAAGTCCCCGATCTACCGTCGGCGGCATTGCGCTTTACTGTTTTCGTTCTGATTGCCTGCCACTCATCCGCCAGTATCTGGCAGAAGGAAACAATCCGGACCAGGCCGGGCATTTGATCGCATGGCTGTCTAAACGCGTAAAAACGTATGGAATCCCTATAGACGGCGACTGGATCGACATCGGCTCGCCCGATTCTTACCGCTTTGCCGAATCGAACGGCCAATCAGGCGAATCGAACCGACTTTGACATTCCTGACCGTATTTCCTACAGTTCCCAATCGGTCAACGTCCCATTCGTCCCATTTGACCATCCGTCACTATGAAGCTCATATCGCTACTACTGAACCGCCTTGGATCCACACTCGTTTTTGCGATAACAGCAGCGACCCTCGCCATGCCTCCGATAGTCACTGCGCAGGAGGCACCGGATCCAGCAGATCCTTTCGCTGCGGAAAGGGAAAGGCTGCAGCAGATTCTCCGCGATGAGACGGGGGGCGATCCGATCCCTTCGAAGGAAGTAATCGAACCGGAAGTCGTGGGGCCATTGGATAAAGTCCGCAATATGTTCAATTCGGGCAAGTATGACGATGTCGTGGCTGAACTCGAAGCGAACCAGGAGCTTCAGATCTTCATGACCGAAGCCGAAGAATTGCTGATCAAGGCACTCATTGCCCGAGGACGATACGAAGAAGCACTGCAGGCATTCCAATTTTCAAACCGCATCGGCGCCACCATGCGAGGCAGGTACTTCTTGTGGGAAATATTCAGCCGCCTGGGGGAAAAGCAGCGCGCAGACGAGCTGATCGCCTATCTAGCGGGCATCACCTACCAGCCCGAAGAACCCGGTGACATTCTCGCCGTGGGGCAAGTCAAGTTTCTCAATGGCATGGAGCCAAAGGAAGTACTGGACGACTACTTCACTAAGGTCATTAAAAAATTCCCGGACAATCCTGAAGGCTACCTTTACGCTGGAAGACTGGCGCTGGACAAGTACGACGCTCGCTTGGCTTCCAAACGATTCTACGAAGGTCTCAAGGTCGATGCTGACAACGTAGAGCTGCAATATTCCCTGGCAAAAGCCTTCTTCCAGAGTGATCGCAAGGAAGCCCTGCGACTGATCGAGAAAATCTTGCAGATCAATCCCAATCATGTGCCAACTTTGTTCCTCATGGTCGAACACCTGCTGGTCGAGGACAATAGAGAACAGGCCGAAGAATTGCTGGCGCGAATCGAAGAGGTCAACCCTCGCGACGTCAAACTCTGGGCCATGCGTGCCGGTCTTGAGTTCATCGAAGGAAACGATGAAAAGGCCAATGATTACCGCGATGAGGCGCTGACAGACTGGATGTCGAACCCAGAGGTCGATTTCGTCATTGGCTCGCTGATGGCGCAGAAACTTCGCTCCGAAGAAGCGGTCAAATTCCTCCGCAGCTCGCTGAAGATGGACAGTGATTACCTGCCGGCGGATTTGGAACTTGCCCAGAATCTCCTGCGCACCGGCGATGAAGAGGAAGCTTGGGAGCGACTCGAACGATTGGCGGAAGACGACCCTTACAATGTTCCCGTCTACAACCTGCTCACGCTTTATGATGAGATGAAAAAATTTGTAGTCCTGCGCCGTGGCAACTTTGTCCTGCGCATGGATCCCAAAGAGGCCGACCTCTTTGGCGAAAGCATTCTTGATCTTCTCGAACGAGCATCTGAAGAGATGCACGAAAAATATGGCTTTAAGCCCCGTAAAAATGTGCTGATCGAGTGCTTTCCCAATCAAGCTGACTTCGCGATCCGCACCTTTGGCGTGCAGGGCGGCGATGGGTTTCTCGGTGTTTGCTTTGGCTATGTTATCACGATGAATAGCCCAGGCAGCCTTGGTTCGAAACTAAGCAACTGGGAAGTCACCCTCTGGCATGAGTATGCGCACACGGTCACGCTCGATGTCTCCAGCATGCGAGTTCCGCGTTGGTTTACAGAAGGGATTTCAGTGCACGAAGAAGGGCAATTGAATTCTGCATACAGGCGTCAACTGACCAGTGATTACCGTAAGGCGATTCTGGGAGAATTTCCCGCCAACATGCGTCCCCCTGGCGCTGGTGACGACGAATCGGGCACTGCATTGATGAAGCTGCCGAATCTCAACCGGGGATTTACCCGGCCAGAATCGGAATGGCAGATCATGTTCGCCTACTTCCAGTCTTCGATGTTGATCGATTACCTCGTAGACAAGCATGGATACGAATTTATCCGCAATGTTCTTGCCGCACTGGGCAATGGCGTTCCGTTCCCAAAAGCAATGGCCGACAATGGCGAGCCACTCGGCCAGCTGGAAGTCGACTTCTTCAAACATGCGAAGGAGTTGGCCGCTAATGTTGGCCCTGAGTTCGACTGGGGATTGCTGCAGCCTGAAGTCGCCGAAGGCACGACCGATGACTTGCAGGAATACGTCGACGACAATCCCAAAAAGTATTATGCACGCATGTTGCTGGCGAAGAAGCTACTGGATGAAGAGAAGGGAGAAGAGGCCCGAAATGTGCTGGAGGCAATCATTGCCGAGTATCCAGACAATTCCGAAGACGACTCGCCTTACTGGCACTTGGCGAGAGCGCATCGCCTTCTGGGTGATCAGGACAAAGAACGTGAAGCCCTGTCCAATGTTATGAAGCGCACCAGTGATGCGACTCAGGCTGTCTATCGACTCATGGCCATGGAAGCAGACGCCGAGAATTGGCAGGAAGTCCTCTATTGGTCCGAGCGCGTCCTCGCGGTGAACCCATACATCAAGCGTGCCCAGCAATCGCGCGCTTCGAGCCTTGAAGAACTGGGACGACCAGAAGAAGCGATCAACAATTACCGTCGAATACTTGCCATGGGAGCTGAAAATCCGTCTCAAATTCACTACAGATTAGCGGTACTGTTGCGCGAATCTGATGCCGTCACGGCAAAGCGCCATGTGCTGGATGCCCTCGTCGGCTCACCTCGCTTTCGAAAGGCACACAAGCTGCTGTTAGAAATGAAGGATCAGCCGTCCTCTTGAAGCTCCCATGTTCGCGTCTCCTCGCCTCGCCACCGCCCTGATAACGATTACGCTCGTATCCGTCGGAGTCGCCATCGCACAGGAATTTCGTGACCGGGATCGCCAGAGACGTGGACGGAGGCAGCAAAATGATCGCGCTTCGAGTCGCGTTGGCATCCCAGATTGGGGACGAGATCAGAACCTCCCGGAAGACATTTTCACTTTCGTCAGAGTTCAGTATTCCAGTTACAACGACTGGGGATGGCGCGGAGGCAAGTGGAAGACGGACTATCCAGACAGCGATCTCAATTTCTCATACCGCCTTGAACAACTGACATCACTCAATGTGGATCCAGATGGAAAAATCCTAAAGCTGACCGATCCAGAACTCTACGACTATCCATTCATTTACATCATTGAACCGGGCGAGATGGTGCTCGACGAACCCGAGCGCGAGTGCCTGCGATCCTACTTGCTTCATGGCGGATTCCTCTTGGTGGACGATTTCTGGGGAACTTACGAATGGGATAATTTCTACCTGGAAATAAAGAAGGTGTTCCCGAATCGTGAGCCTGTCGAACTGCAACCAGATCACGAAGTCTTCCACTGTGTGTTCGATCTTAAAGAAAAGCCGCAACTCCCCAGTATGCACGCCGCCCAACGCTGGGGCCTGACCTACGAACCGGGCAAACCCGGTGCCGAAGAAGTTCACTACCGAGCCCTCTACGATGACGACGGACGCATCATGAGCATTATCTGCCACAATACCGACCTCGGCGACGGCTGGGAACGTGAAGGCGAAGACCCCTGGTATTTCAAGAACTTTTCAGAACCCAAGGCCTACCCGATGGGAATCAATATCATTTTTTACGCGATGACGCATTGAACACGCTGGCAATCCCCGGTTGAGAAATTTTCAGCACCCGAAAACTTCAAGCTCGACAGAATTTGACTCAGACGAGCAAGGATCGACGACGCCGAAGCGATCTTCGAATATAGGAGTGATCCAGATGTTGCCAGATATGTGTGCTGGCCAGCATTCACTAACATTGCCACCCTCCAGCAATCGCTTCGCGGACGCACACAGAAATGGAGTGCGCGCCAGTTCTCCTGGATCATTACGCAAGCGGTCGCGGGCCGAGCAATAGATGGGCGATCCTGCGAACTCGCCGGCAACTCCGAAAAGTGAGGGCGATCGGACATTTCCCTCTGATCAGGATCCGATGGCAATCATTCTTGGAATAGACGCAATCCACCAATCCACCACTTACTACTTCTCAGCCTCTGCCAGTCCGGCGACGTAAGCCAGTAGATCGGCAAGTTGTTGGGAGTCGAGGTCTGTTGCCAAGCCTTCAGGCATCAGTGAAAATGGTGTCAGTTTGATTTCTTTCAGCAGATCGCGGGAGATTCCTTTCATGGAGCCATCCAGGAGCATCAGTCGGTAGCTTGCGCCGGTTTCAGAGTACACTCGCCCGTAGTAGGTTTCGCCATTTTTAAGCGTAGCAGTCACTCCCACGTAACTCGGATCGACACTGCGGCTGGGATCGATGATGGCCGTGAGCAATCCGTTGGTCGAGCGATCAGTGATCGAGCGAAGGTCTGGCCCTAACTTGCTCGCTCCGTCCTCGGTCGAATGACAGACGGCGCAGCGTTGTTGATAAACGTCAGCTCCGGTTCCTTGATCCTTGAGCCCTTCGATAGCGCGTGTCTGGGTCGCGATCAATTCGTCATGACTGGTCTGCACAGGGGAACGGAAACACTGCTCAGCGAGATTACGCACATCCGGGACGTCTGAACTTAACAATTGCTGCCGCTGCGCAGTCGGAATGCTAACTGCGGGAATCGTTCCCGCAGAAACGCTTTGAAGTAGTGCCTCAGTCGAACCTTGCCTGCGCAGTGCGCGCTCGATGACCGCAACTCGCAGTCTCGGCGTGAGCTGATCGTAGTGGCTCAAAACCGTTCCACTTACATCATTTCCATCAATCGAAAACAAGCGATCCAATGCGGCAAGACGCAGCATCTCATTTTCAGCTGAATTCTGGAACACTGCCTGAAGAATTTGAAGCCCACGCGCTCGAGTTACAGATGTCCTGCCAATCAAGGGCATTGCTGCCAGCCGCCTGTCAGCTGACAGTGCACCATCGGGAACAATTTCGGCAGCACGCGCCAGCACCAGTGGCACGATCTCTTTCTCAAGCGCTTCTAATTTGTGCCTCACATCAGCATCCGCGTTCACGGGTGCCACTCCCCGCTCATCTTCGGTCTCGAAATAGTCGGCCGCAATTTCGAGACCGCGAGTCGATTCCGCGCGCATGGCATTCAACAGCGGAACCATTGCCGATTGCCCCCAGGCCAGGGCGAAAAGTGGTTTCGAGTACATTGGCAGTGGTAAGTCTTCGATCGCTGCTGCCATCACTTGCACGTGCCTGGGCGCAGATGTCATCACTGCAGCGCGGAGAAATGCTTTCGTATGCATTGGAGCAGAAGCGGAACGCCTCGCAGCAGCCACAAGTCCCGCAGCTGCGGCGGCTCCTTCCACATTCCCTAACGAATGGATCGCCTGCAACTGAACCGAGGGCACAGGATCCTCACTCAATGCCACAAGGATACCGGCCACACTTGGCTCCCCTTCTGCCACTACCAATGACTCGGCGATGCTCGCAGCATGCCTTCGCAAATCGGCCGAACGATCGCGGCTGATGGTCAGCAGTAATTCAACCGAAACTTGCGACTTTCCAGCGAGCGCATTCAATGCCTGAATGCGAGATTTCGTCCCGAGGTGAGATCGAGCGATCTCAGTCAGCGCCGCCACTTGATCGGCGGAAAGATTTTCTTCCAATAAGGCACGGTGCGCCAGGTCTCTAACAATTCCATTCGGGCTCTTCAGCATATTAAGCCAGTGATCGATTCCCTGTTTGTCGGCAAAGTCGAGTTTCCGCAGCGGCTGATTTTTTTTCCTGATGCGATAGATCCTTCCCCGATCCTCACCAGCTCTGTAGAACGCTTTGAGTTCTTCCCGACCATTCGGCGGTAGCCAATCTGGATGCTCGATCATGTAGCGGTACATATCGACAATGTAGAGTGCACCATCTGGCCCTGTCCGGCTCATCACGGGTCGGCACCAGCGATCCTTTGACGCAAAAAAATCCAGCTCGCCGTCGTCCGCTCTTTTCCCGTTGAATGAAACACCCTCGCGAAGAACTCGATGGCGCTGCACCAGATTGTGAAACGGTTCGCACGTAAATGCCGTCATCGGAATTACGGGAAATAGAAGATCGTCACGATAAATCGATGGCCCGCATGCTGAGGTATAGCGTCCGGCCTGTTCGTAGCTGTGGAAGCGTTTTTGGATAGCTTTGTTAGGAAATACGCGGGGATTACCAGGGGCTCGCACCTGCACCCGTGGATCCGGAGCAGCGAATGCCGGGTTTCGCCTTAAGTGGTGATCGGCCAACACGTAGTGCCACAGCGGCCAGCTGTTCTGCACTCCAAACCAGTTTCCAAAATCATCTCGTACTCGCCCGAACTGCGACGGACCGGACTGCGGATCCAATTCTCCCGTATCGGGACGAAACCTGAAATCACGACTCCCCAGCGCCACTGTTTCACCTGCTGCATTAGTGATCATCGTATCCGATCCGAAGCCGACATGATGTCCCCCACTCGCACAGTAAATCCAGCCATCGAGCCCCCAACGCAGGCTATTCACCCGCAATTGCTGATTTCCCTGCACAAATCCACTGAACAATACGTTGAGCTGCGCGATTCCATCACCGTCCGGATCATTGGCGAACAATAAGTCCGGTGCAGCGGTGATTAAAACGCCATCACGCCAGGCCATAACGCTGGTGGGAAAGCTCAGCCCGTCTACAAAAACGGTCGACTTCTCATAGCGTCCATCACCATCAGTGTCCTCCAGGTAGCGCACGCGTCCGCCCGGTTTGCCCTCTCCATCCATGCCGTAGGGATAGTCCGCCATTTCAGCAACCCAGAGCTTTCCATCAGCTCCCCAGTCGATGGCAACCGGATCCGCAACTTCCGGTTCTGCGGCGACTAACTCTATCACAAATTCTTCTGGCACATGTGTGGCCGCGATCGACTCCGCAGGTGACAGCGGCTGATCTTCGAGCTCAGTCGCCGTCTTATCACTGGCAGCGTTGGCAGCATTGGCCGATAAACTCTTCGGTGCTTCGATACCGAACGATTGGAAACGGGCTGCAACATCTTCAGGAGAAAACACCTTACTGAACACGCTAACCTCATCGATCCGTCCTTCAAAATTGGCCGCGTCATCCCGATCTGCGCCAATGGTAAACGGAAGATCGCTGGTCATCGTGAGGGGCCGACGAGTGGTGATCTCCGGCTTTTGACCACCGTTGAGATAGATGTGCACGCTTCCAGTCGAATCACAGGTTAACATGACATGATTCCATTGCCGTGGAACGATCTCCGTGCGGCCCAATTCGTTGGCAAAAAACAATCGGTTCGGCGCGACCGCTGCGGTGCCGGAGATCCCCAGTGCATGGCTTCCGTGTGAGAAAAGATAGCCCGTAATGTCACGAGCATCACCGGGCAGCCCACTCCAGAACCACATTTCGACCGTTGTATTCGCACTTTCGAATTTGCCCTTCCAAATTGCACCGTCTTTGGTTTCACCACGGATCACTTTTCCGCCCGCGAACTGCATGGCATAGGAACTTTTTACACGAGGACGCGGGATACCTTCCACTGCAAAGGCGAGATTCCCTGAATAGACCGCAGGAAATGCCCCCCAAGGCCGCAGCTTGTCCTCGACAACTCCCAGCCCCGCCATATCGAGAGTGAATATCGTCTCCGACGCCAGCGAAAGATCATGCACAGGTTCGGCCAAGCCCGGCACAGGAGCCCCTTCAGCATAGGGACGGCCTGCCAATTGCATCATCATCTGCACGAGGTTTTCGACGATTTTTGGTTCCGCTTCCACCTCAAGCCCCGCCGTTCTTGCTGGCCATGTAGTATAGCCGCCGAGGGCATGCTGCTCAGGTGGTGGAATGTAACCGGCAGCACCATTTGCCAGCGACATATTGAACGTTCGCGCAAAAGGACTGCGGGCTTTGAGCTTCAATCCGGTAATGGCATACACTTCGTTGGGAATGCCAGTGATCGCAACATCGCCAATCTTCAATGCCTGCAAGACGATCTCTTCGGTTGGATTGTCATGAATCCATCGCGCCTGCTCGGCGTATACTTCTGGCCGATTGCGTGGTCGCAGATCGCCCATCTCCTCAAGTTTTGCGTCAGCCCATTTCAGGCGCGCTTCGTTGGGAAGGCGCCGCCCCAGTGACATACGCGATTCTTCCATAGCAAGGTCGAGTTTTGACTGATGCTCGATCCCATCCAGTGCTGCCTCAGCAAGGGTCGCCAACTTCGCAGTGTATTCATCGATCGTCCACTGCCGCTTCTCCGGCAGCGAGTAGTCTCCCCACCATAGGTCCCCGCTAGTTCCTTGTGACATGATCGCTACAAAGTTACTGTCATCTGGCGCAAGTCGCTGCTGCATCTCCCCGGCGAAGCGACCGTAGTAGTCGGCTGAGGCTCCAGGGTGGCCGCTGAAATAATGCATGGAGAAATTTGCCAGCAGGGCAAGTGGCTTGCCGTCATGAGTGCGAATGCTCAGCAGCGACAAATCAGGATCAATCGGCCCGGACGGCCCAATGAATTCAGGATTCTGATAGCCCGGATGCATCATCGCCTGCACTGATCGCTCACCGAACGGGTCGGTGTCTAATTTATCAGAGCGGCGAATCCAGCGGCGATTCTTGGTAAACTCTCCAGCATCTGCCACGGCAAATCCCACCCGTGCTGGTTGCAGGCGAGAATGGGCCAATTGAATAGCCTCGACTATTTTACCCGGCAGAAAAGCAGTGTAGGCAGGGTCCTTTCGCGTGCCCAGGCAATAGTCCATCACACTGGGAGCCGCATGGGTATGGGTGGCGGAAATGAGGATGCGGTCAATTGGGATCCCAGTCTGTTCATGCGCCAGTGCCTTCGCCTGATCGCAAAGATCCCGAGGAATCATGCAGCTATCCACTACGACAATGGCGACTTTATCGGTACCATCATCAAAGACAAGCGCACGCGCGTGCAGCGGATCGACTGACCGCTGGATCAGGGCTTCAAGAAAACCCCCATTCTGAATCACCGGAAATTGACGGGGACTAATATCGACCTTAGCCGCGCCACATTGGATATCGGCAAAAGCAATGGATCGACAGCCGAAAATAAGCACGCATATCAGGACGGCAATGGATGGAATGCGTTGGATCGAAACTTGATGCATGGCAGAAGCATAAGCACCAACGGCGAATTACGAAAAGAGAATTGGCTAATGTTCTGATGAACGCGTGCGCAGCTGGGAGCCGGTCGCAGTCCTCTGGCGTTTCCGATTGTCGCACAATGCCACGAAAAACCGTGTAACGATTGAAACGAATCTGCTATGGTTCGGCATGCACCAACGCCGTCACTTCAGCATCTCAGCCATCGTATTGCTGGCATCAGCCGCGATAGGAATTCTCCCTTCAATCGCACAGGATTCTCCTGCGCCTTTTTCCAAATGGGACGAGAAGATCCGAGAGTTCGAAGAACAGGATAAAAAGTCGTCCCCTGCTCCCGGGCAGGCGCTATTTGTCGGAAGCTCCAGCATTGTTGGCTGGAATCTGGCGAAATCGTTTCCCGGAATGGCGACACTTAATCGGGGATTCGGAGGCTCTGAAGTCGCTGATTCGCTCTACTTCGCCGATCGTATCATCCTTGCCTACAAACCAGAGAAAATCTTCCTTTACGCTGGCGACAATGACATCGGCAATGGCAAGAGCGCTCAGAAGGTGTTCGATGATTTCGTCAAGCTCGCGCAGCTGATCGAAGAAAAATTACCAGAGACGCAGCTGATCTTCGTTGCCATCAAGCCATCGATCAAACGCTGGAACTTGTGGCCGGAAATGCAACGGGCCAATGACATGGTCGCCGGTTACGCCAGGGCAAAATCAAACGTCCATATGGCAGACATTGCTCCCGCGACACTGGGCAAGAATGGCGAACCAGATCCTGGCCTCTTTAAGGAAGATGGTCTGCATCTGAACCCCGCTGGCTACGCTGCATGGAACAAGGTAATCCTTCCCTTTCTCACTCAATAGCTCAAGCCAATGCGCCCAATCATTCACTTCGCGGTTCTTCTTTCTACTACGTTGACGTCATTGGTGAGTGCCGATGACTTTCCCGGCACTGACAGAGTGCAAATTCTCAATTATCCGGACTGCATTGAGTTGACCAATGCTGTGGGAACGCGTGCTGTTCTCGGCCATCATGTCGGCGGGCGCGTGTTGATTTACTCCCAGGATGAATCCGACGCACTCTATCTGAATCCGAAAGAAGCAATGTGGGGCACGCCCGACGCCCCGGCCAGTCCTATGGCAAGCGCTGGACGGTTCGACATTGGCCCGGAATACTTGATTCCCAGGCGCGACGCGCTGTGGTCGGGAGAATGGAAGGCAGAGATCATCGGCCCCAGATCCGCACGTCTCACCAGTTCCGAAGATGCAGCGACGGGTGTTCAACTCATCCGTGACTTCGTGCTGGCAGCGGATTCTTCACTTCTTTCCTGTACTCAGACCATTAAGAATATCTCTGATCGCACCCGGCACTGGTGTCACTGGAGCCGGACATTCGCAGTGCATGGTGGCATTGCCGTTGTGCCTCTCACCCCGGAGTCGAGCAAGTTCCCCAATGACTACATCATGATGGAATCACGTAACCACATGAACATTGCTCCAGAAGATCCTAACATTCGCACCAGAGGGCGCTTTCTCGAAGTCCTTGCCCCGCCAGCACAGCCGAAACTCGGAATGGATTCCCATGCCGGCTGGATGGCTTATCAAATGCCCCATGATTTCCTTTTTGTGAAGTCTTTCGCAGCCGATCCAGAACGAGTCTACAATGAGGTGGCAGGCCTCACTATCTCGGTGTGGTATCCACAGAAAAACCAGACACCGGCCTGCGAACTGGAGCCGATCGGCCCGCGCGAATCCATTGCACCAGGAGAATCCGCTAGCTTCACCGAGCATTGGCAGTTGTTGCCGAATCCTTTTCCTCAAGTGGGCGAACAACTCGACCTTGAGGCTCTTGAAAAGAAAATCACCGCACACCTACCATCCACCATTTCCGACAAATGAAGCGCTCACTTTACTCACTTTCGCTCCTCGCACTGCCTCTACTCACTCACGTAGCCAAGGCTGAAGAACTCAACGTCTGGTTCGGCACGACTGGCCCGGGGATTCATCTTTCGACACTCGACACAGATAGCGGAAATCTTTCAAAGGCGACACAGGTAGCCGATGTGGAATCGCCCGGATTCCTGGCGATTCATCCTATTGCTCCCGTGTTGTATGCAGTTTGTTCCACTTCCGATGGGCCTGGAGTCGCCGCATTCAAAATCAACGGCAAGTCGCTTGAGGAAATGAACAGTCAGCTGATTGGCGACGGTGGCGGCACGCACGTTGCGGTGCATCCCACGGGAAAATTCCTGATGACTGCACAATATGGCGGGGGCTCGGTCGCGGTGTTTCCGCTTGCCGATGATGGAGCGCTACAGAATCGATCGCAGCTGATCGATCACGAGGGAGGCAGCCGCGTAGTCGACAAGCGACAGAACAGCCCGCACCCTCACTGGGTGGGATTCGACGCAGCTGGAAACTATGCATTTGTTCCAGATCTTGGACTCGATGGCGTTGTCATCTACAAAGTGCAGGATGGCACAAAACTCGAGCGCCATGGATTTGCTCCCACGCCTCCAGGTGGTGGCCCACGCCACATGAGATTCTCAACCGACGGTAAGCATGCCTTTGTCCTGAACGAACTCACGCTGAGCGTGACGACTTTCGCCTACGATGCCACCGCCGGAACACTCACAGCACAGACGACCGAGCCAGCACTGACAGAAGAGCAAAAGGCGAAGGAAACCTTTAATTCTGCATCAGAGATCTGCGTCCACCCGAATGGCCAATACGTCTACAGCGCAAACCGCGGTCACGATAGCATTAGTGTATTTAAGGCAAGTGCTGACGGCACCCTGACATTTGTCGAAAACGAACCTGTCCGCGGCGCATGGCCGCGTAACTTTAACATCGATCCGACTGGAAAATGGATTCTCGCTGCAGGACGCGATTCCAATACCGTTGCAGTATTTTCGATTGATCCTGCGACAGGTGAACTTGCCTACTCCCGCCAGATCATCAATGTTCCCTCGTCCATCTGCATTCTATTCTCGCGCTAAGCCAATGTTGTGATCGCACATCGTATCCACCCTAATTTTCGATCACTACTCAATTGGATCAGAACCTACAATCCGACTCGCCGATTATAGTGCCCGACGATGCATCGTTTGCTGCGTCAGCAGAGATGTTTGAATCACTGATCGGGCACTTCTCTCAAGGCGCAGACGCGTCCGACTTCGAGCCTGAGCTCCTCAAAGAATTGAAGGAAGGGATGGCAATGTGGGAACACTACGTCCCTGACATGAGACAACTTTGGGCCATGCTCAACTCGATTATGGCCAAGGCGTCACGGACAAACATCACCGGTTCTGATGACGTTTTCAGATTGCTGAATCTTGCGTGCGGGCACTGCGAGGAAGGCGCGGTGTTGTCAGCATTTTTCGGAAAAACAGGCAAACCTGTGCGCCAATTTGCCATGGATCTGCGCGACCGCGAAATCGACAAAGCCAAACGTCGCTACGCCGCCACCGAGTCGATGTTTCGTCAGGCGGGTGTGCCGAAGGTTCGTGCCAAAGATCATACCATCGAATTTGTCGCGGACGATGCCACGCGACTCGTTGGTTACGGCCAAATTCCCAATGAGTTCGACGTCGTCTTCATTCGCCATCAGAACCTGTGGAACGGCCTCGCCACCTGGCGCCGAATCTATGCCTTTGCACTCGAGCGCATCGCACGCAATGGCGGCACACTGGTAATCACATCCTACTTTGACCGCGAACACCTCCAGGCGCTGGAGCTTGTTCGTTCACTCGGCGGAATGATTCTCGCCAGTGAACGCAACCCCCAATCCCGGGAATTGAGCTACCCCGGAAAATCGATCGACCGCCATGTCGCTGCAATCGGAATCAACGCATAGTCTTCCACAGATCTCAATTCTCCTCACTTCTTACAGCAATTCACCGCAAGCAGTTTTTCCGCTTACAAAAAGGCCAATTTCTCAAATTCCCGCCCCAGGATGTCCTTACTGGGAGTCTGCAACCGATTTTCCAGAACTGTCGCATAAACACTGCGGAAATCGACATTGAATTTGAGATCTCCACGATGCAGATCCGTCAAACTTGGATGCTTTCCGTAGAGGCCGCCTTTGACACCACCGCCCATCACAAACAAGGGCGCAGCGGCACCGTGGTCTGTGCCACCACTGGCATTCTCTTCCACTCTTCGTCCGAACTCGCTAAACGTCATTACCGTCACGCGGTCAGTGTTGCCCTGCTCTTTTAAGTCACTCATGAATGCCTTCAACGCCTGATCCATTTCTCCAATCAATCGTGAGTGCGATTGCTCCTGCCCACGATGCGTATCAAATCCGCCATGACTGACATAGTAAACACGCGTCCCTAACCCGCCCGCAATCATCCGCGATACCAAACTCAAATTGGTCGCTAATTTGCCGCCCGGATAGCGCGTTTTACTCTTATGCTTGCGTGCGATCTCTACAATCTGATCCGAGCTCATCCGCGCATCCATCGCCGTACGTTCCAGAAAATCAAGCGTGCTCTCACCAGCAATGCCCCCAGCCTTGCCGACGTTTTCGTCCACCGATGATCCACCCGAATCGCCCTCAGTTTCCATCATCGCCGCATCCGTCGAATTCAAGTCTTCGAATATCGACTCAGCCAGCTCATCTGTCTTGCCGCCGCGAATCCATCGGTACAACTCAGGTGAAGACAGGCTGATTCCCGGGTTCTTTTTTGCTGCGAATGATTGCGGCTGCTTCTTCGAAAGCGCAACGCCCACGGAAGGATCCGGATCAGCGCCCTTGCAGCAGCTATCGAAATAACGTCCCAGCCATCCGGTCTTGGAAATGGCATCTGCATCCGTTGCCGCCTGCCAGATTTCCGTCGAGCGAAAATGCGAGCGATTAGGATTCGGATAGCCGACTCCCTGCACCACAGCCAGGTTTCCATCGCCGTAGAGGCTATGAAGAAAGGGCAGCGAGCCTGACAACCCGAGGTGATCATTTAATTCCAGAAGACTGTCGACCTTCTGCCCCAACTTTGGTCGCGCCTGATAGTAAGCATCGTCAGCAAAAGGAACGACGGTGTTCAAACCATCGTTTCCTCCGGCGAGCTGCAAGATCACCAGAATCGGAGCATCCTTTCCAGTATCGGTCTGCACCGACGATCCCTCAGCTTTGGCATTCAAACTGAGAAACGTATTATTCACAAATGCCGGCACCGAGTAAGCGGTCGCCGCGCCCAGCATTCCATTGCGTAAAAATCCGCGCCGAGTTGAAAGAAATCCGCTGTTGCCTGTTGAGTCAGAATGGTTGCTCATGATCGTGAAAATTAAAAGGTTCGATAAATGTTAGGCCTACTTAGTTTTAGGCCAATTGGTATTGCGGAGTGCTCATCATCAGGTGAATCAATTCTCCGACTTCCTCGTCAGTGAATCGCTTCGATTCCTTGCTCTTTGCATAGTCACGGAATTTCTCCATGTCCTTATCTGGCAAGTCTGCATGAAAAAATCGCTCAGTCAGCGACGCAATCAAGGCCGTATTGTCATCGCGTAATTCCAGCGGGGCCAGCCGATTAAATGGCACAAATTTTGCCCGTGCCATTGCTATCCGCTTCGCCTGCTTCCCGTTCCTTTTTCGATCCCTCATCATCTCATTTCCTGTTCCCCTTCCTTTGCCAGCGCGATCGCGATCACGATCACGATCGCCGGCCCCTTTGAGAAGAAATCCAGCAACATTGTATCGAGTCAGGAGCGTGTTGGTGTTGATCCAACTGCGTCCACCTTCCCAGCCAGCAACATTCGGTGGATTGTAAAGCACTTGCCCGAGCTGCTGCATCGAATTGTTTGCAATTCGATCTGGGATGCGTGGCAAATCAAGTTCCCGTGCCATCTGCACCAGGAACTGCACCGGACTCTTGATCTGCGATCTCACCGCTTTCGTCGAATTGAATGCTTTACTCAGAAAGATCGTCCGCAGCAATGGCGTTATCTTGTAGTCGGACTTACGAAACCTATTGGCCAGCGGCTTCACAATTTCATCACCGGGTTCCTCATAGGCAAAAAATTCCCACAACTTCGCCACCATGAATTCCGCACAACGAGGCGTCTCAAATACGATCTCAACGATCTCGTTTGGCTTGAAGTTTCCCTTCTTGCCTAGAAATTCTTTCTCGCCCCGATCGTGCTTTCGTTCATTGAACGTCGGTTTCCCAACGAAACGATTCAGCTGATAACCAGTAAACGCACGCGCCGCTTCTTTAATGTCCGTTTCGGTGTAGCCACTGCCCTCACCCAGGGTGAAAAGCTCGAGCAACTCGCGGGCAAAATTCTCATTCGGCTTACCTTTCGAATTCTTGTCCGTGTCCAGGTAAAGCATCATCGCCGGATCCTCACATATCGCATGCGTCAATTCTTTGAAATTACCCAGCGCCTGGGTCCTGAACAAGGCATTCTGCTGATGAATCAACGTCGGCGACTTCACTTTCTGCAACGAAGTGGCAAAATGACCATGCCAGAAAAGCGTCATCTTTTCCCTGCCTTGCGCATTACTCTTCTGCATTCGACGCAGCCATAGCGCCAGCGATTCCTGGCTCATTTCTCGCTGCGCCAATCGTTGTGCCCGCTGCGCATCGCGACGCGCCTTTTCCTGTTCCTCCTTCGACAGCGAATCATCCCGCTGCTTCCTCCGCGCCGCCATGAACTCACGCCGCTGTTTTTCAATCTCATCAGGTGCCATCCAGTCCGGCTCAGGAAACAACTCCGACTCATCTGGCGTCCCCAGCAAGTGATTGACTGCCCCACGGCGTCCCCTCGCATGCAATTTGCTAATCTGATCCGGGTTCCCCCCGAATCCAGCACGGTTCAACAGATGCGCTGCACTGCGCAGGTTCCAATGGGCGTCGTCGGCTTGCTTTAACATTACTGAAAAATGGCTGGTTCAATCACTTGTTACCACTGAATACCTCCCATTCCGACAACTCTTTCACGACACTACATTTTTTTCGCCGGAATCGCATAAATCAAAATAGGCGTTTCTGAAATATCCACATCTAGGGAAATGATTGAATCAAGAGCAGCCATTGCAAAATCGAACAGCAAGAGTCCCCTACCAATTCATTCTTCAGGCATCGCTTCCCGCCCTCGCATTAAGATGGCTACCTCCCGTCACAGTCACCGTTCTGCAAACCGTAGGCGAAACATCTTCGCTCTTGTTCCTTTCGCGAGATTACCCGAATAACGCAGCCGACCGCCGTTCCGGGGTTCGCGGAGAACCTTGCGATACAAGGTTGTCCACCGTCGCCTGAAGCTTCGATCGCGTAGAAAATGTTTCCTTGCTAGGCAGCAGATACCCAGCCACACCTAGTGTTCAGCCAAGACTAAAGTGACGGATCGCTGCCTCTTGGTCTAGCAAGTAGTATCAACATTTCTGTTGATGCTTGGAGAGCTGGAGAGCTCAAGAAATCGTCAACAGAATGTTGACGCTACGCGCTGAGGTTTGCCTCGCATTCATTTTAGGATCCCCTAATACGGCTCGCTATCTTTACCATTTTCGCGTTCGGACGCTGCGACTTTTTCCGCATCGGGGATTGAATCGTCCACTTCATCCTCATAATCGCATTCAAGTTCACGCGGCCCATAGCGTGCATACGCAAGGTACATCAAGAGCAGGCCGCCTGGAATCGCCCACAGGAGCCCGGTGACGGCGGCATGCTTGATAGCCTCGGCAGTCTTTTGCCCTACCGGCACTTCATCCGCCTCGGCGATCTCGTGCATTTCGATCGGAATCTTTGGCAGGCTGAGATCCACTTTTTCGCGCATGAGTGCCTCGCGTATTTCCAGCAAAATCCGGCTCTTGGATTCGTAGCTTTTTCGCGCCTCAACGTATTGGGTGTAGGACTTGCATTCCTTCATTGCATCATCCCTCACGCTTTCAAAGATTTGCCCCATATTCTCAAAATTCTTCTGTATGATCGTAAGCTCTCCCACCATCAAGCGTTTTTGATTCTCGTCGATATCAATCAATGCAGCCTGCAGCACCTGTAGTTCACGGTCCCGCTCAGTTACCTTAGGCTGCGGTCCCCCGGCAGGCTCAGCCTTCAGCATGGCAAGCTTCAGCTCGACATTCTTCTTTTCTTCAAACACATGCGCGCTATGTGCGGAAAGCTTTCCATTCTGGCGCAGCCATTCAAGTCGCATATCCCTATTGAACCCCAACACCGTGTCGATCCGGGCCTTGAGCGCGCTCATTTCGACCTTCGCCTCCAACAGTGCCGCATTGGCGGCAAGCACACTCTGGCTTGAACCGGTATCTGTCGTATCGGACCTTGCAACGGTGTTTGACTGGGTGCCCAAATCGACAATGTCGAACTTCTCCATCAATTCGATCATGCGCTGCCGTGCGGTCTCTACTTTCTGCGCCTGTAGCGTTTCCTGCGCATTGATCATATCCAATGCGTTGCTAGACCTGGAGGTCTCAGTTGCAACCCGTCTGTTCTTATACGCATTGGCGAGGGCATTAGCCAGCGCAGCGGCCTCCGCAGGATCGGTGTGGATTACGGAAATATCGACCAGATTCGTTCCTGGAAGACGCTCCACTATTCTATTATCCGCTCGGATAGCATGCGATAGACATCTGAGGGCTTCTTGGCATCTTCCCACTTCTTCACCAACTGCAGCTCGTTGATGACTCCGTACAACGTCTCCTTGCTCGAAATCTTGAGCACTTCATTGCGTATGAATATTGCGTGATCCTTGAACAGGAGAGGGCGAGCGCTCGTGTTCTCCGGGAACACCTCATACCAGCGTGACTCTGGCATGATCTCCAATCGAACTTTTCCGGCATATTCTCGCGGCAGTATATAAGCAACAATCCCGGCAGCGACGACAATGAAGATCCAAGTGAGTATGGCGCCCGCTCAAAACCAACTACTGCATCGCCTCCAGACTGTCCCCACTCCATACGATTTCTGTGCAAAGTCATTGCCCTCTGGCGGATCCTTTATCGATTTCATAAGTCGTTGGTTGGTGGGCGGCTTTGCTTTGGCTTGCGCGCTAGCTCCACTGTCCCCGCCCAATCGTGTGTGTGTGTATGGCGAAATCAGGACAAGCGGTTTAGAAGCATATGGCCGCCACCTCTCCGAATCCGACAAACGCATTGAATTATTTCCCTGCGGTCGGCGACAACGTGCCGCCAATACCCCCAATACCCGCCAATACATCATCGTTGTGGAAATATGCTGTTCGGCCGTTTTCATTGTCCGGGGCTTCACTGAAACGGGCAATCGCTTCTCTCAGGTCTCCGAATGCTCAGCTTCGTTCTCCCAACGCCGGGCCCTTGCATGGCGTTTACTGCGCCAGTAGGGTCATCACTTCTTTTAGGGCACGGGCTGACCGGTCTTCTGGGAGGGACTTTGCCCAAGCCATCGCGGATTCGGGATCCGTTCGGACATGGTAGCCTGTTGCCTTCCTGATGGAGAGAGGAGATGCCAAATACCCGAATTCTCCTTCGATAAAGTTACTGAGCGTACTTCCGTTGAGACGCATACTGAAGGAGTGAATCGCCCGTTTCTGCAGGTCTGGCTCGGTAAGGCTCCCTGCCCACGCATAGAGATCATTGAGGGATCCAATATTTTCGTGCGCTCCTTTTTTTCCAAGCCCTTTCGCCCGAAGGAAGTGATCGAGTATCTGATCGGTAGAAAGAGCCCTGCTGACATCATGTTGTGGAAGGTCTGCTCAGCAGTTCTCCGATACCAGCTCTTGAGTTCATCGATGAGCTAGGGGTTCCGATATTTTCTTCGTTTGATCACGAAAAACTTCGGGAGAAGGCTACAAAGGATCCAGCTTCTACGGCTAGATTGTTTGCCACCAAGTTTGGTGCCGAAGCGGAAGATGAGATGCGCGGAGCGGGAGAAGTATGGAAAGCGCAGAATCCAAGGGAAGCGATTGCCTATGCGAAAACACGAGCGGCACCAGCCATCCATTTCAGACAACGAATTTTCGCAGCGCGACTCGTCTGAAAGGACATTCCACTTGGCTCGGTCGATACGTATAAGTACCCAATCTATCATGAGGATCCTTGACGTGGCCGGAGTAAGTAACCGTCCGGTGATCAGTCTGAGAAACTCACAGCGCCTCCCCGTACTCGTAGTGTTCTTCGATCGTCTTCACACCGTTTCGTCCCACTCGGTATGCCGCCCATTCATCACTCCGTTCTTGTAGTGGGTTTCGAGCTTCTTCACTCCGTTTTCGTACCACGCAGTATGCCACCCATTCTTCTCCATGTACCCGTATTTGTAGTGAGTTTCGTTCACCTTTCGGTTTTGGCGCCAAACGGTCGTCCAAGTCACCTCACCGTCCTCGTAGAGCCAGAGCCAAGTCGGATTTCCCTGCGTGTTTTTGTCGTCCGATTTTGCCCATCCTGTATATGGGGTTTTGCTGTTCGGGGCATACTGCCTTATTCCCCGTACTTGGAGATTACTCAGATCTATCGCTTCCCCGAGAATTTGATTGAAGGTATAGAGGTCATCGATATCAGGCTCGAAATTGGGACGACTGCCCGGTAACGCCCGCAGCGAAAAATGCACCAAAATTCCTAACAAAAATGCAGCCACCAATGGAAGTTTCATCGACAGTAGGAATGTGCTGACACTGGCGGAGGCCGATGCGCCAGCGGAAACCGCTGACTCGATCGTCGATTGCACCAGCGACTCGGAAACCGCCACAATGCCGAAACCACCGATTGCACCACCCAACGCTCCGGTGGTGCAATCGATTCCCTGGATTTCCAGCCGATCCCGTAACCGCTTAAGCGCCCGCGACACTCTCTTTTGAGCCGCATCCTCACTTACCCCGAGTGCCACACCGACCTCTCCGAGCGGGCGCCCCTCAAAGAAACGCATGATCACCGCCGCACGGTCTTTGTGGCCGAGTGCTGCCATCGCTTCATCGAGAATTGGCGCGATGAGCGACCAATCGACGGTTGCCTCCTGGTTTCTAAGATCTTCGACCATGGTGGCCTCCTGTTCTCGGCGCTTCCGCCGTGTTTCACTCTTCTGGTGCTCGCGTGCCTTATTGCACGCTGCCCGGTAGAGCCATGCGCCCAATGAACCGTCGGGTTTCAAGGTTCCGGCTTTTCTCGCCAGGAGAATAAAAGTCGATTGCACGACGTCTTCGATTGCCGCCTTGTCCGACAATTGGCGCTGCGCCGCCGTATAGACCAAGCCGACATGCTGCTTCACGACAGCGCCAAACGCCTGTTCATCACCGCTCGCCGCGAAAATTGTCAAATTGTTCCAATCGTGCATCTCAATAAGCATATGGCCACAAGAAGATGAAATCCGACAACATTACTAAAATTTCTCCGGCTGCGCCATTGGACTCAAGCGCAGCAGTGGTCTTCCGCTTCTTCCTGGCCGATCGAAAAAACTAACCAATTACCACCGATGTCCACACACAAGGCCTCCAAAGCGGAGTCCAGGCAAAGGCGAAATTGGCGCGCCAAGCTGCGCACTGTACCAGTGAATTTCCAATTCCAAATGGTGGCTGACGTTGCATCGTAAATTAGACACTGTCCGGATTGGCTAGCCGATCGATCAGGCGCTGCAGTTTTTGCACCGCTTGGGTGAAACGGCTGTAATCGTAGGCACCTGCGACGTCCTTTTCTGAACCAGCCAGCGACTTTTCACCGGTCTCTGCAACGAATGTAAGAAACGGCACGATCGAACGTTGTGACGCACTGGTCTCCGCAACCACCATTGGTGTCAATCGCAGCCCTGTTCCGCGGGCAAATCGTGTGGTGACATCGCGCGCCAGCACTGCGTCATTGGAGTAAACAATCATTGGTACTTCAGACTCCCACACGCCTCCTTCGCGCAGTGGAAAGGCGACCGTATCCAAGTTTACTACGGCCATCACAACGCGGTCTTCCTCGTGCCGCACTGCTGCGGACAGGTTTACTTTCTGCGGATCTGCCGTTTCTGCGGCATAGGAAACAAAGCGAATCGTCCGCTGTTGTTCTGATCCCGTCATCGCTTTCGCCAGACTCAGGAGTGCTGCCACTCCTGAGCCTGATTGACCAGCCCCCGGACTGCCAGCCGCTGATGTGTAGGGCGCGGCGACAACGATAATTTCACTCGATCGCCCGCGCCCGGTCAACTCAGCGACTACTGTTGGACAGGCAATTTCGCCCACCTTGCGTTCTACCAGCATGACCTTGTAGCCCATGTTGTCAGCACCCAGGCTCGATTGCACAAACTTCCGCGCGCGCGTCATCGCCTCTGGTTCGGCAGCAAGGCTTCGCGCTCCCACAGTGCCACTCAGGCGCGCAACGGCATTCTTCAGATTGACCTCACTGACAGGAGTGGCAAAACGCAGGGCATCCTGTTTTTCCGGGCCATTCCCTGGCTCAGTAACATCCAGGATCATCGCGATCACGATCGAAATCGCCAGGCCAATCGGCAGACCGACCAACAGAAACTTGAACAACTTAGGCTGAGAAATAGTGATCATGTTAGGTTTTTTCGTTCGCCAACTCTTTTCCTTTTCCTTCTCCCTCTACATCGATCCAATCAACAAGATACGGCAACGATGCCTGCCCCTCCTGATGCCAGAATGGCGTCGGCAACTGACTCTGACCGAGAGCACAGATCCGCGAGATTCCCAACTCCATCACAGCTCGCACATTTTCCATGCTACAGGGAGAGATGGCGACACTACTCAGATGCGCCCGCACGAGTCGCAAGTGCTCTGGCATCGATTCCATGGGCGGCAACGGTTTCACAAAGACCAGGCGATTCAAACAGGACACGGCGAATTGCGGATCTTCTTCAAAAATCACCGTCCAGTCCGTCGAATCCTTCGATTGCCAGACACTGACGCGTTGGTCATTCGCCGCGCGGAAGGCATAGCTGCTGCGCAAGTGCTGGATCTCCTGTGCTTCCCCAGCCGTCAGTGTTTGCCGTGGAGTGTGCACATTGAACGTCTCCATCGCTTTCGATAAATCCTCAGCAAAATGCCTAGCCTCACCAGCTGAGTTCTCGCGCACGTAAAGCGTATGGGGAGAAAGGCAGCCCTGCTGGTCAAAGAGACTAATGTCAGTGGCAGCTTGATACGCCGCTTCCGGTGCCGATGGATCAAACACGATGGCAAAACTGAGCCGATGTCCATGCGCTACAAATTTTTGCCGCGGCCGAACCATTTCTCTGAAATGCGCAACCGTTTCATCTGAGCCGTAGACGATCACCGCATTCGCTTCTCGCAGCCAGTCATCACTGAATTCCTCGGAAGCGTCGACCATTGCACTTAACTCAGATGGCAGGGCCATCACGAATTTTGCCACAGCAGCAGCCACCTCCGCGCCACCCGTTGGCAATTTCAGGCGATTTTTCGATCCTAACAGCAACCCCATCGCCAGACTTTGTAGAGCAGCATTCACCGTGTTTCCCGCGACCACGTGCAGGATCGTCTTAGGCGGTTTTGCCCGAGACAAAATCGTCCCGCGTTTGCAAAATTCATCCAGCGCCTTGGCGTGCCCTAACTCCAGTCGCACCCATTCTAGCAAGTCATCGGCATCAATAGCAGCGCCCATCGCATGCGGAAATGATTGTAATCCTTCAGCAATTGCCAGTGCTCGTTCAGCTGTCGTCAGTTTCATAATCTCAGTCATTCAACGCTACCCACCGCCGTGGAGCTGTGGCTGCCAGCCAATAATTCATCTGCCGCACGCGAGCATCCGCGAGGCAATGCCGCAGGATCCCGTCCCTGTAATTCAAACTCACCACCTTCGTGCCGGATCGCTATGTCTCGCGTCTGGATCGCCAGCACAGAATCAATGTTCGCCAGATCAAAAATTTCTACATACCCGCATTCGCCCACGGGAACTTCTCGCCGAGTTTCCGGGTGCAGGATTCGCACCCGCGTCCACGACGGCCCGCGATGTGGTCGACCGATGCCTTGCGTATAAAACTGCGAGCTAAGTTCCGTCATACTGTATTCATTAATGATACGGTCAGCCGGCACGCCGAGATAAGATTCAAATTTCTGGTAAAGGTGCGATTTTTCCAATTCGATTCCGCTCCCCTTGTATCCGCCGGTTTCTAACGCTGCGCTTCCTACAGGCAGAACAATAGGCTGCCGAAATTCTGTCTCCATTGATTCAAACCAGCGCAGGAAAGCAAGTGCCGTCCCTAACACAAGCACAGGACACTCCGAGGGCAATTCCCGCAGTGATCGATCAAGCGCTTCAACCTGCAGAGTGCCATCGGATTCAATAAAACATCCACCGCCGGCGGGAAGCCTGTCCGCCAGCACACGCACCATGTGGCCAAGTGATGATTCTGGCCATGCGTCTGGCGACAATGTCACAGCAAATGGAGGCAAGACCGGTAGTTCAAGTTCCCTCCACGCATTCGCAATCGATGCTTCATAGACATCCAGAGAATGAAAATAGTGACTGCCCCGCGCTTCCCCAGTCGTCCCACTGGTGCGGAATCGATGCGACGCGCGCTCCGGTTCACCACAGACCAGCGGCAATTGCTCGAACTTGAATACTTCGGTCGAAACAGCAGGAATCTCGCTCCAATTTGCAGCATCAGCGCCTCCTTGAGCCTGAGCGAACTGTGCATAGGGTCGATTCCACCGCAGCTGGTGTCGATACACCGCCAACGCCAACGCATTGAATGCCTCGTCGCTGACAATTCCAGCGCCGATGGCATCTTTCACCCGCTCCGCCAATGCCGATCGTTCAGCATCAAACGCATCCGGCAATGTCGGCTCCTGTCGCACGCGCCACCTTGTCCCGGCCCCCGCCCTTTGTCAAAATCCGATCAAACTATCCCGCACAGTAAATCATTGATCCCATACACCAAAAGTGCGCTAGTCGTCAGCCAACGAATTTCGCCCCTCCGAACGCCCATGTCCCTTCCAGCCCTCACACAGCCAACGATGATTTTCATTGGCGTGACTACCCGCCAGTCTTCGATCATTCCTGTATTCCCTAAATGGGCGACGGCTCTGGGACTTGGCGACGCCGTCCTCGAAGGCATGGACTTTGTCGTTCATGATGATCCGGCACGCTACCGCGAGGCAGTCGCATTCATTAAGAATTCGCCTCTGGCGATGGGTGCCCTGGTCACGACCCACAAGATGGATCTGTTCACTGCTGCCAGCGATCTCTTCGATGAAATCGATCCCCTGTCGCGATCAATGGGTGAGATCAGCAGCATTTTCAAACGCGACGGCAAACTGTGCGGCAGAACTGTCGATCCCATGAATGGTGGAAAAGCCCTCGCGGCCCTGCTTCCAGATCACTATTGGAAAGCTCCCGCGTCCATGCCGTCTTCGGCGTCCACAGCGTCTACGGCATCCACAGAGGCATTAGCAACCGCAGAAGTCTGTATCCTCGGCGCAGGTGGTGCTGGCATTGCCTTGAGCTGGCACCTCGCTCAACCGGGACAAAACAATCCGCAACGCATCCACGTAACCGATCGCGATCCAGCAAAACTGGCGCACATGCAAAAGTTTCACTCTGCTAGCAACACCAGCCGTGATTGCATTCATTTCCACCTCTGCCAGAGTGCCACAGACAACGATCAACTTGTCAGCGAGTTACCAGCAGGATCGCTGATCATCAATGCCACTGGACTGGGCAAAGATGCCCCGGGGTCGCCCTTAACCTGCGGTTCCAGCTTTCCTCAGAACGCCATCGCCTGGGATCTCAATTACAGGGGCAACCTCCTTTTCCTCGATCAGGCGCGCTCCCGTGCCGATGTCCAGGCGGTCG
Source organism: Verrucomicrobiales bacterium (assembly GCA_051270635.1). Classification (GTDB taxonomy): domain Bacteria; phylum Verrucomicrobiota; class Verrucomicrobiia; order Verrucomicrobiales; family DEV007; genus JAGROY01. The sequence goes on along the minus strand of JBNMNB010000089.1, from coordinate 257 downwards.
ATGGCTGGCAGTATTTCATCTACGGCTGGAGCAGTGTCATTGCCGACGTTTTTCACCTCGCGATCCCTGATGGTGGGGCCCAATTAGCGGAACTCGCTCGCCTCGCTGAAGCCTGCAGGGCTTAGGTGCTGCTTTTGCCGGTGGTTTCCAGCAACTTTCCAAGCTTGCAATCTTTCTTGTTCCCTGTGGCCCTTAGTGGCTATATTATTCCGTATCCGAAGCGCCGCCCCTTCACAATCCCATCTCAGATATGCCAA
>JBNMNB010000088.1:0-27666 GCA_051270635.1 Verrucomicrobiales bacterium | reverse complement strand
AGCGAGAGCGATCACGTTTTGGAGAGAAGCGAGAGTCGGGTGCACGAACGATGACCGGTGCGGAATGGGGGAATGTGACGGCGTTGCGAGATTTGAAACAGAACAGATAGAGATATCCGGTGATACATCGCAGTGAGTGCAGCCGCGATCAGGGCGGTGTCGCGCCGTTGTCTTGATAAGGGCAGTGCCAGTCACTTATTATCATTCAAGAGCTTCCTTTGATGGCTGGAAGTCGCCACTTCACGCCAATCAGAAATTTCTGCGGTTTTGGAGAAAGTCTTGCGCATGATTCTGTGTAAACTGCCGTATGGGTGCATTCCACGAATGGTGTCACTGTAGTGGCCACGTTCTCGCGCAGTGGAGTGACTCAGATCTCGAAAAATCTAACCTAAGACACATGAACCGTTTCATTCCACTCACCGGGCTAGCACTGCTGACCGCGTCTGCTGTCGTCACTTCCGCCGGCCCCTTCGACTGGCCACAATGGCAGGGATCCGATAGAAATGCCAAGTCTACGGAAACCGGTCTGCTCCAGGAGTGGCCAAAAGACGGACTGCCCGTAGCCTGGAAGATCACCGAACTCGGCGGTGGTTACAGTGCGCCTGCGATCGCTTCCGGACGAATCTTCGGTATGAGCAATCGAGGTGAGGACGAAGTCGTCTGGGCTCTTTCTGAGAAAGATGGAAGCGAGATCTGGGCGAAACGGCTCGGCTCAGTTTCGACAGGAGGCATGCGCCAGGGAATCGAAGGCGCCGGGTGCACACCGACGGTAGACGGCGAACGGCTCTACGTACTCGGCCACGGAGGCGACCTGGCCTGTTTCAAAGTTGAAGATGGTGAGATCGTGTGGCGCCGCAGCCTCACAAAAGATTTTGAAGGAAAGCTCCCGACCTGGAGGTACAATGAGTCCCCGCTGATTGACGGCAACAGAGTGATCGTGACTCCCGGCGGTGACGACGCGACCCTCGTGGCTCTGAACAAATTGACCGGCGAAGTGATCTGGAAGAGCAAAGCGACCGACGAAGCCAGCGCAAACGCTGGTTCTACAGGTGAGGCCGATGGTCCAAGCGGTGCCGGTCGCGGTCGTCCCGGCGGTGGTCGGGAACGCCCCGCAGGTGGCCGCACCCAGGAAACCGAGGCTCCTGCGGAACCTGCAACGAAGCCGGTAGCTCTCGTCGCCGCAGGCTCAAAATGGAAGTACTCAGACACCGGAGCACCGGCGGCCGATTGGCCGAAATCCGAGTTCAATGACGACACGTGGTCTGAGGGGGTCGCGCAGCTGGGCTATGGAGATCGCGACGAAAAGACAGCCATCAGCGATTTGAAAGATAATTACCCCACCTACTACTTCCGGCAGAAGTTCGAGGTCAAGGATCCCAGCAGCCTCAAGCCATTGGTTCTCCGTATACTGCGAGACGACGGTGCCGTCGTCTATCTCAATGGCAGCGAAGTGGTGCGCGATAACATGCCAGCAGGACCGGTGGAGCACGGCACTTTTGCTTCGTCCACTACTCCCTCCGAAAACGGATACTTCGTTCACGATCTCGCTCCCGACCACCTCGTGGCAGGAACCAACCTTATCGCTATCGAAGTGCACCAAGCCGATGCCGACTCAAGCGATGTGAGCTTCGACCTGGAGCTCCGCGAGAAGATCCCAGGCGACAGGGTGGGTCCACCACCCGCCGATCGCCGCAGCGGTGGCGGTGGGTTTGGAAGAGGAGGCTTCGGCAATTCTGGAGCCGCCTATTCTTCTGCCATCGCGATCGACTTCGGCGGGAAGCGTCAGTACGTGCAATTCACCTCGAAGGCGCTGGTTGGAGTCGCCGCAGACGACGGGAAACTTCTCTGGCGGTACGAAAAACCGTCCAACAGGTCGGGCATCAATTGCTCCACGCCCATCTACCACGATGGCCACATTTTCGCTGCTTCGGCCTACGGTGCTGGCGGCGGACTGGCGAAACTGAGCAAAGATGGCGAGACCGGTATCAAAGCAGAGGAGGTTTGGTTCTCCCCAGACATGGAAAACCATCACGGCGGCATGCTAATCGTCGACGACTGCCTCTATGGCGCCAACGGCGGCAACGGGGGTGGAAATCTCGTCTGCATCGACATCAAGTCTGGCGAAGTTTTGTGGAATGATCGAGACAAAGCGCGAGATGAGCGCCGCGCGCCCAAAGGTTCCGTTGCTTTCGCCGACGGGCGGATCTACTACCGCACCGAGGACGGTGCAGTGATTCTCATCGAACCTAATCGAAAAGAGTACCTTGAGCGCGGACGCTTCGAGCAACCGGATCGAACGAGAAAACCGGCCTGGACGCATCCAGTCATCGCCAACGGCAAACTCTACGTGCGCGACCAGGACTTACTACTATGCTACGACGTCAAAGGATAGCGCGACCACGCAAGCGCAAATGATGTGAAAGGTCGTCAATCGTATCTCCTGTAGCTGCCCCGCCAAGGGGGAATCGACTGGATTGAATTCGTATCTCTGCTGGTGGCCCCAGTCTGGCGACGCTAACTAAAGCACCTTCTGCAGCGTCAGCCTGGCCCTGCCGGCGAAGAGCGATTGTGAGGTATCGCCACGCAAGGTAAAAGTGAGGGCTGAGCTTCACCGCCATACCTACTAACGCATGAGTGGCATCTTCCCATTTTTCCTGTTCGACAAGGTCGACGCCAAGCAAGAAGTGCCCGCGAGGATTGCCGTATTGCAATATCCTTACTATGTTATCCCGTTTCCGGCATGAATGTGGGCATGACGATGCCACTGAATGGGGTGAAATGCCCGCGCACCTGACACACATGCAATTCGCAATTTCGCGCTCCTCGTCGGTAGAGTTCCTGAACCAACTGAGGGCGATCGGCGGGCACTAAAAAGACCGGGGAATTTCCTAACTTTTGAAAGTGCTCAATCTCCGCACAAATAAGCGCCAGCGCATCGGCATCACTGCGCATCACTCCGGGGCCCAGCAAATTGCTGCCTGGATGATTGACCGAAGCCAGAAAACCGCAGATCATTTTCGGCCGCTCCGCTGATTCGATCACTGACAGACGCCAGATTCCGGCAGCATTTTCAACGAAGTGCGCGTAGTCGCGCTCGCGCCGGATATGGGCAAGCTCCATCTCCAAATCCGCAATCGCCGGCACATCGGCCAGCGTCGCTGGTCTGATCCGATCGGTTCCTGGCGGAGTTTCCCCTGCCATCGGCCGGGAAGCCACCATGTCTTGAAACAGGGCGCGCGGCACGAATCCAGCCCGCGTGTAGAGCGAATACGAATCCAGATTGAGGGCGCTCGACACCAGTCGCACCGGCAGGCCAGCCGCATCCGCCGCATCCGCCAGTTGCACGATTTCATCTAGAATCATCCTGGCGACACCATTTCCGGCGAAGTCAGGGTGCACGTTCATAATGCCCAGGGAAAAATGTGTCTCGCGCGGGTGCACGAAACACGACCCCGCCAGCCTCCCACTTGCTTCGTCCACTGCAACGATGCACTGACCGGGATCCATCGCCTCATACACCTCCGGGAAAACCCGCGCATCGGCGGTAGGCCCGGCGAAGATCCCGTGGTTCAGATGCTTCTCATACCAGAAATTGGTAGAGAAATGGATCAACTCCGCAATGGCATCCCACTCGTTCGGCAACAGGCGTCTTAACTTTATCATCTGCGGCGCAGCCTAACGTAATTCGTCGCCATCGAAAAGGATTCTTGCACTACTCGCTACTGGTCTCAGATCGAGCGGTCAAGACGAAGCGCACGTACTGCACGCGCTCAGAACCGCTCGCCTTGATGACGGCAAAGATGGTCTCGTCCTCGCGTTGCAAATACCAGTCCCCTGCAGCGGGTTCCTTCCAGTCAACAAAGTCAGATGACACCTGCGGCGTCACGTCAAATTTCTCAAGCTCTGGAATATTCGGCACGACATACTCAAGGAAACGATCGCCAGTGTCAGGGTCACGAATCCAAGACAGTCGTCCCTTGGAGTAAGCAGTGAGCGCGCGCGGTCGGGTCTCATTCAACTCTTCGTCATCATCGTCGTCGCCAATGAACCCGATCCCCTTACCGTCTTCAATTGTAGCATTGGAAGCATCCGACAGGAACACCAGGAACTGTTCTGGCTTCTCGACATCCTTGTCGTCGATCACCTGAACCACTACAGCACTCTCGGTCATTCCCGGCTCGATGACCACTGTCCCACTTGCGGCAACAAAATCCTCGTCAGCCGCCGCCGTGAGACTTTGCACGACGTAGTTGAAAGTCACCCTGCGACTACTTGCCGCATTCATCGTCACTGGCAACGCGATAGTGCCGGCCGATTCCTTACCCGAAGCATTGCCGATTTTCAGACTCGGAATAAAATCGTCATCAAGAATCGTTCCCACTCCGATCGCCTCAGTGATCACCGTATTCACGGGACTGGAAAGGATGACGTCGAAGGTTTCCTCCGGCTCGTTCAGATCATCCTCGATTAAAGGAATCTCAATCAATGCCGCTGTCGCTCCCGCCGGAATAGTGATAGGCCCGGATTCTGGCAGGAAGTCAACGCCTTGCACTGCGGTGTCGCCACGGGTGAGACAATCCATCGATATATTCTTTCCACTTGGCCCCGACAACGTCACGCGCAATGAAAGAGTGCCTGCCGACTCGTAGCCCTCACCGTCGGCTATCGCAGCCATTGGAGCCTCGTCATTGTCCTCGATCGTGCCCAGCGCAGAGCTTTCTGAAAGTCGAGCACGCACAGGTGACGAGAGTACCACTGAAAACGTTTCGGCATATTCGTCAAGTTCGTCATCGATCACTGGCACATCAATGAATCCTATCTCGTCGCCCGGCTCTAACACCAGAGTTCCCGCAGTCGGCTCAAAATCATTTCCAGCTTCAGCGGTGTCACTCACTGCCGCATAGGCGACCTCAACGGTGAAGGCACTGGCAACCGACAGACTCACGGGGAATCGTAGAACTCCACTGCCCTCATCCCCACTAACACCCGCAATGGCAATCGCCGGAGGAGCATCGTCATCAATGATCGTGCATAATCCCCTGGCAAGGGCAAGCGATGCATTGCTCGGACTCGAAAGCACCACTTGGAAGTTCTCATTCGGCTCATCCGACTGATCGTTCACAATAGAAACAGGAATAGGCGCGTTCGTCTGCCCTGCAGGGATCGTCAGTGTACCACTCGAAGGAACATAGTCCCGCAGATCTGCAGTTCCCGGAATTGTGGCAAAGTTCACAGTGATCGGCTCGATACTCGAATTGCTGAGAGAAACGATAAACTGCACGGCACCTGACGATTCACTCACAATGTTAGAGTCGATGGCCAGCATTGGCTGACTTTCGTCATCAAGAATCGTGCCCGTGGCCTTACTGTCACCAAGTGACGTCAGCTTCGGCGAATACAACTCGACACGCAGCGTTTCATCACCTTCGAAGATTCTGTCATCCAAAAGAGCTACGACAATGGCGGCCTCAGAAGTTCCTCCTGGGATCTCCAGAACTCCTGATGCTGCGGCAAAATCCACATCCGCTTGCGCCGACTGCGCCAGTGCCTTCCACGACACTGACACCGCTCGACCACTCGCTGACGACAGTGAAACAGGGAACGTCAGCACATTGCCAGATTCGCTCGCCTGGGCATCGGCAATTGAAATCGTCGGCGCAACATCATTGTCGAAAATGATGCCAATCGTCCGCGCTATCCCAAGCGTCGCATTCTTCGGAGCCGACAGCGTAATGACTGCCGTCTCTGCCGATTCATCGATCGCATCATCCACAACTGGAACGCTAACAGACATGCGAGTAATCCCTGGAGGGAACTCGATAAGTTGCGACACTGGCGTAAAATCGGCACCAGCCTCGGCGACCGCTGCGCTCACATCCACTTGCACAGTCATCGGCACGGTGTGTGCTCCACTGGCAATGATTGTGAAAACCAGATCACCCTCACCTTCCGTGACTGAAGTGGGACTGGCATTCAAGATCGGCGCGGCATCATCATCCAGAATGGTTCCCACAGCAGAAGCCTTTTTGATCGTTGCATGAATGGCATCAGTCAGTGTCAGTGCCAGGGTTTCATCAAGCTCAGGATGCGAGTCATCAAGAAGTGGCACGGCGACCGTGGCAGTCAAATTTCCCGAGGGTATGAATACCGTTCCCGATGCCTGAATGAAGTCGGTGCCTGCCTCAGCTGAACCACTACCAACACTCCAGTCCACCTGGACATCCTGACCACTGCGCTCAGACAGAGAAATCTGGAACCGGATCGCGTCCTCGCTCTCCGAAGCTGAACTAGCAACCGCTTGCACAAACGGCGCAGCATCATCGTCGAGAATCGTTCCCGTTGCTTCCGCCACAGCGATCGTCGCATTAGTCGCACTCGTTAGCGTTACCACGAAGGTTTCGGTCAATTCATCCATGGAATCATCGATCACTGGGATGGCCAGCAATATGCCCTTCAGCCCCGCTGGAATGCGGATGGATCCAGAACGCGCTTGAAAATCTGAAGCATCAGCGCTTCCTGCGATAACACCGTAATTTACTACAATTTCCTGGCTACTGACGCCCTCCATTGACAGACGAAATTCGATTTCGCCCGCTCCCTCTGAAGCCGTGGCCGCGGCCAGAGATAGCGTAGGCGCGCTATCGTTGTCTTCGATGGTTCCCTCAACGCTGGTGACCGCCAGTGTCGCGTTTCCAGGATCGCTCAGAATCAACCGGAACGTCTCCTCTGGCTCATCGATCACGTCTTCTAACAATGCCACATTGAATTCAATTTCCTGGCTCTGCACCGGAAACATCAGGATACCTTGTTTGCCTGAGAAATCGCTTCCAGTCTCCGCTGAGTCTCCTTCCAGTGCATAGCGCACCGAAACGATTTCCGCACTCGGGCCAGAAAGTTTCAGACGAAACTTCAGCGTCTCTCCTTCGATTGCAGCAGCTGGGTTCACGGATATTTGCGCACCCGCCTCGTCATCCAGAATAGTGACACTGGCGGAGGGCGTCAGCAGATTGCTACTCGTGGCATTAGTGAACACGACTACAAATTCTTCGTTGTGTTCAATAATCGCATCATCCATCAGTGGCACAGTAAGCACAGCCGATCTTGCCCCCGCAGGAACGGTCAGTGTTCCTGTCACTGCCCCATAGTCCAAGCCAGCCACCGCAGTGCCGTCGGATGTTGCGTAGTCAAAGGACACCGCACCATTGCTCGGCGCCGACAACTCGATCACCAGATCGACCTGCCCACTCAATTCGCTTGCACTGGCATCGCCAATGATCACATTTGGCGCAGGATCATTGTCTCGAATCGTTCCAGTCGCGGTCGCAGTGCTCACTGTCGCATTCACAGGGGAAGCAAGGGAAAGCGTGAACGTTTCATCGATCTCAAAGATGTCATCGTCAGAAATTGTCACCGCGAGCGAGGTCGACGTCTGCCCTGCTGGAATCGTCAATGTTCCAGATGCTGGCTGAAAATCCTCTCCAGCGATGGCCGTCCCACTGACGGTGCTATAATTGACGAAAACCGTGTTTCCAGAGGCTGCCGATAGCATCACCTGAAAGATCAGCGAGTCGGCGTTTTCGTCTCCCTCAACTGACACGATTGAAAGCGCAGTCGGCGCATCATCATCCGTAATCACTCCGATAGCACTACTTCCACCGAGCACGGCATTGATTGGAAAAGACAGGTTTACGGCAAAGTCTTCGTCAGCCTCATCGATCTCGTCATTCGAAATCGCGATGCCAAACACGACCGATGTCGCCCCGGCAGGAATCGTCACTATTCCACTGGCAGCAGTAAAATCGACACCGGATGTCGCAGAGCGGGCGACCGTTTCGTAGTGCACTTGCACCGGAGCACCACTGGCAGCAGTGAGCTGCGCGCGGAAATTCAACACTTCCGCAGATTCGCTTGCCGTTCCTCCAACGATCGAAAGCGCAGGAGTCTCATCATCATCAACGATGGTTCCGATCCCCTCACTGTCGCCGAGCGTGGCATTCACTGGAGCACTGAGACGGACAAAAAAGAACTCATCCAATTCATCAAGTGAATCTCGCGCAATGCTGATCCCAAGATTTATTTCTGTCTGCCCTGGTTGGAATGTCAAAGTGCTGGCAGCGTTTGTGTAATCCTGCCCACCCGTCGCAGATCCAGAAACCGTTTCAAAGAACACATTAACGGCAAATGCGCTGGGGTGAGACAACGTAATCAGAAAAGGAACGACCGAAGCGCCCTCACCTTCGACTGCATCAGAAATGGTAATCACAGGCGCTGCGTCGTTGTCGACGATGGTTCCGCTCGCAGACGCTGTGCCGATGGAGGCACCCGAGGCATTGCTGAGATGCAGGGAGAAAATTTCATCGGCTTCGTCTGTGACGTCGTCAATGACTGGAACCGAAACGATGGCAGTCACATTACCTGCCGGAATGGTCAGGGTGCCATTGGTATGCTGAAAATCTTTCGCAGCATCAGCGCTCCCTGCGACAGTTGTGAACTGCACGGACACCTGAGTCGGCTGCACTTTTGATATCGACACGGTGAATTCGACTACTCCACTGGACTCCCCGCCCGATGCACTGGCTACATGGAGGACAGGCAACGACGCCACGGTGGTATTGATGGTATTGGAAGGTGAGTTCGCGTTCGAACCAGCATCAATCACACGGTCAGAGGGAAGCTCCACCGAAACACCGCCAGCCCCACCCGCTGCCGCAACGGCAAGTGTGTAGCTCGCACCTGAACCACTAAGCCCGGACGCGGCACCATTGTTGATGACAAAATCGTCCGCAGTCAGACCATACACGGCCTCGCTGAAACGCACATCCACATCGAAGCTACTGCCCGCCTGAGCGGAGGCGCTAAGTGTGACTGTCGGAACAGTGACATCTGACGTACTTGGACTAGGCGGAGTAACGCTGGCATCGATCGTGTTGATCCAGTTCTGCAGGAGTGCTATTGCTCCCGCATCGATGTGATTCTTCGCCAATGGCGGCATCGCCCCGACACCAAGCGTGTTTGCCCTATGATAAAGCACTGAGCGCGACTCATCCCCGGGCGCAATGAGGCGCGCCCCCGAAATTCCGAGATCATTGTTAGGAACTGCATTCTCCAGTCCCTGTGCGAATGGCGCACTGGACAAACGGGCATCGAAATTCGCGTGCGCAGTGCCGCCGGGTTGGTGACAGTGTGAGCAATTCGAATCCAGGTAAGATAGTGCCCGCTTTTGCCAGGATGCAGATTCATCGCCCATCGGTTTCGAGGTCAACACACCTGGCAGCAACGCCGGATTGATCGCAGGTGAGAAAATCCCCAGGTGATTCAGCGTTTCCAACTGATTCTCCGTGCGTCCAGTCGTGCTGTAGGTCTGGTCGCGGTTCAGTTGACGGGTGCGTGGCCCCAGCACATATCCCGCTGCAGTCGAGTGGCAGGAAAAACACTCACTGCGCGAAGGATAGCGCCATGCCTGGTTGACCACAGTGCCGTTCGCCTTTCGCACCTGCACCGTCTCATCCATGCCGTCGACTAACAGATCAGCTTCGCTACCATCGGGACGCCAACGATAGGTGAAGCCAAAGTATTCGCCATCCGCGCCCTGCACCATGAAGCGCGTCTCCATTCTCCGGATCAGACTTGGATTCTGCTCATCGATCGGCAATTCGAAGTGCTTCATCAACACGGCCCCTGGTGGAAACGTCCAGTTTCCATTCTCTGTAAAACCAATTTTCTCGCCAGCGGTATTGTGTGAGCCATCGTTAGGAATGGCAAACCAACGCTGCTTGTGCGCACCGTCAGAGTAGAGTGGCGTGTTCACTTCATAGGCAAGCAGACCAGGCGACACCTGCAGCGTCGCCATATTGGAAAATGCCCCCGTCTGCGATAGCAACGCTGGCGGCTCTGGAGTCGATGCCTCGGACTGCGATAGCCTCATGATCTGGCCGTTGCCGCTGTCGTGCCCGGACATTTTCAAGAAGTAGACCTCGCCATTGGCGTCACGACCACTGCCAGAAATTCCCGTATAGTAGCCACCACTGGGGCCCACGCAGAGTTCCTCGATCTGTCCCGTGCCAGAACCACTGTTGTAACTCATCGCCCACACTTTCTGGTTGCCATTGTCAGCAAAAAGGAATTTTCCACCCAATGTGGATGCGTGCTGGCTGCCGCGGTAAATATGCCCACCGATGATACAATTGGCACCACCTGAGTGACCGTATTCGGCAACTGGTGGCTTCTCCGTTCCGATCAACGTGCCAGGCTTCGCCTTCGGGCCGGCAATGTTTCCTTCCCTGAAAGGCCATTGGAAGTTGGCACCTTTACTAAGCAAGTTGACTTCCTCGCGTTGCGATTCCCCTACATCTGCAATCCAGATATTTCCTGTCGGGGCATCCAGACTGATCACATGCGGACTGCGAAATCCAATGGCATAGAATTCCTCCAGCAATCCACCAGTGGGATCCTGCCATGGATTGTCGTTCGGAATGTAGTATCCCTGGGTGAAACTCGCTGGCCAGCCGCCAGGCCGATTAGCGGTATTGTCGACAGGCTGACGGCGAATCGGATGACTGTGCGCTGAATCCATGTCGACGTCGATGCGAAGCATGCCACTGAACAATCCTACGTTCAGTTTCTGTGTCGCGTTCGTCGGATCATTGCAGCAGTATTCATCGCCACGCGACAGGTAAAGAAAACCGTCATTTCCGAAGGTAATGGAACCGCCCAGGTGATGCTTACTGGTGTCGTATTGCTGGATCATCACCAGCTCGGAGTTTGGATCAATCTGCCCAGTGCTGAAGTTGTAGTTGAATCGGGACAGCCGCAGATAGCCAGGCACCTTGTGATTGTTCGAAGCCCACAGGTCCTGGTGCTCGTAGCGATAGGTCAGGTAGACATACTCACGATGAGCGGATCCGGATTGTCCAAATTGCGGATGAAAGGCCATGCTCAGCAAGCCTCCCCAGTGCGTGTCCTGCACGCGGCTGCGAATATCGAGGATCAACTGCTTGCTGGTCGTCCCGGGCTGATTCGCGAAAGTGTAAACCAGTCCCTGATGCTCCAGCATCACCAGATCGTTGGTGCCCGGTAGCGGCGTCATGAAAAGGGGATTGGTGAACGTCAGTCCTGGAAATGCATCAACCAACGCCCAGCTGCCACTGCCGCTCTGCGGTTTCGTCGACGGAAGATTGCCGTTCAGATAGGCGCCGATCGGCTCAGGCACATCCAGCCCGCTGCCTGCCCATCCTCGGTCCGCTCGACCGAGAATTGTCAGAATTGTGAGAATCAAGAGGGCGATTTTCCCACTTCTTTCCCATTTCCATCGATCCCATATGTTATCCATTCTAGTAATTGCGTTTCAGTTTCGCAATTACAGTCAGATCAGATAATCAAATTTCAACGGTTTATTATAGAAATAATACTAATTATAATTAACCTTCAAGCACTCCTAACCCATTGATTTCCAAGGAATTTCACATACGTGATTAATTCGCGTCCACTTCACTGATCCGATATCGGCTTCCTCAAAACCCCACTAGTGACTCATAATTAATCACTTACAAAAAACCATCGAATATCTGTAGAGATGCCCCTTGCCACTTCAGCCTGAATGCTTCGGCATCCTTGGATTTCGACCTCTCAATTCTGCGACTGGTGGCAGCTTGCGAATCGCACGAAACTGGGGCGCAAATTGCGTGATATGGAGAGCCATTGCGGCATTGCAGCTTCCATCCAGAGCCAGATTGGGTACATCTCTCAACATGACTGCCCACCTGCGACTGAAATCGTTTGCCCTCATTGCCATGCTTTCATTCTGGCTCAATGCACCATGCAGCGCCGAACCAGAGACAGCGCAGAAATCCGAAGCTTCTATGGAACTGCATTCCCTGTTCGACGAAGACTGGGAGCAACGCCTCAAAGAAGATCCCGTCGGCGCTTCCTACATGGGCGATCGCCGCTGGAATGATCAATGGCCAGACGTCAGCCCTACTGCACTGGATCAGGAAAATGCGCGCCGCCAGCAAATGCTCGCGCGCTTGAAACGCATCGACCGGGCGGCACTGTCCCCGGTTGATCAAATCAACTACGACCTCTTTGCTCAGGCGAAGCAACGCGCCATCGACGAACATCGCTTCCGCTGGTACCTAGTCGTCCTTAATCAACGCGGCGGAATTCAAACTGCAGATGAACTGGCCGATGCCATCCCCTTCGAAAAAGTTAAAGACTATCGTGACTGGATACAGCGCCTGCGCAGCCTGCCCAAGTACATCGAGCAAACGCAGACACTGATGCGCGACGGCATTCGCTTCAAGATGCTTCTGCCTCAAGTGATCATGCAGCGCGTGCCTGCGCAGATCGAAAAACAAATCGTCGACAGTCCCGATGACAGCGCGTTTTTTGCCCCATTTAAAGAATTCCCTGACACTGTCACGCCCTCACAACGCGAACAATTGGCGGACGACGCCCGCCAGGCATTGAGCCAGGAAGTCATCCCCGCCTACCGCGAGTTGCACCGCTTCTTCGTTGAAGAGTATCTCCCGGCCTGCCCGCAAGCCAGCGGTGCCTGGAATTTGCCCAATGGTAAAGCGATGTATGCGTTCTTTGCTCGCAGCTTCACCACCACAAGTATGACGCCCGACGAGATCCACGATACCGGGCTGGCAGAAGTCGCTCGCATTCGTTCTCAAATGGAAACCATCAAAGAGAAAGTCGGCTTCACTGGCACGCTGCAGGAATTCTTCGAGCATCTTCGCACCGATCCCAAATTCTACTACCAGTCAGCCGCCGAGCTGCTGGCTGGCTACCAGTCAGTGTCGAAACAGATCGACCCACTCATGGTCAAAGTCTTCCGCACCCTGCCGCGCATCCCATACGGGGTGGAAGCCATTCCCGCAAAGATCGCCCCCGATACCACAGCAGCCTACTACCGCCCACCTGCAGCCGATGGCTCACGCGCCGGCAGCTATTTTGTCAATCTCTACAAGCCGGAGATGCGGCCCAAGTATGAAATGATCGCACTGTCATTGCACGAATCCGTGCCAGGTCATCATCTGCAGATTGCCCTCGCCATGGAACTGGGCGAACTGCCCAAATTCCGCCGCCACGCACGCTTCACCGCATTCGTGGAAGGATGGGGACTCTATTCAGAACACCTCGGCGAAGAACTCGGACTCTACCAGGATCCCTACGATAAATTTGGTCAACTCACCTACGAAATGTGGCGCGCCATCCGCCTCGTCGTCGACACCGGCATCCATCATAAGCAATGGAGCCGCAAGCAAGCGATCGACTACTTCCGCGACAACGCCGCCAAGAGCGAACTCGACATCATCAACGAAATCGACCGCTACATCGCCTGGCCCGGACAGGCCCTCGCCTACAAAATCGGCGAACTCAAAATCAAACAACTACGCCAGCGAGCCACCGAAAAACTGGGTAAAGCCTTCGACCTCCGCACTTTTCACGACATCGTCCTCAGCCAGGGTGCCATCCCACTCGACGTCCTCGATCGCCGAATCGATGCATGGATTTCCAGTGGTGGCAAGAAAGAGTCATGATCAGGTCAGAGGGATCTCAACGATCGCTGCTTTGAAATAGAACGTAATCAGAACCGACGGCGGCATCCCTTGATCGTCCACTGAAGTAAGAAATGAGAAACTACTTCATCGTTGGACTTCTCGCCCTCCCTGCCCAACTCGTGACAGCGTGGGAATCGCCCCCTTGAAATCACTTTGGACTTAATAAAGTTTACGATACCGAAAAGGTATGTATATCCTTGGGTGGAGATAGGCCGAGCGAGCCTTTAGTGCCTCCGACGCTGCATACCCACGAAGCTAAATAAAGATCTATTGACCATACTTTAACTATTGTAATCACCCATTCCTACGATTTCCCATTTGTCACCTGATCGTCGAATTCTATAAAACGTTCCGATCATTGCACCACCGGTAATGATCTCAAGATTCGTCGCATCAATGTAAACGATCGATACAATCCTCTTGTCACTGATCGCGCCAGATGTTTCGACGAAATTCAACAACGAGCGAAGGCCGTGTGGATTCGTCGTCCACTCGAAATCATTGCGTTCTGATCGTTCTGATTGGACAGAGGAACACGACAGGCACAGCCCAATCGATGGACAGACTAGTGCCGCTCGTATCCATTTTCTCATACCTTCAACGCATCATCCGACCACTGTCTTATAGGCCAACGCAGCTCCAACCAGATCACTCATGGCCATGCCGATGGACTTGAAGAGGGTGATTTCTTCAGGGCTTTGGCGCAGAGTGGCGGTGCCAGCACACATTTCGGTCAATTCAGCGACAACGTCTTCTTTCTGGAACACACCCTCTGAGATGGGCAAAAGAATTTCGCCTGCTTCTTTGAAGGCGTTGACTCGGCTGTCGGCGTAAACTCTTGATTTGAGGATCAAGGCGGTATCGCACTCGCGCTTCGACGCGTGGTGGTTGCCGATGAAGTCGGTGTGAGTGCCGGGCTTGATCCAGTCTCCTTTAACCAACGGCTCGTGCGAAGCGGTGGCGGCAACGACGATGTCGGCCTCGGCACAGGCACTTTCGATGTCGGTGGCTACTGAGCAAGCGACGCCGTCCAGTTCTGCGTCCATCTGCTGTGCGACGCTGGCGGCTTTGTCCGGGCTTCGCCCCCACACCAGAACTTTTTTGAGCGTCCGCACGCTGGCATTTGCTCTGATGATGTAGGTAGCAAGGTTGCCCGTGCCAAGCACGAGCAGGGTTTCGGCATCCTCACGGGCCAACAGTCGCGTCGCCAGTCCGGAAATGCCGGCCGTTCGCCAGAAAGTCACGCTGGTGCCATCGACCAGTGCCAGCGGCTCACCGTGCTGCCGATCGAAGAGCATGATCTTGGAGTAAAGCGACTTGTATTTCGGCCCCTTGTTGTCAGGGAAATAGGTAAAGGCTTTGACCCCGATGACGTTGTCATTCCACGAAGGAAGCAGGGCGAAGGCGTTAGTGTTACCTGGATCATCATCCAGCATGTGCACCTGACGCGGGGGCATATTGAAGTGCCCGGCATAGGCCTTTTGCAGGGCATCGACGAGCGCTGGGTAACTGAGAGCAGAGTGAACTTCTTCCGGGCTGATGATCTTCATGCCTCCGTATCTAATGGCGCGGGCATTGCGGGTCAATTGCCATCTCGATTTCAGGCACAACGGAAAAGTTGGTGGACATTCCGTGGTTCTCCCTGACTTAAAGACCATGCCAGAATTTTCGCTCGACTTGCTAGGCGCCGTCTTTGACTGGGACGGCATCATCATTGACTCCGCCGCTCAACATGAAGAAGCGTGGGCGGTGCTGGCGGAAGAACTTGGCAAGCCGCTGGCGGAGGATTTCTTCCGCTCGACATTTGGCATGCGCAATGAGCAGATCATTCCAGATTTCACGCCATGGGCAGAGCCAGGAGAACATGCTAAGATCGCGGAACTTGCTCTGCAAAAAGAAGCCGTCTACCGCGACATCGTGCGCCGTGACGGCATCGCTCCACTACCCGGCGTGGTGACTCTACTGAAGGCATTGAATGCAGCAGGCGTCCCCTGTTCAGTCGGGTCATCGACCCCGCTCAAAAACATTGAGACTATCATCGAGGTCATCGGTTTGTCCGATCAATTCCAGGCGATCTCTGGCGCAGAAGATGTCACGCGAGGAAAACCTGCCCCTGACATTTTCATCACCGCTGCCGGAAAAGTAGGCCGCAAGCCCGAGCACTGCATCGTCTTCGAAGATGCCCACGTCGGCATCGCTGCAGGCAAAGCCGCTGGATCAAAGGTCATCGCCGTCGCTACGACACATCCACTTGAGGAACTCGGCGAAGCCGACCATGCGGTACAATCGCTTACCGAGGTTTCGCTGAATTCGATGATGACGCTGATGCGCCGTTGAATTCCTCGATCCGCCTGCCAGTATTCAGTTTCAAGTCAGAAGCCTACCCCGGCGTGGTGAATTCGCCGAGGTAGAGCTCCATCCTGAATTTGTGAATTTTTACTCTTCAACAATGCGGTAGTAGCGCACTGGTGACTCGATGAAGTCGACGTCTCCATCGACGTAAGTAGTGGATTCGCCTTCACTTTCTACACCGTCATCCTTTTCCTGCCAGTCCTGTAAATCGGACGAAGTAGAAATGGTGTAGGTCTGCCCGGGAAGTGACGACCAAGTCAATGTCGCTTGTTCCGAGGTAACCTGAAAATCGATAATCGAGAAGGACGTGCTGGCGCACACAAATAGAGAACCATCTGGCTGCGTCGCCCCAGGCTGGACGTCACCACTCACCGAAAATCCGAAAAGACTGCCGTCTGCGCCATCATCCCGATTTCCATCTGGCCCGACTGGTGTAAGTGCCAGATCGATCATGTCCCCAGGTTCAATGCAGAGGTAGTAGGTGCGCTCGATACCTTCTGTGTCAGCACCTGCAATCGCTTCGGCATCACGAAACTGCCCGTTCTGGTAAAGTCGTCCTTCTGTGCCCGCACCATTCGGGTTAGAAGCCGCCAAGGTCCAGGTGACTGCTACTGGAGTGGTCTCAGTGATACTATTCGCCACCCAGCGCCGGATTGCCCAGTGCTCGCCACCGTTTGCCTCATCATTGGGATGACCGCCAGCGGCACTGATCGTTGTCCATGGGGCATCTGCTCCCAGGTCCCACGCGCTACCGGTCCATTCGCCATCGTCGAAGGGAATGAAGCTTTCCACTGGATCGTAATTCAATTCGGTATCTTCAAACGGATCTGCGCCATCTTCAGTCAGGTCGCGATAGCCAGCGAACCAGTTGTTCTTGTCGCCCTGGACGCCGTCTTCGGTGAAGTCGCGCGCAGAGTCTGCGAACAGTGGATTGTCGAGTGGATCGTTCGGGTCCCAGCCGCCTGAAGCTTCGGCAAAATCAGAGAAGGAATCGCCGTCACTATCGGCCCGGCGTGGATGCGAACCAGCGTCTGTAGCACTGACATAAACTCCGGTTTTGGTCTCCGCCAGGTCTTCCAGGCCATCGCCGTCCGTATCCTTCTTAGTTGGATCACTATCGAGCAGTGCGAGTTCCCCTTCATCATTCAGGCCATCACCATCAAGGTCTTGTCCGCTAGCCAGCATCGTAAGATCTTCAGGGAAGTACATGCGCTCCCAGAAATCCGGAAGGCCATCGTTGTCGCTGTCCTCAGCATTGGCAGGAATGAACAGGTCACCATTCGGCTGATAGCGCGGGTCAGAGAATTCCTTGGTATCGACTCGCAGCCAGAATGCAGAGCCATCACTGCCGTCTTCGCGGTTGGTGACTCCTTGTGGTGTCAGAGCAAGGTCAATGACTTCACCGGGCTCCACGTTGTACCAGTAGCGGTGCTCGACTCCGGTTGTGTCGTTTCCGGCAATGGTCTCGGCATCGATCTGCTTGCCATCAACATGGAGAGATCCCGTGACGCCGTCTCCAGCCGCATTGGTCTTCCTCAGCCTCCACCACAGGCTTACTGGAGTAGTTTCAGTGACGTCGGACACCCATCTGCGAATCGCCCAGTGTTCTTCTCCATTGTTTTCTCCGTTGGGATGAGCCCCCTCCGCCCCAAGTGCGGTCCAAGGCCCACTGGCCGCAGTTTCAAGATCCCACTGAGTGCCCGCCCATTGCTGGTCTTCTCCGTCCCACTCATCGGCGTTATCACTGCCGCCAGTGAACGCGATAAAGTCATCGGTCGGATTGTAGTCGGTCATCTCTCCATCGAGAGTGTAGTTACGGTATCCAAAAAACCATCCATCCTGCCCCTGCACACCCGAGTAATCGGCAGATGAATTCGCGATCACGAACGTCACCGGACTGTCATCGGTATTGTTAGGATCACTGCCTGCGTTAATTTCCTCCGGATCTGTGAAACCATCGTCATCAGTGTCCGCTTTGTTTGGATTGGTTGCTGGGTTACCAGCGATCTCTGCTGGATCAGTCAATCCATCACCGTCGGTGTCCGAATTACTCGGGCTGGTGCCCGCGTTCTCGGCATCCACAAAAATTCCTGAGCCGTTTTCTGCACCATCTTCCAGTCCATCCTGATCAGTGTCTACCGAAGTTGGATTAGCACCCAGCTCAAATTCCTTTGCGTCGGTAAGTCCGTCATCGTCAAAATCGGCATCGTCTAAGCCGGAGAGCTTCGTAAGATCACCAGGAAAATACGAATTTTCCCAGGCATCGAGAAGACCATCCGCGTCCTCATCCGCATCAGTAGCGGGTTCAAAATCCGATCCATCCGGCTGCGTCGGATTGTCTGGAATGGTGGTACCGATGATCATCCAATTAGATGATCCATCGCTGCCATCGGAGCGATCTCCATCAAACCCAACCGGTGTCATGATCAAGTCGATCACGTCACCTGGAAATACATTAACATAGTATGTGCGCTCGACCCCCTCAGTGTCGGAACCTTCGATTGCGACAGCGTCTATTTGCGCTCCATTGCGATGAAATCCCCCAGTGACTCCGGTGTTGTTCTCGTTGTTCTTACGAATGTGCCAGGTGACCGCTAAAGGTGTAACGCTGGAGATTTCGTCAGGCGCCGCGACCCAGCGTCGCAGCGTCCAATGTTCCTCCTGAGGAAAGCTGTTAGTGCCATTCGGGTGACCACTCTCGGCAGCAATATTAGTCCATGGCCCAGCACCAGCGTCTCTGGGTAGGTTCCAGGCACCACCGTCCGATGGAAACTCGATGAAATCTTCAGTCGCGTTGTAATCATCCATCTCACCGTCGCCAGTGTAATTTCGGTAGCCGTAAAACCAGTTATCCTGGCCTTGAACAGTCGAATATTCCGCAATTGAATCGGCAATAATCTCGGCGCGCGCAGCCGGAGCAAGCAACGAGAACATCAGCGCAATGCCAAAAATGGACAGAATCAGTTGTCGGGAAAATCGGCAGAAATGGTTTCGGTGGATCATCGGAATTTCATTCAGGGGGGTTACGTAACGAATTTAGGATTTACTAAAAATTCGTTATTTTCAGCGCCGCGCTAGTCACAGCGTCTCAAGCAAATGCCTGATTTTACAATAGGTTAACATTTGGTATCTACGATTTTAGCATTGCCCATTGCCGAGTGTCGAGAATTTCTCATCAGATCGACCGTTGCTCAATTTACCAAATTCATGAAGTCTTCACTCCTTCGGGCTCAAGCACTACTCGCCGATCAACACCGGCTTTTTACGCAAGTATCCGTCCAGCCGGGAGCGAAGACGTGCGGCGATCCCGGCATCGCCAGAATTTTCCGCAATGGACAATGCCACTCGAGCCCGTTGAGCTGCGGCTTCAAAGTCACCACTCGCAGCATAGGCCGCGGCAATGGTATCGAGCACAGTGACTTGCTGGCGCACAGGCGATTTCTCAAGAATCTGCGCCAACGCTAATGCCGCCGTGCCATCACGGACATTCGGATCGGAGGTGGTCGCCAATAGCCAGGCCAACCCGCGAAGGGCAGGAATCGACCTGGGCTGCACGTCCAGTGCTTGCCGATAGCGCGCGGCAGCGGCAGCGGGATCACCTTGCTTTTCTAGTAGGGATCCAAGTCTCGCAAGCACATCGGGATCTGCTGCGTTGAAATTCATCATGGCTTCCAGGTGCGCTTTGGCCTTGTCGACTGCACCGCCCGCTTCGTAAAGCGAAGCCAACTCAAGGCGAGCACTGCGCAGGTTCGGAGCAAGAGCAATCGCGGTTTCGAATGAGGCGATCGCCTGCGATTTTTTGCCCATCTTGGCCTCGATGATGCCAACCAGAGCGTGGACATCCGCAGCACGACGGTTGCTCTGCTGGATTCCTTCTGACGTCGCTCCCTGCGGAGGCGCTCCATTCTTGCTGAGCCAGGAGATGAGGTATTGCCGCGCATCTTCTGGATAACCTCCCTGATAAAATACCTTGGCAGTTTCGATTGGGTTCGTCACAAAATATTCGTTGGTCGTGCGTCCTGAAAATGGTAGCGCCTGCATTTTCGCATCGTCTGGCGCAGCCCCCAGGAGATTCACATCCTCGATCAATTGGGCCACTTCATAATTGCCCTTGTAGACTACCGAAAGCGCGCCCGCACGATCGAACAAGAATGCCGAAGGAAGCGGCAGTGGACGCTGACGATAAAATAAGTGACGCTGCAGTCCATCCAACTGCTGCACGGTATCTTCATCCGCCCATCCGGCAGCGATTGAGAAGCCGAGCTTGTCGAGATGCTTCTTTACGTCTGCGCTGGTCGTGCGAAAATTCGGGTCAAGTCGATCCACGCAGAGTGGTAATATTTTGAGCCCAGCCTTGCGAATCATGTCAGCCGAATGAGCGAGTGCCTGAAACTGATCGGCGCAGTTCGGGCACCACGTAGCAAATAAGGTTACCAACACTGGACCCTGTGCCAATTCGCGTGACTTTCCATCGACATCCGAATACGCGAGCGGTGGGCTGACGACAGGCTCGGACAAGCGCACACGGATGGCCGAAGACGGAGAGGTTCCATCGGTCTCAGTGAGGCTCGCGTTGATTGGTGCAGCGTCATTGGCGCGTGCCGGTGGCGTCCAGATTGTGGTCTCGCCACGCTGGGACAAACGGTAGAAGTTGCCCGCTTGGATTGAGTCGTACCGTGAAACGGTGGACTCGATTGAAGGCCAGCGGACTTCCACTGCGGCGATCTCAGCTCCCTCGGGGATTCCAAAGTGCACCCACTTGCTCGATTGGCTCAAGAATGCATCACCGGCACGCAACGTCGCAACATGCCGCCGGGCGGCTGTTGCATTTTTCAACAGCAATTCAACGCTGCCGCCGATGGCATCGCGATTGCAACCGCTGGCCGGATCACCTTGCAGACGAAAGGCAATGAAGCGCTTCGGATCACGCTGACTCTTGTTTTCGGAGTATCGCACCCGTGGCGCACTGCGGTTAGTCGTCCACAAATCGACATCTCCATCATAGTCCCAGTCTGCCACTGCCAGCCCGCGTCCATCATCTGCAAAGTCCAGCCCCACTGCTGCCGAAACGTCAGCAAAGGACGCACCGGAACCGCAGTTGAGAAAGGCCTTATTGCGCTCATGACCACTGAACGAGGCACCGTCCCGAATACGCAGTGCCAAATCGCGCCAGGCCTCAATATAATTGCGACCGACGCGATCGCCTTCACTGACTGGGGACTGCGACACGACCTGCCGCCAGTAGAGGCTTCACAAGTCGCCACTGTCTTCCGGTTGCGTCACAAATCCATTGGCCACGACAAGATCACGCCATCCATCATTGTTGAAATCCACGAACTTCGATCCCCATGCCCAACGCCCCAGAGTTACACCTTGCTCAACACTAACATCTGCAAATTTTTCACCATCACCAAGATTTCTAAACAGCGCATTTCCGCGCGCATGTCGCTGAAACAACTCCTTGGTTTCCCCTGCTGCACTCGGCAGGAACTTGCTCAATCGCGAAATGCGACTGCCCGCAGACGAGAACATATTCCCGACATACAGGTCGGCCCATCCATCATTATCAAAATCGCCCCAATCAACCGACATTCCAGCCGCAAAGTCCCTCACACCTGCCGCAGCCGCGACTTCCGTGAATCGCGTTGGCTGCCTGGAACTGGGCGAAAACTCATTGCGGTAAAGCATGTTCCGGCCGAAATCATTGGCGATGTAAAGGTCCAAATCGCCGTCCTGATCATAGTCTTCCCATGATGCGGCGTAGCTGAAGCGACGGTCATCGCTATCAAGTCCAGCCGCTTTGGTGACGTGTCGAAATTTCCAGTCGCCCACATTTTGCAGCAACACATTGCGACCACCATTAGTCGCATCATGGTATGGGACAGGGCGCTCAAACAGCTTTCGCTGCGCGACCTCAATGCCCTGTCGACGATTGTAGCAAGTGGCGAACAAATCGAGATCGCCGTCCAGATCATAATCCGCTGCAGAGAGCGAAAACGGCATCGCTGCGGGAAATGGAAGTGCCGCACGCACCTCAAAGTGGCCGTTGCCATCATTTTCATGCACCATCACCCCGGTCAGTGTTCCCACTACTAGATCCTGATCAGAGTCATTGTCGAGATCCACCAGCAATGCTGCCTGCGTGCTCTCCAGCCAGTCAACACCTGCTTCCTTGGCACGGTCTACCAGATTGCCCGCCTCGTCGTGGAGGAACAATCGATTCGGCAGCCCACCGGTGGAACAAACATACAGGTCATCCAGGCCATCGCCATCCGCGTCTCCCACTGCCAGTCCATTCCATCCGCCAATGGTAATGCCTGCTCGCTCTTCCATTCGATCGATCCAGTAATCAATGCCGTAGCGAAGGTCATCACGGTAAGCTGCCGTGCCACCTAACACTCGTTTCGTTGCATCGCTGAAGACGACCGCCCCAGCAGCTGGCTTTACCCGCACCATCTCAAGCGTGCTCACCCACAGTCGCTGAAGCTGGAGAGAATTTCCAGAGGACTCCCATTCCGTTTTCCAGCGAGTGTTCATCTGCACGCGATCGCCCAAAGTGCCATCCGTGCCAGACAACTCAACCTCCACATCCATGCGCAACCCGTCCGAATCACTGCCCTCAGCAGCTGGCTGCAAGCCAACGATTTTCGCTTTGCCATGCCGATCAGAAAGACGTTGAAACTGCTCGCGCAATGCTGCCGCCGCATCCTCCATCGGTAGCATTTCGCTTTTAGATCGATTCATGCGCAAGATATCCACACCCCCGGTACTGAATACCTGCACCAACTCAGATTCCGCAAACAAAGGCTGAGCCGTGGCCACTTTTGCGCGGGGAAAATCCGCTTCTGTCTCCCACAGTAACCAGCTCACCAGTTTTTCCATTTCGCCCCCCGCTTCAATCGCGAGTTCCTCATCTTCCCAGTCGTTCAGATTCCCTGTCACCTCTGCCTGCGCAGCCTTCATCCCGGGAATGACCGATGGCGGATGCCGACGTTCTTCAGTTTTCTCCTCCACTAAATCGTCGGATGAACCACAGCCACCAACGAAAAGACACCCAGCCGCCACCCACAACTGAACCCAGCATGAGGCGATAGATTCACGTATGAACCGAAAAGCACGAAGTGAGACTTTAATAATTATTGGCGGCAAAGATCAGTGGAAGCAAATGGTGTGCATATTACCCCTCAAGGATTCGCGCAACAATCACAAAAGGAGAGATCTCAATTCTCGGGCATTCGCGCCCGTGGCAAAGCCGACAGGATCAGGTGCCCTGAAAAGCTGCGAGCCCATCTGATTATTTGTTTATCTGTGTATATCAGGACTGTCAGAGATAACAAATAACAATACGCGTTGTCACATTGCAAAATTCGCCGCTGCGCAGTTAATGTAGCAATGATGATGAATGTCTATCACGTACAGAAAAATGGTGAGCGATTGGGCCCCTTTACGCGTACAGAACTCAAGTCGGCGCTGACAGCGGGAACTGTAGGCGAGTCTGACGTGGTGGAAACTTTGGGTGCGACGGTGAAGCAATTGCTGGGCAGTCCCCCGCCCTTGCCGGGGGCAGAAGATTCGGAAATTGCCACTACTATTGCGGCGGCGGCTCCTGCGCCGATGATGCTGGAACATCAGTTGGTGGCGCGGCAGCGTGCTGCGCAGTCGGGCATCTCAAGTCCTGCTGGCAAGCCTGCCTCTCGCAAAGTGCTATGGATCGGAGTTGTGGTCGCAGCCGTCCTGATGATCGGTGTAGGAGGAATCTTATTCTACGTCGGAAAGGAGGCGATCGAGTTCTACGATCGTTATGCTGCCCACTCCACAGAGCAGGCAGAGAAACCATTGCTGGTTGATCGTGCAGGGCATTCGACAGAGTGGCTGGAAAACTCTTTCGAAGCATCAGGCGAGGCGGCAGAGCCACCATCTGGAGTTTTCAGAAAAGTGATTTATACCTCTCCTGCCGGGGATCTGACCGCTTATCTCACGCCAGATCCGGGCGATGGTGAACGTCGGCCAGCAATCGTCTGGGCGCACGGCGGCTTCGGCGGCATTGGCGAAAGTTTCTGGCAACCCGCGAGTCGTAAGAATGACCAATCGGCGCGCGCCTTTCGCGCAGCGGGCATTGTCCTGATGTGTCCGTCCTGGCGCGGCGAAAACAATAACCCGGGCCGGTTCGAATTTTTCTACGGCGAAGTGGAAGATCTGATCGCTGCGGTAGAGTATGCAAAATCGCTGCCGTATGTGGATCCCAACCGCGTCTATATTGGCGGTCATAGCACCGGTGGAACTCTGGCATTGTTAGCGTCAGGCGCGCAGGTCGATTGCCGGGCCATTTTTTCCTTCGGTGGTGCACCGGACATGCACAGCCTGATGGAAGACGACGATGGCTATGGCAATACTCCGTACGCCCTGGACAGCGAGCGTGATCACGATCTTCGCAATGCCATCCGCTACACCCAGCATATCATTCGGCCGACGTTCTACTTTGAGGGAACCGATTCCTGGTACACTTACGATGCGGAAATGATGCATGAGATTGCGGAGGACTGTGCAGTTCCCTTCAAGGCATTTGAGCTGCCAGGCGACCACTTTAATATTCTGGCTCCCATCACTGCACTGGTGGCTGAGAAAATTGTGGCCGACACAGGAGCGAAGTGTGCCATTGAGTTTACGTTGCCTGAGTTAGAGGCCGCCTGGAATGCGATGCACAGTATTGCGCTGGCAGACACTCTGCAAAAATGGATGCAGGAGGGCGGTGAACTTGCCTTGATGATAGATGACGAAACGATTGCTTCTGCAGCTGATGCAGAGGCAACTACAGTGGCACTGAAGAAGTGTGTGGCAAACGGTGATGCGGCCGCTATCGGATTGCTTGCTGGCCTGCTGGAAGACTGTGAGGACGAGGCTGCCCGGGCCGCTTTCGACAAGGAGGCTGCCCCGATTTTACGTCAATGGGTGCGTGCCCGAACTACCGGGGCAACCGAAGATCCTGACGAAGCCACAATGTCTGCCCTCTTCTCCGCGCTGGGAGCACTGGCTGACAATGGCAGTGACCAGGATGGCGCGCTGATTGTCGAAGTCGCAACGTCCGGTTTTGCTGCGGGGGCCAATGACTGGAGCACGGTTCTGTGGAATCTTGAGCTGCCCGCCGCAGCGTTCACCACGGCGATGGATGGATTTCGAGCCGCACTGCCGCAGGGAAAGCTCGGCTATTATGTCTTACGACGCGCGAACTCGGCACTCCTTGATGCCGAATGGAAGGGGCAGCATCCGTTTGATTCGCCCGCTGGCAGGGACCTTATGCAAGGGTGGTTGCAAGTGGACGAGGACGGCGATTTCAATGAGTCTGCGGCCTATTTTTCAGCGGTCGCCCTGGCATTTGTCAGCGACGACACTCGCGAAGGATTAGTGCCGCTGGGACTGGCAATTCCTGATGTCGACGTGCAATTGGAAGCCGCGTGGGCGGATGTAAAAACGGAGGGCACGCTGGGACTGGAGCGATTGCAACAGGCCTGCAGTGACCTGGAATTCGCCACCACGGCCAAAAGCTACCTGAAGGAACTCGGAAAAGGTGACGCCATTCCGGCAGAGGCACTCGAACCTGAATTTGCTGCTACTGCGGACATCACTGACTGGTTGAAGCATCCAGATGAACTAGGAAGTGTACCGGAATCTCTGAAGGTGTTTGATACGCGTGACATCTACTGGCCACCGGCTGAGAAGCAGATCACGGTCTGGCTATTTGAGTTCACTTACCGCAAGAGTGAGGATGATGCCGAAGAAACTACACCAGTGAAAACCGGATATGCCATGGCTGGTTGGACGGAGTGGTCATTCTTCGATGAATACGCCGAGCCGCCCACACCGAAGAAACTTTACACCGAGCACTGTGCCTGGGAACTCACCGAGCAGTCCGAGAACAACGATGCTGAGCCGCGGACTTTTACCGAAGCCGATGCGTCCCGACTATTGCGTAAAAAGAACGCTGACTGGTGATTTAATTCGATTCCTTCTCCCCTTCGATAGTCAGCCAGAGATCGGGTGTTTCATTGATCAACATTTCCCCGGCATCAGCGTTGGTTCCTTTGAGTGAGTGACGAACCGGCAGTGGCGCACCGTCGGGCTCATGAATTTTTAGACAGAAAGGGTTACAGCTGGGTTCCAGCTTCGAGTCAGAACTTGATTCAAGTGTGAGCTTCCATTCTCCTTTGGCATCACCTGGTATTTCGGCAGGTGTTAGAGTGATCCCTTCTGGCAATCCCTCCGATTCGAGCGCCAGTGCCGCAGCGTGGCCGTGGACGCGTGTGACGTTCAGCGTCAGCTCAATTTTTCCGCCCTGTTTCAGCGTCAGGGAATCCGCTGCTGCTGTGACTTCCGCGTGCGCCATCGCCGCCTGATTACACTGCAATCGGTAGAAAAATGCTGCACCACTCTGACGCCGGAAGCGAGATTGCACGGCGATGCTGAATTCGCCGTCGGCGGGCGCTTTCCATGTCAGTTCCGGGTCGAAACGGTGCAGCTTGTCATCGTTCGTCATCAGTTCCTTACCAGTGGCATCTGCCACAGCGAGCACGGGATCAAGGGAGGAACCGACGACCGCTGCATCCACACGAAATACGTAAGTCTCACCCTTCGCGGCATGAAAATGGAAGCGGTCGACCTCGCTCGCTTCGCCGATATTCGCCGTTATTCCACAGGGAAATTGCAACTTCTCTGGCAATGCCGATTCCTCGTATTCAATGCCATCGCTGACTCGGACAGCCACCGGACGCGGGCACCCTGGCACCAGTAAAGTGAGCGATTCTCCTACGTGATTTTTTGGCACTGTCACCTCATGCTGAAGTGTAGATCCATCCGTGAGATGGACGCGTAGTGCGCGAACAGATCCACGCTCGATCGCCAGAGGCCAAGTATGCGTAGCAAGTGGTGCGCCGGTCGCAAGTGTCAACCGATAGCGCGTCGCTGCGCTGCCCGTAAGCCTGATATCCGCCCGGGGTGGATGCGCAAAGCCAGCCAACTCTAACACATACCTGCCAGCAGTCGGCGCCGTGAAAACCAACCGAGGATCGAGCAAATGACCAGGGGCATCGTGATTGAACGCGATGCGATACCCTCCTGGCCCGCGTATGTGTAACAGTGGATCCACGGGCGAGTCCAACACATAGGCAGCCACCTCCGCCGTGATCGTCTGTCCGGCAGCCAGTTCCATGGCAAAGCAGTCCACGTCACCCGATTTTCCCAGCTTTCCGTTGATCAATTTTACAGGTGGGTCGGGTGCGATCAGTGTCGCCACTTGCAGCGTATCGTTCGGCTCTGCTTCTGATTCTTCGGGCAATGTTCCTACCACAAAAATGCGTGGCGCCGTCACTCCCTGTGCTGAATACAGCCGCACAAGGTAAGCACCTGGCGCACAATCTGAATCGACACTCAGGGTCAACTCACCCTTTTTCTTTTCGTCGGAGGCAGGAGTGAACTGCAGCCATTTTTCCGGAGCATTGGTCCAAACTTTCACCGGCCAGGTTTCAAATTTCCCACCAGCCGTGATCACCACATCCTTCGCACCTTGTCGTGCGCCCGCAGGGAATAGGTAGTCCAATTGCGGAGCCGCCGCGCCTGCAAGAACAGGCGCAATGCTCAAGGATCCCAGGCAATAGTGGCAAAACGAACGAAATGGTGACACTCGAAAATCATAAGCTCAGTGGCAGCTGATTTCGATCAAAATGATGTCGCCAGCCCAGGTCACTCAGGTCACCGG
>JBNMNB010000087.1:0-27987 GCA_051270635.1 Verrucomicrobiales bacterium | reverse complement strand
GACAGACTGGCCTCACTGTTTTTCAATTCATCTATCTTGATCTGTTCATCGAATTTTTCGTAGGAAGTCGCGATTTCGTTGGCAAGGTCGGCTGCCAGGGTTGGGTTATCTGATCTTACACTAACCCGGACGAAACTGTTCGCTCGCATTGCCGACACCGATTGACTCAACCTGTTAACGACAGCCACTTTGTCGGTGCCTCCAAGTGATGCCTGGAGGCTGGGTTTGGTGGCTAATTGCTCAGCGAGATAGTCGTAGAATCGTTGACTCGTGACTTTCGTGACGTGCGCATCCAACTCAGTATCTCCGCGGTTTTCAAAGATGGAACCAACGGCACTATCCTCCGTCTTCAGATTAAATAGAACGGATGATTCAAACTGCTTGGGCTGGCTCATGATCAGAGCCGCAGCGATACCACCTAACACTAATCCCACGAGCATCCCAATAAGCCACCGTTCCCTGATCAGATACCAAATATCGATCAGCGACATGGAAGCGCCGCTGTCTTTAATACCTAGTAATTCTTCAAGATCAACGTTTGGCGCGCCCCGGTCGACTGCACCCGCTCTTTGTTGCTGCTTAGGCAACTCCGACGACTCGTCTGACCTGGCGCGGCGTGATGGATCCGGCTCCTTATTCTTCCACATAGGATAATGCGTGCGTTTCTAAAACGGGCTACCGCCCGTGGTTCGGCGAGAGTAGCAGCAGCTAAGGAAAATGCAAAACTTTAGCCATCCGAAATGTTTCACTCAGCCACCCTTAAACAAAAAAAGAAGGGAGCCAAAAGGCTCCCTTCTTCACAGAAATTCTGTTGTAAGCGTCTGAACTTTATCGACGACGACGGAAGAACAATACCGTGCTTCCGAGAAGTGCGAGGAGACCAGTTGATGGCTCAGGAACTGCATCCCAAGTCAGGGTGAAAGCGGAAAGACCGAAGTCACGGTTAGGGTTCACGTTCGCTTTGAGTTGCACCAACTGAGCAGGGTTGCCGATTGTAAGAGCCTGATTAACATTCTGGTCACCCGTAAGAGCTACAGCGCTTCCAAGGATCTGAGTTACACCAGCACCGTCAACAAGATTCACAAACTCCTGGAAAGAATTCCCATTGTTCAAGTTAGTGTCGAGATCCCACATCACCAACTTAACGGTGCTAAGATTCACGTTGCTTGCTCCACTGAAGCTGATGTTCACCTGGTCACCGGCATCGAAGTGAGAAATCGCCAAGTGATCAGGAACTACGCCTGCAATCTCCTGAAAACCGATCACATCAGTAGCTGGATCATGACTCCACCCGCGGCTGTTGAGCCCGGCAGCGCCAATGAAATCAGATTGATTCGACTTGGTATAAGTGATTACGATTCCTGAAGCATCCGTGTAGGTCAGCGTTGTATTAGGAGCAGCACCGTGCCCCCGTGACAGCTGCCCTGCACCGAGGGAAAGACTAGCGGCTTGGGCACCACCTGCGAGAAGCGCTACCGAAAGAAAGATTTTGAGAGGCGTTGTTAATTTCATCCGTGTTGTTTATTAGGTTTCGATGGATTTCTTCGTATACATTGCCAAAAAGAGTCAGTCAGGTCAACCCTTTTGTGATGTTTTTTCATTTTTTTTGCAGTTGTGATCTACGGCGATTACAGCACTTCACAAAGTCCTTATTATTAATTAGTTAGTCCACCTCTACGACGGCATCTGCGGCGGGAAAGTCGGTGGGAACAGGCAAAGAAACGCTCCCAGTGGCGGCCCATTCGGTTCCTCGCTGTAGAATTGTGTAGAACCCCCTGCATTGCATGGAGTAATCAGCATGCCCCATTGGAGTGTGAAAAACTCTGCCTTTCCCGTATGAAATGGTCATGACCATGGGCTCGTGCTTCTTACTTTTCGGGCTAAACGCAGTCGCCAGCACTTTCACATTCTCGGCTGGTCCTCGCAGGGAATCGTAGAGTTCGTCTTTCGCGTGCTTCCAGGTTTTTGGCAACCCCTCCATGATTGGGTGACTGGAATCAAATGTATCGACGTTGAATTCATGCTGTGGACCGTGCGAGCCGCCTCCACCGGGCGATGTATCGCGCATCAATCGGCCGTCCTTTACATATAAATAAGGACCAGAGGCTTCGGTGCGGCCACCCCATCCACCGAGTCCGATCATTTTGTTAAACTCCTTCCACTCTGGAAACGAGTTGTCTGCAGCGTGAATCACGACAAATGCCCCGCCGTCTCCAACGTATTTCTCAAATCGTTTCTCGACCTCTTTGGGCCAGGATTCGCCGTTGTAGTTGCTGAGAATTGCTGCGTATTTTCCAAATTCTGGCCGCCAGCTGTTCCATTTATCGGCAGCTGCTCCCTTTGCAGGGGTGGTCGAAACTTCTACCGAGAATCGACCTGACGCCTCCAGCGCCTTTTTCAGCACCGGTGTCGTTTCCTCCCACTTGTGATTGTTCTGCCCGTCAATGATCAGCACCTTGAGAGGTTTTGCCTCGTCGGCGACCAGCGCCCCTGAGATCACGAGGCCACCCGCTATCATTGAAGCAAATAATGTGCGTAATATAGGTTTCTGCATCCGCGCAGACTAGCCCAATATGGGGCTCGATCGCAAGACTTCCCTGTAGTTTAGCGACAATGCCTGAATCTGATGTGCTTGCGAAAACCCCTGCTCGACAGCTCGCCGCGCAGCTCGCCCAGCGGACAACATCGTCTCTGGCTGGTTAAAGTAGGTGCGCAGGGCGCCTGCAATTCCAGGCGCATCGCCTTCTTTGAAAAGTCGACCGCTGACGCCTTCTCCAACAGCCTCTGGAATGCCTCCGTGCCGCGTTGCAATCACTGGCAACTCGGCAGCCATTGCCTCAAGCAGCGCATTCGGCACGCCTTCGCGATTGCCATCCGCTGCGACTTGGCTGGGATGCAGGAATATATGGGCTGCTGCAAACTCAGACCGCAATGCTTCCTGAGACAAAAAACCTGGAAATCGCACGCGTTCACTGAGTCCCAGTTCCTTGGCGCGCGATTTCAACAACGATTCAAGTGGCCCGTCGCCCGCCAGCGTCAGCGCGGACCTGGGAAATTCGGCCGCTACTTGGGAAAAGGCATCGAGCGTCACGAATAGTCCTTTTTTTTCCACCATTCGACAGGCTTGCAGCAGCTGCCATTCTCCTGCATTGGGACTAGTTCGTTGCGATGGAGCAGGCAGATCATCCAGAGGCAAGCCCGTGCGCAGCAGTCGCAACTTTTGCTTGGGGCAACCCAGTTTTTCGAGATCATCCATTAGCGCCTCAGACCTTGCCATCACCATGGCTGCTATTTCAAATACCTCGCGCAGATGCGCGCCCGATTCTCCATCAACATCGACGCCTGCATCCGCCCCGTGAAAGGAAATGACGACAGGCAACCGACAACAGCGAAGCACCGGCAGCAACTCAACGGCGACATGGCCAAAGTAAACATGCAGCAGGTCTGCGCGCGTGCGCTTCAACTCATAAAGAATGTCGCGCGCCTCGCGAAACGATAGCGGAACTGCTGATTTCCCCTTCAGCCTGCGATGCCAGAAGCGACGAAAAAAGCGCAGCGGATGCTTGGGAATCGTGCGCACCTTTTTCGGCCAGTACCAGAATGCATCGACGTTTTCGCGGCTGCGCGTGACCACAATCGACTCAAACTCCTCCGCAGCCTGCAAACCGGTAATCTGCCGGTAAAGGTGCTGCATATCAGGTTTAAGAAAGGTGGAACAAAAGTGGGCGACGACGGGCACAACTTGCTCCATGCCCTATCATCCGAGAATTTGCAATACTGCTGCTACGGCAATGGATCTCCAGATTCGGCAGGAACGGCCATCAAGTCGCACTTGGAACATGGAATGTTTCGCCGGCATCTCTCGCGCCAGCAGCCCACTTCGGTAGTGTGCGCCCAGGCAAGGCGCTCCAAATGATCTGCCAGCATTCCCTTTAAAAGGACCAGATCACCGCGCACCAGTGTCTCCGCCAAAAATTCCCGAGCGGCCGACACTGTCGCGACGGCCTTGATGTTCTCGGCATTCTTTAACTGCTGGTTCAGCTCCCCTGCTGCCGCACCCACGATGACCACCAGATCGGCCACCTCGGCCGCTGACTTCACAAGCCGACGGAACTTTCGCCCCTTATTCCCAGGATTGTCAGACATTTCCCCAAGCACAGCAATCTTCCGTGTCGCAATAGCTTCGTCCAGAAATTCGATTGCCAGTGGTATCCCCCACCAGGGAGCTTTGAAGTCGTCTCGGATAAAAGTGACACCATCTGCGGCTCTGACCTCGCTCATGCGCCCTGACACTGGCTCTGCGTCTTTAATAAACTGGACGACATCATCAATCTCTAAACCTACTGAGCATGCCGCCGCCATGGCAGCCAGCACATTGGGAGCTAAATGCTTGCCGTGCAGGATTGTGGAAACCGGATAGCGAGCACCTTTATGGACTAGATTAAATGAGAGCGGTTCCGGCCACTGTGAACTAACATCCATCGCGCGAAAATCTGCCTGCGAATCTACCCCGAACGTCACTACTTTGGCAGTCGCCAATTTGGCCATGGCAGAGACATGCACGTCATCGACATTGAGAACGACGATATTCTCCGGGCCCAGGGCACGTACCAGATCAGCCTTTTCATGGGCAATGCCTTCGATTCCCTTGAACATTGAGTAGTGGTCTGTCCCGACATTCATCACCACCCCCACGTCTGGCTGAATCATTTCGCACAGCTTCGCAATCGTTCCGGGCACATGCGTGCCAATCTCCTGCACCACAAAATCTTGGGTCGGTTGCACGCTCAAAATTGCCAGAGGAACAGTCCCAGTGTAATTCCATGCCTCATTCGGAAGCGGACAATCAGCTTTTTTCCCCAACAAGTGGGCCAACAGCCGCGTCGTCGTTGATTTGCCGCAGCTTCCCGTCACTCCAATCCACTGCGCATCAGATATTTTGCGCAGCTTTTTACGGTAACTACGTGCCTTCCTTTGCAGCCACCACTTGCGCCGGCGGCGGACCATCACGCCGGGTGCTTCCTTAAAGAGCTGAAAAAGGCTTCGAGACACTGCGGGCACTATCCACATGACCACCCGAAGAGCAAGTCAGGTCAATCTACATAGTTGCATAATCACGTTTTCTGTAATTATTAACACTTGGTATGGTTTACGGATACGACAACAGATGCTAGGATTGCCAAATCTCCCCCATGGAATTGCCCAATCCAAACGAGATTCTTGGCGCAGATCGGCTACCTCAGTCCATTGGCGCCCATCTCCAAAAAACCAGCCGTGCCTTCGGGGCGAGACTGTCTGTAGTCGATTCTACCAATCGCTGGGACAGCAATGAATTGCATCGGCGCAGTGCTCAGCTAAGCGCTCACCTTGCGTGTTGCAGCTCAAATTCGAAGATCTCCCTGCTCTTTCTCAAGGATGGAAGCGATGCTACAAGCGGGATCATCGCCGGGATTCTCTCTGGCTTCTGCTCGATTGTTGTCACGTCTCCCTTCCAACTTAAGTCACTGCAGAAAAGGTTCCCCGACGCCGTCGTAACCTTCCGCGGATTGGTATCCCCTCTCCCCGAAGGCAAGAGCAGGAACAGCACGGTCGATCTCGATGCACTTTCAACTTCGGCAACCTCCAAGTCTCCTCGATTTAAGCCGACACTCGACACGCCAGTCCAAGCCGT
The DNA here is from genome assembly GCA_051270635.1 of Verrucomicrobiales bacterium. Lineage (GTDB taxonomy): Bacteria > Verrucomicrobiota > Verrucomicrobiia > Verrucomicrobiales > DEV007 > JAGROY01. Next base: position 22,316 of record JBNMNB010000087.1, on the reverse strand, counting down.
TCTGACATCTGGATCAACTGGTGAGCCAAAAGCCGTGGCACATAGCCACGGCGCGATTCTAAATCAAGGCAGGAACTACACGCGCTATGCAAAACTTACCAGCGATGACCGCATCGCAGTCATCGCGCCACTAGCATCGATTACTGGCCAGTCATCATTATTCGGGGCACTGCTCAATGGCGCCGCAGCTTGTTTCTACGATATCGAGAATTACGGTATCGACAGTTTCGCAGAATGGCTGAAGCTCGAAAAAATCACCGTTCTGCATGCCACGCCGACTATCTTCCGCGCACTGGCGAATATCGTCGCAGAGGCAGGCAGCATTTTTTCCTCGCTTCGGTTGGTTCGTATCGGCGGCGAGCCTATCACGAAAATGGATCTGGCAGCAATCCGCTCGATCACGCCGAGGGACTGTGCCATCTATATGGGATACGGATGCTCAGAAATGGGCACGATCACTCGCCTTGTTACCGATCACGAATCGAGTAAAGATCTCTCTTTCGACAAAGGGGCTCCCGTGGGAGCACCCTCGGACAACATTGACGTCGCCATCTGCGATTCAGCTGGCTTCGCCCTTCCTGACGGCGAGTTAGGGGAAGTTGTCGTCACCAGCGAATTCCTTTCGATCGGATACCTCGAAGATCCGGAAGCCACTCAGCGCGCTTACTCTAAATCCGGAGCGGGCAGCGCAAGAAGCTACCGCACCGGTGACATGGGCATCATGCAAAGCGGGCAACTATTCCTTCGCGGACGCGTCGACCGCCAGGTAAAAGTTCGAGGGCATCGCCTGGAATTGGATGCGGTAGAGGCACAGCTGTCTGCGATCCCAGAATTTGGCTCGGTAGCAGTGGAAAGCATTCAGGTTCGATTCAATGGCAATCCGCCGGTTACGCAATTGTATGCCTTTCTGTCATCTCAAGATCTGGGCATCGCTGACACACGAACACTGCGCCAGCTAGCGGCCGCCAAGCTGCCCACCTTTATGGTGCCAGCCAAGTTCATCGTCATCCCCACCCTGCCAAAAACGAAAACTGGCAAGGTCGATCGTGCAGCTCTGCGACAACTTGCAGCTGCCCATTCCGAGCGCACAGATTCCCCGGACGATGCCCCCACTTCAGATCTGGAAGCCTGGCTTCTGGAGAGATGGGTCACCCTGTTGCACAACAAGCGAATCGATATTCACGACGATTTTTTCGAAATCGGCGGCGATTCCATGGCAGCTGTGCGTCTATTTCATGAAATCGGAGAACGCACAGGAATCGTTCTACCAGTATCTGCGCTGCTGGAAGTCCCGACCATTGCTGAACTGGCGCAAAGAATTGAAACCAGCGACAACGAATCAGGATCCAGCTTGATCATCACCCTGAGGGACCGTGGCAGCCAATCACCGCTATTTCTAATCCACGACATTGGAGGTAATGTCGTGAATTATCGTCGCCTCACTCAGGAACTCAGTGACGACCAACCGGTCTACGGCATTCGCTCGCCTGGCCTCGACGTCAATCCTGACACGGCGACCACGCTCCCTCATTCGGTTGAAGAGCTCGCCACACTTTATATTAACGAGATCACAGCATGCATTGGCGATCGCCCCATTGCGCTCGCCGGACTATCATTCGGTGGAAAAGTCGCATTCGAAATGGCGCAACAATTGCACCGAGCGGAACGGCAGGTCACCTTTCTAGGATTGCTCGACACACGTCTGGAAATGCGCGACTTCCGTCCCGACGCAGCTTCCCGCAAGGTCACGTCTGCCATTCGATCACTCACTTACCAATGCAGGCGCGCCTTCTTTCATCTGCACCGCATCGCCTCAGGAAAAACCGACGACGACTACCTTCAGGAACGCATCCGCAAACGTCGAAAGAAGCAAAGAGCAGCCACCGGTAATTCTAACAGCGTCCGCCCGGCCGATTCACGCAGCCAGTTGAGTCCCGAGCAAAAGGCAGCCGCATGGCACAGAAAACTGGGCACACTGTGGACACCACAACCATCAGCCATTCCGATCCATTACTTCACAGCCATGGATCCCTCCCTCCGCGGCCCATTCGACAACATGGCAAACTGGAAATCCCTCAGCCAACGTGGCTTGCAAATTGACCCGGTACCAGGAAATCACATCTCAATCCTGGAAGACCCTAACGCTGCCATATTAGCCAAAGCATTGACTCATCGAATGCTGACAGATTCAGCACATCATTCCCCCGAAACGGTGAAATGAGTTTACTCTTAGTGGCAGACTGGATTGGAATCTACTCGTCGTCAGCTCACTTTGCGCAGCATCGATACGCGGCCAGTGACGACCCATTCGGCGACGAGAATGTTGCCCTTGCTGTCGAAGCAGGCATCGTGGGGGTGAATGAATCGGCCTGGCTTCCACTGCCTTGGCTGGCCGCGCATTGTAAAGCCGTCCAGCACCTGCTTGCGCCATGCCTCGTCATCACCCAGGTGAGTGATGATTTTGTTGTCTTTATCGAACAGTGAAATCCTTGCGTGAAGATCAGGAACCATCATCAGGTCACCCTGGATATCGACATCTGCTGGAAAAAGTAATCCTTCGACAAAGCCGAGATGCTCACCTTCCAGACTCATGTACTGCAGTCTCGAATTCGCGCGATCGGCGATGACTGTTTTCGGCGTGCCGTCACGGGTGTCGAGCCACTGACCATGTGGCGTATTAAATTCTCCCTTGCCTGATCCTGTGGCGCCAAAGGTGCTGACGTAGCGACCGTCCTGAGTATAGCGGTGGATCAAGTTGCTGCCGTAACCGTCGCCCAGGAACACATCGCCGTCGGGGTGAAAGCTGACATTTGTAGGCCGATAGCGCGCCTTCTCTGCGTATTTGCCGCTTTCCTTTGGCACGTCGACCGCCCAGACGACGTCGCCTTCCAGCGTCGCTTTGGTAAATCCGAAGATGCCGTCGTCAGGTGAGAGGTAGAGAAACTCGCCGCCCTCTTCTTTGCGAATATCGATGCCATGGCCACGGCCAGAGCCCTTGATGGTGTGGTAAAATCCCATCGCGCGGACAAATTTGCCCTGCGGATCGAACACAAAGATCGATCCCGGTCCGCCATGATGGGTGACATAGACCATCCCCTTGCTATCGACGGCGATGCCGTGAGAAGCCCCGCCGTAGTGGTAGCCGTGAGGCAGTTCTCCCCAGCCGTGGTGGCACTCGTAGGTGTGCTCGCCAGTGCCAACGACTGCGGCCTTGCTTCCGGCTTTATCCTCCGCTCGAAGGATGGAAGGAAGGGCGATCGCGGCTGAGGTGCCCGCAACAGATTTAAGAAACTGACGGCGGTGATGATTCATACCGACAGTGAACCTTAAATTCCCCACGTTTGTCAATGCTACTGAAGCAAGGCACGCAGCGATCACTCAAGAACTTCGACTACGTAGCCGCTTCAACTTTCTTCTTCAGGTCAAAAGCCTTCACCAGAACGATGATCAAGAGCACAAGTGAAATAAGGCCCGTGATATAATTCAGGCATGGGATAATACAGGTGCAAGTGGTAATGCAGTACCAAAGGCTAAGCTGCCTACCACAGTCCCCTACACTTTCATCGCCGACTGAATTGAAGTAGCTCTTGTAGGAATCTGCGAGACCAAGAAACACCGGGAACATCCAGTAGAGATTAAAAAATGGAATCATCATCAGCCAAACCTTTCCAGGTTCCATTTTGCGGTGCTCCGCTGGGATCGCTTTGTAATTCTGGACGACGAGATAGCATATCACCGCCACGATCGCCAAACCGATTACCAATCCACCAACCGCAGCTGCTATCATTATTCCCGCAGCAGCAGCATCGACAGCTGGCTGCGAAGGATTGAATCCATCAGGAAAATCCTGGCCAAATGCTGCCCCAGCAAGTGATCCGAAACTTAGAAGTGATGCGAAGCGAATGGAAAAATGTTTCATAAATGCCTTAAGTTAAATGAAGTTGAGCGATGATTAAGGCAGTTTCGCGGATGGAAAGCAAGCCTGAATCATGAATCAATGGGCGAATTCAGCCAGTCGCTTCCCAATCACGGCCACCCGCTTAGCGTCACTGTTTCGATTAGCGATTCGGAGGGCAGAATCCAGCATCTCGGTGGCCAATTTTTAATTTCCTGAGGCCGCTGTCACCACCGCGATTGTTTCGATTACATCCGCATTGCCGGGCGCGAACCGGCGTAACTCGTTGGATAATTCAAGGGCTCGCGCGGTATCACGCACTTTGGCGATCATCTGCACCACTTTCTCGCACGAGGAAGACAACGCCGCAATGGTGACGGAGCAAAGGACGCACCCAAATTTTGTAGCATCCTTTGCCTGGGAAATTCGCATGGAGTAATGACTCACAGCAGTGGCAATTCCTCAACAGGCATTTGTCATTTGCAATTTGCCGCTTCCATTCATGCGGCACTCCAGAAATGCAGCGCGGTGGATCCGTAAACACGGCTATCGACGGGCGAAAGATGTTCTATTTCGGGCAATGCCTGATCGCTCTGCGTTTCGATCACTAAGAGCCCATCATCCGTAAGAATTTCGCGCAATTGCATCGATTGCACCAGACTTGCTGCGTAGTCGGTATCCTCAGAATTCTTGCAATACGGCGGATCTGCCAGGATAAGATCAAATGCCGACACCGCGCGGCGCTTCAGCCAGGCCTCAACCGCAGACTGCACCACTCTGCCACCAGCAAGTCGCGCTTTCGCCAGATTGGATTCGATGGTGCGACAGGCATCCCGCTGCTGCTCAACAAATACGGTAGCAGCAGCCCCGCGACTGAGCGCTTCTATCCCCAGTGCTCCAGATCCGGCATACAGATCGAGCACACGCGCCCCTGCCAGCCGATTCCCAAGAATAGAAAACAGTGCTTCCCGCACTCGGTCTGACGTTGGCCGCGTCACGGACTTGGGACAAGCGATGGGGATTCCTCCTGCTGTTCCAGCGACGATTCTCATTAATCACTAGTTTAAACCATTCACGACCGGATCTGGCTCTGACGCCATGGGAACAGGAACAGGCTCCAGTGCTGGTGCGGGCGATGCCGCAGCAGGTTCCGCGTCCACTTGCATAGATGAGCTGGCCTCGCGCAGCTCACGGATTTCGTCCAGCAGAGCCGGAAGGGTAAAGAACGTTCCATCATTCCACGCATCGACCGCCGGTTCGCTGAGAGATCCGCGCACCAGCACATCGCGATAAATGTAGGGCGTATAATCGAGCGCTGTGAAATGCATCAGGCGTTCCTTTGGCCAGCCATTCATGAATGCTCCGATCGCCGAAACTGCGGTCACCGGCACGTAGGTGCGCACGGCTATACTTAATTCGCTCGTTGCAGACACCGTGCCCGCCGCACGCAGAACGACACGATCTGCATTGAAATGCACATCATCCAAAACGATGCCTCCACTACTCAAATGAAACAGGATCTTGGCGATTTCAAAATCCAGCATCCCTGCATTCTCGGTCGTGCTCCCTTGCATTGATGATCCTGTTAGCAGCGCAGCATCGGGGACTTGGAATCCCTGAAGACGTATCAACCCCGCCACCGTGTGCAATGCTCTGGCAAATCCCTGCAAGCGCAACTGTACAGTGACATCATCCTCCAGCAACGCTTTGGTCGCTGGGTCCGCGCTATCGTCAACTTTTAGAAACGTCGACGGCTTGAGCCCCTCAGTCTGGAGATCCACTGTAAACGGAAGGCCCGGCCGCATCACCGCAAGATTCGCACTACCGACTACTTTGCCGCCTGCCCACGTAGCTCCAATATCCCGAAACTCAAATCCACCTTCTTGCGCCTGCACCGTCCCCGCAATCTTTTCCACCTCTAACCTTCCCAGAAGAGTGGCACCAGATGCCTGAAAACGGCCAGGCTCTTTTCCACGAAGGTTCAGACGCATCTCAAAATCGCGCAACTCGCCGAGCCCTTTACCACTTCCTCCACCTAGCAAAGTGACCTGCCCCTCCTGGATTACAATTTCCCCCAACAACACTTTAAGCGTACGCCTTTTATCTGGGACAGGAGCTTTTCTGGTCGGTGGAGTCATTTTCACTACTTCATCTTCTCTGGATCCCTCCTCGGCTGTCGGCGAATCAGACTCTTCCGTAGCCTGCTGAATTCTTTTTTCACCAATGGCGGGCGAGGAATCGATCGCTGACACATCGACCGACACAGGTGCAGGCCTGCCGGCAAACGGCAATAAAAACCGTCCATCCGCTGCGCGCACACAGGCGATTCTCGGCGAATCGATACCCACTTCTGTGATTTCCAGCACTCCCTTAAGTAGCGAGCGCAGCCGCACTTTCACCCACGCAATATCAGATTCAAAAAACGGAACATCCGCAACGGCAATGGCTTCATCCACGGCGGCGACAGTCACCTCGCGCGCTCTGACACCTGCCCATGGCGACCACGTCACCCGGCCTATTTCCGTCCGCGCTCCCACTACCGCCGAAATTTTTCGCTCGATGCGTCCTTTCACGAATGGGAACATCAGCAAAACGTTCACCCCTATCAATCCAACAATAGCAAGGATAGGCACAGCAAACAACAGACGGCGCGCCCACTTCCAGCGCTGTCCGGGACGTGGGAAAGTTCCCCTTCCTCCCTCCTTTTCGGCAGGTTCCAGGAAATTCATCAGCGTTCCAGCTCCCGTGAGACTCGATAAGCAGGCGGAATGACAGAGCCGCTCGGATTGATACCCAGCATTCTGACATAATACCAACCAGTGATAATCCCCCCCAGGTGAGCGAGATGTGCAACACTTTGTTGCTGCAGATTCGATTGCCCGGCAGTGGCCATCGAAACAATGAGCATGGCGGCCGCAACAATAGTGACACCAATGGCCGCAAGGTGTGGGCGCAGCCGAATATGAAATCGATAGAACGTGTCCTCTGGCAGCAAAAGTAGTGCGGCAATCGTAGTGGCATAGACACCAGCGGATGCGCCAATGAGGTAAACGTTAGGAAAAAAGGAAACCTGCAGTCCTGCGCCGATCAATCCGCCGGAAAAAAACAGGATCAGGAGGTGTTTTCCTCCCATGCACATGACTACAAACGTCCCCGCCGCAGCCATGACCACCATGTTCAGAAGAAGATGCATTACACTGCCATGTACGAACATGTGGGTCAGCAGCGTCCATACGCGGCCATCGCGTAAATCCTGTAAGCTGACACCGCCAGCCTCATGACTTACACCCAATAGAGAAGGCAGCACCTTCAACTGCCGCCTTACTTTGCGAAACACCCGCTCTACGGATTCAGCGGAGTACACCTTTTGACTCAGCCCAGCAATCGCCGATCCGTTCGCCTGCCGGGCCCGCAGCACCGCCAGCTGTGATTTTGCATCCGCCCATTCCTGATCCACTTTGACAAGTATGCGGTCTGCTTCGCCTACGACATGCAGACGGTTCTCCAGCGCCATGGCCAATGAAACCGCATTTACAGCTCTCAACTCCTGCGCTGACTTCATCGCCAGTTCCCGCGCTTCTCCTGGCACCAGTTTCTGAAACCCGAAAAACGTCAAATGCTGCACAGCAAAGACGATCACGTTGACCGCAACCAGTAGCAGAACCACCAGCGCTTCAGTGCGCATCGACGAGCCACGCCACCCACGCGAGCGGGTGCGCCACCTTCTGTCGGATCGCAGTTCTGCGTTCAGTTTCATCAATTTGCAGGCAAAACAATCACACTATAGCGAGAGATTGCGGCATTGCCAGTGCTCCAGTTTTTTTCTGTATCACTGTCATTATCAATACTTTATAGCACATACCATTATTTCATAGTAAGAATTTAAGTTATTGTTTATATAATAAATATGAATAATCACTTGATTATTTCTGTCTTTTTAATATTCTTCATATGTTTACTAAATTTTAGAATCCCCCAACATCAAAAGAAGCCAAGGATGAAAAAACTGATCGTCGTCACCAACAATGTAGCCGGAACCGGGAAATCGACCTGTGCTCGCGGCATCCACCATTTGCTGCAGGCCCATGATTTCCGCTCAGCGATCATTGAATCGGACCCGAACGCCCCGCGCATCGAAGATGGCTTTTACCTCGATATGGGTGACCAGCCGGAAGTTTCTGAGATCGTCGATATCTTAGACAACGTGGACGCCGCCGTGCTCGATTTGAACACTGGGTCATTTGATGATTTTTCTGAATTCTTCTCCCGTCAGGACATCGAAGATGTGATGATGGAAATGGAAGTGCAGATCACGTTTGTCGTTCCCACCGTAGAAGATGTGAAGACACTGGAATCCGTGAGTCAGATTGCGGCAGTGTTTGGCGAAACAGGAGAATTTGTCACAATCGCCACCCCCGTTGGCTACGACGAATACCAGCCGTGGGAAGGCAGCACCGCACAACTCGCCATGCAACACCTCAACGCCACTGAGATCGCCATGCCCGAGATGAACGAAACCATTCTCGACGAAATAGAAAGCCGCGGCCTCGACCTCGCCACCGCACTCGAAGGTCGCTGGGAGCTCCCCCGATTTCTCATGAACGAAGTGCAAGGCTGGATGCTCGCTTTCAATGCCGAACTGGAGTGGGCCACCGACTCACTCCTCCCCGATCGCATCGCCATCCTGAAAAACGGCGAGTTTAAAAGCAGCTACGGCAGAGTCGCTTTAGGAGCGTAGTTTTTAGTTTCGAATTTCTACTGCGCCGAGTCAGGGAGCAACTCCACTAATCTAATACGCCGCTGTTCTAATTGAACACGCGCGTTCTCCCTATCACTCCCGGAGAGTGAGCGAAATAAAAGCAACTGAACTCGCACAGAGTTCATTCTTCGCCACTCGCTTGAGGTTTCGCGATCCAATCCCATGTCGCCAATGTCGTGCCGCCGTTCAATCGCAATCCGAGTCTGCAGACTGGGCCATCGGCAGAAGGTTCCATTTGCACTCCAACCGCCTCAATTCCCAACGCACTGAGATCAACGACTTCGCTTGAACTCGAAATGCCGTTGCTGTCGCGATCGAACCAGGCTCGGATACCCTCGATTTCAACTCCAGACAACTCTCCGTCAGCATTTGTGTCGAGCATCGCCAGAGGCTCGTAGCCATGATTCCACGGAATCTGAAATGTGTAAGATCCGAACAACTGGCGGCCAGAAGCAACTTGTCCGATGCGCCCCGGATCCCAAACCAGGAAACCAGTATCAGACTTCACCCACGGCCAGGCTTCCACGGCACCGTCACCATCAAGATCAAAGGAAACGGCTGCGTCGAGCAGTATCAGTCGATGAAGCTGAGCATCCTGCCGCATCGAAAAAACAATCGACGTAATTGCTCCGCAGCGGAGCTTGTCCAGTTTCGCGATCGAATCCTGCACGCTCTTGAGACGCTCGTTCTCAATGTCAGAAAGTGCACTCTCCTCAGCGCAAAGTCGAATAAACGCCTGGCCGGCTTCGTAACTGACAATACTTCGCAATCCAGGAACCGGCTTCTTTTCCAATTTGAGGGCATCAGCAAGGCCAGCTGTCCACGCGTCTCTATACGCAATGCGAATTACTGCCGGCGTGATGCCACTGAGCAACTCGGGAATCGTGTCCAAATTTTTGTCTTTCGAGAAAGTAGAAAACTGCTCGAGCAGGCTTGCGCGCCCTAGATGGCACAGCCCTTCTCCAGCATCGAGCTTAAGTGCTGCGTCAAATGCCTTCAGCGCTTTCTCGGCATGTGTGATGGCCTCATTTTCGCTGATCGATGCTGGCTTCCATTCCTTTTCGGCCAAATCAACAGATACCTCTGATACCAAATTCCAGAAATCTTGACGTTTTTCCTGTGGAACGGCCGAGACGTCTTTGACGTTGAGTATTTGCAGAGCCCGTCTTGTCGCTTCTGCTCGGCGCGCGTGGTGGAGGAAATTCTGCTCGGCAGTCCAGTAAGCTTCAATCGACGGCACTGAACGTCTCTGCCTCTGCTTGACCATTGACAGCGCAGTGTGCGTTTCATATTTTCCAGCTCTGATGGATGCAGGATTGCAGCCATCCTTCCACTACCTGACATTTCAACAATCATCCGCCTTCCGGCCAACCAACTACATGAAAATTATCCGCAACCTCCAATTTGCAGCTCTCGCCCTTACATTCGCTGCCACTGTTCACGCTGATCCGATCCCGGAATCGCTGAAACAGAACGGCTGGTTTATTGGTAGCCAGGCATACACTTTCAATCGCTTTACTGCATTTGAGGCGATCGCTAAGACAAAGGAAGCGGGTGGCAACATGATCGAGTTCTACCCCGGCCAGAAGCTCAAGCCCGGCTCAGAGGAAAAGGTGGGCCACACGATGTCCGATGCCGCGATGGCAGAACTAAAAGCAGAGTGCGTCCGCCAGGGAATCCGTCCAGTGAACTATGGCGTAGTTGGAGCCAACTCCGCAGAGGATGTGCAGGCCATCATGAAGTTTGCGAAGAAGATGGAACTCTACTCGGTCTGCACAGAGTCGACAGAGCAGATTGTCGCCTGGGAAGCTGCTGCCAAAGAATTCGATATCAAGGTCGCCTTCCACGAGCACGGAGGCTCGATGGGCAATCCTAAATACAAAGTGTGGCACCCGCTCTACATCCTTGGCGTGGTCGAAAGCCGCGATCATCGGGTCGGTGCCTGTGCTGACCTCGGCCACTGGTGCACATCCAATTTAAAACCTGTCGAGTGCCTGCGCATCCTCTCCGGCCGCGTCGTCAGCGTGCATCTGAAGGACAAGGCTGACTTTGGCCAAGCACCCGTCGTCGTCGCTGGGAAAGGCGTAGTGGACGTCCGTGCCTGCCTCGAAGAACTGGATAAGCAAAACTTCAACGGCCACATCTCCATCGAGCATGAAGCCGACTGGGATGATAGCGTGCCTCAGGTGCGCGCAAACATTGACTTCGTTAAAGCCGTTAAAAGAAAGAATCAGACTGCCGCAACGGAATAAGTCTATGCTGATTAGTCTTGCACACTTTCACAGCGTTTAAAACTATCGTATCTCGTTTACAATAAGTGCGCGGTATAGGATTTGAACCTATGACCCCCACCATGTCAAGGTGATGCTCTACCCCTGAGCTAACCGCGCTTTTACTCTGCGATGTGACAATAGTTGGCGAATAGAGCCTGCTCTGCAACCCCTTTTTGCCAGCATTGCCAACCGTATTTCACTTGCCAGGACTGTCAGGGCACAAAAAACCCGGAAGGCCAAAACCTTCCGGGCTTTTTGTTAAGATTGAATAAGCAATCGTTGAGGTCGATTACTTCTTCCTCTTCCTGGTTGCTTTCTTTTTAGCTACTTTTTAGCTACTTTTTTAGTGGCCTTCTTCTTAGCCGCCTTTTTGGCTGCTTTTTTCTTGGGAGCTGCCTTTTTCTTAGCGGCCTTTTTCTTGGCTGCCTTTTTCTTAGCTGCTTTCTTTTTAGGAGCCGCCTTTTTCTTGGCTGCTTTCTTGGCTGCTTTCTTGGCTGCTTTCTTTGCTACCTTCTTGGTGGCTTTTTTCTTAGGAGCTGCCTTTTTCTTGGCTGCTTTTTTCTTAGGAGCTGCCTTTTTCGTCACCTTCTTCGGTGCCTTTTTAGCAACTTTCTTTTTAGTGGCTTTCTTCTTCACGGCTTTCTTTTGGTTTGATTCACCGCATCTCCAGTTGAGGGAGACCGGCGTTCTTGTTTTCTGAGCACGTCACAATGGTGCGTGTCCTGAAAAGTGGGAGTCCCCTTGTCGGGGATGCGAGGAGTCAATCATCGCAGATCTGATTCTGTGAAAAATCGTGGTTTGCCAGGCATTGCACAGACTTTCCTTTGCTTTTTGCCTGATAGTATCGGTTGGCGTTTTGCTTGATGTTCCAATTGCAACGAAGAGTGTGCGGCACTGCGGTTCTACATTGTTGGAAAGTTTTTAGAAGACGGGGAGGGCTACCGAATCTGCGAATTCCTAACGCTTAAACGCACTAAGCGTCAAGATGATTTATTAACAAAACTAAAGTTTTATAAAATCAGATCATCAGCGGCGAAAGACTTGAGAGTGGGAACCGTTTTTTTAAAAATAAGGCTAACTGGTCGGTTGAACTTTGGGCGTTCAGTTGGTCAGATGAAGCCTCGTGTCGATTGCTTAGAAGGTTGAGTTGAGTTGGGAGATCGGTGCTCACTTGAGTGGTTAAATTCTCATCCGAGTAAACCGTTCAATTAAGAGACGCAAATCCTACCACGGATTGCAAGCTTTTGCGAGTCCTTCTGTATCAGTCGCACGTGCGATGAAGTCCGCTAAGCCTCATTGAAGATGGTAACGAGGGGACTGGTTTGTTCTCTGAATTGAGAGGTTTAGAACTCCAGGTTCAGGCAACTGCCCGCCCACCGGGACGAGGCGCTCCAGCACTGTCACCGCCGAGGAATTCTCGATCTCCACGCGCTCGATTCAGGGCCGCTCAATGCCTCTGCCACCGCACTGTTCAACGCCAGGCGAACGCTGTCCAAACACTTCCCAAGGTAACTATTGTGGCAATGATAGACAATTTTCACATTACCACATCTCCTCATGAATCCAGCAACACCTTGACAGGCACCTTCCTGCTCAAGCCGAAGTCATCGAGCACCACTGCATTGCATCTCACTATGAATCCACAAACTTTCTACACGTTGAAAACAAGCGACTTATCAGCACTCAAGAATCTGTTCTTTGGTGACTCCTCGCAGCTCAAAGACACGCACTATGGTATCTTCTATGAGATTGTTAGGACAGGATGCACCAGCGGTCACTCCGATCGTCACTGGTTCATCACTCTTCAATTTATCAACGTAGCTGCGGGTCTCGGTCTGACTGTGCAGATCAAAGTGCAGGATCTGTTCAAGAGACTCAAGACAACTGGCTGTTCGAATGAAAAACGAGGGCAATGAACGCTCACCTATTTCAACCAGATGGCCAGTGTTTGAACTGTTGTACCCCCCCACGACAAGGAGCATATCCATGGGGTGACTCAGCATCTCAAAAAGGGCATCTTGACGCTCTTGAGTAGCCCCACAAATAGTATCAAAAAACTTGAACTTTTTTTCACCAACGTCGTCTCCATCACGATCTTTGATCGCTTTAGAGAGTCTTCGTTGAAGTTCTTCGGTCTCTGATTTGAGCATCGTTGTCTGGTTCGCAACCCCCAATTGATCAAGATGTATGTCGGGATCAAAGCCAGGTGAATGGGCACCCACGAAGCGTTTTAAAAATTCCTCCTTGTCACCTCCCTTACGGATGTAATCACAGACGTAATCGGTCTCTTCAAGTGTCAATATAACGAGGTAGTGACCTGAACCACTTGTTCCGATCGCGCGTGATGATGTAGCCAGTGTCTCTTCATGCTCACTCTTGCCATGAATAATCGATGTGAGCCCTTCCTTTGCATAGCTCTTCACTCTACGCCACACACTCATGACATCTCCGCAAGTGGTATCGATGATGGTTACGCCACGCGCTTTGATAGCCTCCATCATTTCAGTCATGGCACCGAAGGCGGGGACGATCACTACATCAGTTTCGGTGAGATCTTCAACTGAGGCATCTCGATCTGGCCCAACCAGATTCTTAATGTTCATCTCTTTGAGCTGTCGATTGACCTCAGGATTATGGATAATCTCGCCGATGAGATAAATGTCCCGTCCTTCGAAGACCCGACGCGCTGCATAAGCAAGATCGATGGCACGTTCCACGCCGTAGCAGAACCCAAACTGCTTCGCGAGGCGCAGCGTTGTGTTGCCTACGGTGATGATACCACGCGCACGTAGTTTCTCAACAATGTTACTTCGGTAGTGGCGTTCCACTTCTGCCTGCACTTTCTCCATAACGTCCGGCGTGCGAACATTGACGCGTTTCTTCTTTGCTGGCGCCTTGGCTGGCTGCTGTGCCTGGGATGTATCCTGGATTTCGCTCACGGTGGTTCGGAATAAAAAGGTTCAAGACTCTACGGAGCAGCGATGCTCCAACACCTTTATGAAGGCGCTAACTGAACCAGTTCGCCAGTAAGAAAACAGGTTTTCTCACGCTTTCCAGCCGAATTTTCAGATAATGATCAAATCCTCTCAAAAAAGGTTGACTCTTCTTAACTATAAGGTATTCTTTGAGAACAACTGGTTGCTTCTGCGAGTAACTGTTTGTTTGTGTTTCATGTTTTCAATTGCCCAGTCCTTCGGGACTGGGCACTTTTTTTGCCCTTGCTTCGCGGTTGTGGGCACACTGGCACAACTAAAATATGGGCATGAGATCGAAGTGGAAGAGCCGCCTGGAGTGAAGTAGATAGGAGGGCTTTTGAAACCGCAGGAAACACCTCCATCTGCCCCCCTTCTGTTGCGAGCTCGCTTCTTTGTGGAAGCCAGCGCCCTCAGTTTAGCCGTCGCTGCCACTCGCCACATGCCTCGCCCGGCATTGAGCATCCTAGCGCGAGTCCTTGGCACTCTGACATTCCTGATCGACTTTCGCGGAAGGGCCACTGCGGAAGAAAACCTGCGCTGCGCGTTTCCGGAGAAGACACCTCGCGAGCGTCGCGCACTGGCCCGGCAATCGTATGAGCACATGGCGTTCACGTTTCTCGATCTTTTCTGGGCACGTAACCTGACTGCAGAGAACTGGCCAGATTACATCGATCACGTTGTAGAAGACCCGGCAGCCACAGATCTTGCCGAAAAATCATCGGCGGTCTGGATCACACCGCACTATGGAAACTTCGAATGGAGCGCGCTGGTGCAGGGGCTGCGCGGTATTCAAATTCAAATCATCGCGCAGAACTTCCGCAATGCCGCACTGACACCCCTGTTCAAGCAACTGCGTCAAAAGACCGGTCACCGCATCATCCCTCAGGAACGTGCTATGATTCGCCTTTTTAAGGCGCTCAAGAGCGGTGGCCACACAGCGTTACTCTCAGATTTGAACGTCGAGCTCTCGCAGTCGCCTGCTATCATCGACTGCTTTGGGATGAAAACGTGTGTCACCACGCTGCATGCTATTCTCGCTGTGCGCTGCGACGTACCAGTTTTGCCAGTGGTCGTCACGAGACTTCCGGGAGGACGCTACCGCATGACGATGACGCCGCCTATGCACTTCAAGAAGAGCGACTCAACGGCGCACATTGCGCAATGCTGCTGGGATGCCTTCGAACCGCACATTCGCAAGAACCCCGCCCAATGGCTATGGATGTACAAGCACTGGCGCTACCGTCCAGCATCCGCTGCGAGCGCCGACTATCCCTCCTACGCCAATGAGAAGCGCAAGTTCGACAAGATTCTGGCGGCACAGGATGCCCGGGATTAGCGGCCCATTCAACGCTGCTCGCGAATCTCGCCCGCCAATGCATAAGCGTGCGCCACGCGGCGATAATAATGTTGCCAGGTGAACTGATCGATCACTCGCGCTCGCCCCGCCTGCCCCATCGCTTGCAACTTCTCCGGATGCTCATAAAAATGGCGAATCGCATCGGCCAGTGCAGTGGCATCGTTCGGCGGAATAAGCCATCCGCTTTCACCGTGCACCGCGACATCCCCGGCCTCTCTGGTCACGATCTGAGGCAACGCACAGGCTGCCGCTTCGTAGCAAACTTTCGCACTGCCCTCACATTCGGAAGGAAAGACAAATGCGCTGGCCTCCATAAAATGTTGACGCACAGCGGATGAGAATCCTGGCAATGTCACCGAGTCCGTTTTGCAATCGCGCAGATATGGCTTTATCTCATCGTGCAACTGCCCAACAAGCACCAGCTCCGCGTTGCGCAAATTGAGCTTTTTCCAAGCCTCTAACAGCAGGTGGACACCCTTTCGCTTGATTAAGGCACCGACAAATAGAAGCCGAAAATGGCCGGGTGGAGTTGCAGGTTGATAATGCTCCACATCAACGCCGCGCGCCACATAGGCCAGACGTCGGCCATCGATTCCCGCAGCGAGAAAGGTCTCTGCAGCCCGTTCACTGGCGACAAGAATCACGTCCGCCAGATCATACTCGACAAGCGTGCGCTGCCGGCTGGAAGGCAACTGCTCGACGAGCGTCCCTAAGCTGCTTCGCGCCCGAGCTTCGCGCTCACTTTTCGTCTCAAATGGCTTATTGCGCCCCTTGTTGCGGTGCCAGGTTGGGATATCGAGCACTGTTGGGATCTTGCGCTGGCGAGCGACAAAGAGTGCCCGCAGGCAATCTTCTGACCAGCCGTGAAAGCTGTCGAACCGCCCGGTTTCCAGCGCACGAGCTGCCTGCCATGCCACGTAACGTTTCTTAGCACCGTAGTAGCGTTTGCTTTCCAGGCAGGACAGCGCACGCACTGGATGCAGGCCAAGACTGCGCACTTTCCCTGCTGGAATACGCTTCTGTTGATTGCCATAGCACAAGACTCTGGCCAACGCTCCACACTCTTCCGCTGCCATGGCACCGTGCAGTGAAGTGGTGTCGAGCCCAGTGCCGCCTAGCCGCGCGCTGGTGGCGTAAAGCAGCGACTTCGGCAAGCGTGCCGAATCAGGCTTCGAGCGAATGTCAGGAAAAAAGATCGAGTCGAGCGCGGAATCAGCCATGTCCGCTATGCCTGCGTCGCCGGTGCCTGAGCAGGGGAAGTAATTTCAACCAGATAGCCGTCTGGATCGCGCACATACGCCTGCCGAGCACCATCGGGACGCGAGCGGGGACCGGCTTCGATGGCAATCCCCTGTTCTGTAAACTGGCCTACAGCAATGTCACAATCATCGACAGAGAACGCGAAGTGCACGCCCTGCGGTGGGCTTCCCGCTCCCATGTCGCCCTGTCCAGCTCGGCCTGCGGCATCACTGGCAATGTTGAGATGAATCTGCGCCGTGCCCAATTGAAACCACATACCTGGAAAGCCGAAGTCGGGCCGAGGCACCTGCTCCATACCGATGAGATCGACGTAGAATGCACGGCTGGCCTCAAGATCTGCCACCACCAGTGTGATGTGATCAAAGGTGCGCGCTTTCAACATTCCCCTGCCAGCATTCTTTTCGGCAGAAGAGGTTGTCCGTTCAGTCGAAGTGGAATCCGTCATTAGTTTACCTTCCTCCGATTCATCAGAAAAATGAAGCAGAATCGCAACGCTCGTTGGCCAACCTGATGTTACAAATTCCGCCGCAGGGAAATCCCGCGCAAAACCATCAGTGATTCGCCCTCGATTTTTTTGGGCTTGATGATGATTTCGTAAAGACCGGGCTCAGTGAGCTCTACATTTCCCGCGTCGATGCGCTCGAATTCTTTCTCTGATCGTGTCTGCTTTACCTCACAAGGTAGAACACTGCCGGCAAAGGTGACATCGAACGTGTTGCTGACATCGAGACTCTGCGCTTGAACGACTTTAAGCTGGTAGACGCCAGGCTCAGCGATCCGTACATGCCACAGCACCCAGGCAGCTGGATTGCCCCAACTTTGCACCGTGTTATCAATGCG
The DNA here is from genome assembly GCA_051270635.1 of Verrucomicrobiales bacterium. Lineage (GTDB taxonomy): Bacteria > Verrucomicrobiota > Verrucomicrobiia > Verrucomicrobiales > DEV007 > JAGROY01. Next base: position 4,957 of record JBNMNB010000087.1, on the reverse strand, counting down.
ATTGAAAAAGGGGCCGTGCCCAGCGATGAACGATTTTTCGGCGTTCAACATTACTTCCTCCTCCCCTGCCACATCGACCACACGCGTCAACATTTCGGTAATTTGCCGCTTCGCCTGCTCAGCATAGCGCGCGTTTTCAGTGGCCTCAGTCCCACCATCCGCACTCAATTCCTCCAGGAACATCAGTGCCGCCTCATCGGGAATCTTTGATAGCTGCTGAAACAGAGCCTTTCTCACCTGCGAGCCTTTGACCATCTTCGCCGCCTTCTTCAGTTTCGCGATCTTCTCTTCGCCCGGAAGATCTCCAGAACGACCGATGATCTTCATCAATCCCAGCATTGCCAGCCCCTGCAGGTTTTCATCTTCTGTGCGCACGGCATAGGAGGAAAGTGGAGCCGCGGCCTTTCCATTTGGCCACGCCGTCAAGCCTGACACGGCAGAGCGCTGTGCTTCCATGTCATCGCTGCGCAGTTCTCGTTCCAGCGTAGACAGCGCCTCGTCCCCACCCAGACGTCCCAGAACTCGGAGCAAGGATCCACGTTCCCTGCCGCCTTCCAATTCAGCCAGAGCTGCGATCAATCGAACCGATCCCTGCGAGCCGTCGGCCCGGCTCGCAGCCACGTAAATCGCCTCAGTAATCAGTTGGCGATTACGCTGCACATCAGCATGCTCCTGGAGCATCCCAATGAGCGCATCAAGATCGTACGGCTGGGCGATCTCAACCAAGTTCGACAGGGCGGCTTCACTTACTTTTTGCACTCGACTCTCAGCAGCCGCGATCAATTGTGTCGACGTTCCCTCTAATTTTCGCTGCGTCGCGATGCGCATGATTTTCACTCGAGTATCCGCGACGGCTTTGCCAATCTGGGCCACGATCGCGGTCTCGACACCCGGGCCCGTCAGCTTTTCGAGGCACAACGCACCCTGTGCTGCGATGTTTCCGCCATTGTCCTGCATCATTCGCGTAATCATGTTCACCGCGTCCGCATTTCCCACCGGTTCATCGTTGCCCGGCAGGGTCAATCTGTTAAAAAGCTCGATCTCCCGCTTTTCAGCACTGCGCTGCGAGTAAATTCCGTATCCCCAGATGCTAAGCCCCACGACCGTAGCGGTCAGCATCAGAACTGCTAACAAACCCATAGGCGACTTCCTACGCCCGGGCCGCACCTGAGTCACCCCAGGCGGCTCTGGATCGACCTCAACAGGAGGCGGTTGCGGGGTTGGCACAGGTTCTGCATCGTCGGCAACACACTGGAGAAAGTGCTCGAGCCCTGCTGCGGCAGTAGCAGGGCGGTGCTCCGCATTGCGATTCAAAAACCACATCACCCAGTCACCGATCCATTCAGGAAGTTCCGGACGCATATCTTTCAAAAGCGGCACAGAATGCTGCAGGTGACTGGCCATTACTTCGGCATTGGTATCTCCAGCAAAGGGATAACGGCCAGCCAACGCATAGTAAAAGATACATCCCAGCGCATAGAGATCGGTGCGGCCATCCAGCGGTTTTCTTTCGAACTGCTCCGGCGCCATGAAGTGAACGGAACCGTAGATTCCGGATTCCTGATCCTCTGTCTGCAGCGACGCGCCGTGAGAGAACTTCGCCAGACCGAAATCGAGAACCTTGCACAGCAACTCGCCTGTCGGCTGCCGGTGCACCATGATGTTCCCAGGTTTAAGATCTCGATGCACCAGGTTGCGCTCCTGCGCCGCCACCACACCCGCCAGTGTCTGCTCAGCCAGAGCCTGAAAATCCTCAATCGCCAGCGGCCCATCCATTTCAATCACAGCATCCAGCGTTTTTCCACGCAGCAACTCCATCGCCAGAAAGACGCCCTCATCATCTCGCCCGGCATCATAAAAGGTAACGATGTTCGGGTGCTGCAATGAAGCGAGCGCCTGCGCTTCACGGATCAGCCCATCCGCTGCTGCCGTGGAATGCTTTCCGTCTGCATCCACTGCATCGCGTTTCTTCAGACGCTTCAACGCTACATCGCGGTTCAGTTCTGAATCAAAGGCAACCCACACAGCGCCCGCGCCGCCTTCTCCGATTTTTGCTCTAATTTTGTAGCGATCGCTCACAGGGGAAAGGTCATTCGTGGTTCAATGGACAAATACGCACTAAACGCGATCGACAGACATGCAGCAATCCCGAAAAATGCTGCGAACGCCCTCAGAACCGCTTGGCAACAATTCCCACTCCCATCCAGCGAAAGATGACAGAATCGCCTTGATTGCTGGTGCGATATTCGGCAGTCTAGCCGCCATGCAACGCCGTTCATTTCTCAAGAAGTCTGCCATTGCCACATTTGGTTTTCAATTTGTTCCCAGCCATGTCTTGCGAGCACAAGATGGCAAGGTGACGCCGAATGAAAAACTGCGTATCGCTGCCATCGGCATCGGTGGACGTGGTGCGGCTAATCTAGGGGGAATGCAGGACGAAGAAATCGTTGCCCTGTGTGACGTCGATGAAAAAACGGGCGGGGGGAGCTTTCAAAAATTCCCGCAAGCGAAGCGTTACAAGGATTTTCGCATTATGCTCGATGCCATGGCCGACAATATCGACGGCGTGCTGGTCGCCACACCCGATCATTTTCACGCAGTCGCTGTGATGGCTGCGCTGGACGCTGGAAAGCATGTTTACTGCGAAAAACCGCTGTCACACACCATCGGCGAAGTGCGTGCGATGCGTAAAGCAGCGACAGAAAAAGGAGTCATCACTCAGGTCGGTAACCAAGGTCACTCGTCGGATAGCATTCGCTTTTTTGTGGAGCTAGTGAAGGCGGGAGCTGTCGGCAAAGTGCAGGAAGTGCACGCGGGATGTGATGCTTTTAAACATGTCTACAGTCAGATCTCCAAGGCTCCGGACTTCGCGCAGAAGCATGCGGTGCCGGATCATTTGAGTTGGAATCAGTGGCTTGGGCCAGTGACTGATCGCCCTTACCACCCGAATTACCTGCCATTTAACTGGCGGGGATACTCGGCCTTCGGCAGTGGCTGCATTGGTGATTGGGTGTGCCATGTGCTCGATCCGATTTTCTGGGCACTGGACTTGGACATGCCGACAGCAATCACGGCCGAGACCAAAGGCTACGATCCCAAGGTGCACAGCGAGTTCTACCCCGCAGGATCACGCATCACTTTCGAATTCGCCGCTAAGGGTAACAACGGGCCAGTGAAAATCGTCTGGCACGATGGAGAATTTTCGATTCCTGCGCCTGAAGAATTGCAGCAGGACAATCGCAAGGTGGTCGGCACCGGTGCGGTAGTGATCGGTGACGAGGGCAAGATCATGCACGGTTCGCATGGCGCTGGCGGTTGCCGGATCATTCCAGAAGCCAGGATGAAGGAATTCGAAAGACCAGAGAAGACGATTCCTCGCGTGCCAGGTGGCCACCACCAGAAAGACTGGCTGAATGCCATCCGCGCCGACAAGCCCGCTGGCTCACCTTTCGACTACGGTGGCGCCCTGACCGAAATTGGATTGCTGGGAATGATCGCCATCCGACGCAGTGGAAAACGCCTGGAATGGGACGCGGATGCCATGCGATTCACCAACGACGAAGAGGCCAATACGTTCATCGATCCTGCCTACCGACAAGGCTGGAAAAAGCCGTGGGCATAGTGGTGTAGCGCGCCCTTCACTTCATCACGATGCACCTTGACCTGCATCGCTCGCCATTTAGAATGTGCAGATGGGTTCGTTTTGCTTCTTAAAATCGGTGCACGCCATGATGGTATCAGCACTCTGCATGCCGCTGCTGGTATCCTGTGGTTCGCTTCGAAATGGAAACGACGACAATGGTGACGAAAGTTCTGCTCCGCCGAAACTTTCTGAGCGAATATCGAATGTGGACTACAATAAGGAATTTGATAAGAAGTCACTGGACGTTTCCAAGTCATTCTCAGGAACCAGCACCAAGGAATTCGGTCAATCGAACTTTCAAGGTAAGCGCACTGAGAAACTGAAAACCGTCTCAGGCGAAGGATTCGCAACCGGCCGCTATAATACGGAACGATTTCAGTCGACGGGCACTGAACAGAAGAAGCCACGGTTTTCGTTCCTTGGAGACCGAGTTAAAAAGCAGAAGACGAGCAGCCTGGCAGACAGGCGATCGCGCGATGACCGCTCAGCTCGCTATTCCACCGAAAAATTCTCCGATCGGACGAATATTGATGCCCTCATCGGCAATCGCAGCGAACGCGACATTTCCGATCGCGTGATCTCACGAGAGTACGAAGGCACTGGTAATCCTTCGCCAACAATCATCCGTCAATCCACCCAATCAGAGGGTGACATACGAGCCTTGTTGAATGGACCGCTATAGTTTCAGAACACTGCTTCAGCGGCCCAAATCGCAGCGGCCCAAAGGGCCAGCACTACGGTAGCCAGGGGTAAAATGATAGCAAAGCTCAAGCCTGAATGGCTGACTCAAAGACCGGGGGTGTTGAATCTAAATTCTAAAGCTCAAGCCACTTCCGGGTAAACGATTTCCGGATGGGTCACGGCAGCGATGTTGACACCCACTTTGTTGATTCTCTTCTTAGCTTAGGGCTTGTTCGGAAATTAACTGTGCGAAGATGCGCAGGATTTTTTGTCAGCACCAAGGCGGATTTCAGCGATGATAGCGAGCTCTCTGAGTTGAAATCCAACGCGGGTGATGGCCAAAAAGGCAAGCAGATTTGTACAGGTTATTTCCGAACAGGCCCTTAACCTCACCATTCCAATTCGAGATCCAGCCCAGTCCGCCAGCGGTATTCTCCGTCGACGAACAGCCAGCGCACCACGTAGGTGCCAGCTCCGTCACCGCCGTGCATTTAGAGAAAAAATCGACTTTTCGTCTGGAGAGACGTAAGCCTTGCTGCTTAATCAAAACCCGCACTGCCGCCCACTGCCCCAAAAATGATCAGCTATTACCTCGTCGTCGCCCCTCCAGGAACCGACGCTTACGGGTTCCTG
>JBNMNB010000086.1:0-28128 GCA_051270635.1 Verrucomicrobiales bacterium | reverse complement strand
CTGGGCTCGACTATTGGCAGTACGTTGATTGTCGACAATGGAAGACTCTGGCTGATTTTATGGCAGGGTTGCCAGAGGCTGCGCGGACTTTTTTTCTTACAACAAAAGCCAGTCGAGCGCATTGGGATGTGCAATTTCAGTTGGGAGACTGGCTAATCTTCGGATGTGAGACCAGGGGATTGCCGGAGTCGCTTCTGGAGAAGCAGAGTCACTCATCGCTCCTGCGTGTTCCTATGCGGGCTGGTGGAACCCGCAGTCTGAATCTAGCGACCTCTGTGGCGATAGTCCTTTATGAAGGGTTGCGACAGGTCGATGGGGGGGCGGGTGGTGACCTATCTGTGGGATTTAAATGAGACATTAAAAATGACTAAATAATTAGCCTTGCCATGAAGCTTAGAGCTTTGCTAGGATCGACACTTCGACACAAATCGTGGGATGGAGGTGCCCCCACCCCAGATCTTGAAACACGTATCCTAACACAGAAAAACGAGCAATTATGGCCCCAAGAGCTAACTACGGTATCAGCAGGATTGAGCAGGAAGAGAAAAAGAATTTCGGCTGGAATGTCCGAGTGACCAACAAAGGGAAAACGACTCACAAGTACTTCCCTGACAAATCATGCGGAGGCAAGAACAAGGCGTTGAAGCTCGCACGCGAGTTCCGCGATGGTGTATTGAAGAAGATGCCGAAGGCAAAACAGGAATCTGCCTCACGGGCGCAGAGGAAAGTCAAACGAAGCGGGGTCATCGGCGTGACGCATGTCGTTTCGAAAGTCGGTGGTGGAAAATCTTATGAATACTGGCAGGCGGCATGGGAAGATAACAATGGAAGTCGACGAACTGCAAAATTTTCAATTAGTCGCTATGGCAACAAAGAAGCGCTGAGTTCTGCTGTGCAGGCGCGTGAGGATGCTGGAAAAGGAAAGACACCAACGCGTCCCGCCAGCGCGGCAAAAACCAGGAAGACTGCAGCAACCTCGGCACCTCGGGCTAAGAAGAAGGCCGCTGCCGCAAAAGGGAAGAAGAAGCCCGCAGCTAAGGCGAAGAAAAAGGCCGTAGTGAAGGCGAAGGTCAAAGCAAAAGGTAAGGCAAAGGCAAAGGCAAAGGCGACGAAAAAGAAAGGGACAAAGAAATAGTTCGACTATCGATTAGATGCTAATTTTGAGGGGGGCGCTTTTGGCGTCCCTCTTGCGTTTCGGTAAGCATGTGCGACGACTAGGCTGTGTCATCATTGATTTCAGCTAGCCAATCGGTAGATCTGACTGGAGACCTTCCTGCTGCTGGAAGGCTGGAGGCGCTGGACATTGTTCAATGGTTCAAGGTTGGTGGCGCAACGATCAATGTTCTCAATGGTATCAGTGTGCAGGTGCCAGCTGGCCAGCGCATGTTTCTCTGTGGAGCATCAGGCGCGGGCAAGACAACGCTGCTTTACGTTTTAGCGGGGCTGGAGAGACCGGCTTCCGGCCAAGTGCTAGTGGGGGATGTTTCGCTTTACGATGCCAGTGCAGCGGCTCAGGCGCGCATTCGTAATGTCTACCTTGGTTACGTATTTCAGCACTTTAACCTTTTGCCGGAGCTCACGGCGCTGGAGAATGTAGCGCTGCCATCGCAGATTGCTGGCCAGCTGGATCGCGATCGAGCGGCAGATTTACTGGGAAAAGTGGGGTTGTCTCGGCGGCTCCAGCACCTGCCTGCAGAACTCAGTGGTGGGGAGCAACAGCGGGTAGCCATTGCTCGAGCATTGGCTAATGAACCGCAGATTTTGTTTGCTGATGAACCGACTGGAAATCTTGATCCCAAGACGGGCGCAGAGGTAATGGGATTGCTGCTGGATGTGGCTGCCGAGTCTGGTAAGACACTGGTAGTGGTCACTCACGATCAACGCCTGGCTCAAATGGGAGATCGTTGCCTGACGATCGAGGATGGCAGGATTGTCGACGAGGCCGCTGGATAGTTTCAGTGATCTCACTTAACACCAAGAGAGTTGCCGAACGCAAAAATTGAGCGATGCTAGCCTCGCTATTTAGACTCTAAAGTGATATGAAAATTTACATCGACGGCGAATTTTGCGACCAGGAAAATGCGAAGATTTCCGTGTTTGATCACGGCCTGCTCTACGGTGATGGGATTTTCGAAGGGATACGATTTTACAATGGCCGCGTTTTCCGGCTGGAAGAGCACATAAAGAGGTTGTACGATTCCGCTAAAGCGATTCTGCTGAAGGTTGATCTTAGTCCCGAGCAGATGGTGCAGGCGGTGGTCGATACCATTCGCGAGAATGGACTCAATGAAGGATACGTGAGGCTTGTCATCACTCGCGGTGAAGGTGGTCTTGGGCTGAATCCCTACCTGTGCCCTAAGTCATCGGTGATCATCATCGCTTCGACTATTCAACTTTACCCTGATGAGAAGTATGAGAATGGACTCACACTGGTGACCTGCGCCACTCGGCGGACTTCGCCCGCTGCCTTGAGTCCGCAGGTGAAGTCTTTGAACTACCTCAATAATGTCATGGCGAAGGTAGAAGCGATTCAGGGTGGGGGAGAAGAGGGCCTGATGCTCAATGAGCAGGGGTATGTTTCTGAGTGTACTGGCGACAACATTTTTCTCGTAAGAAATGGCAGCATCGCCACGCCGCCCGTTTCGTCTGGTGCGCTGGATGGGATCACACGCCAGGTTGTCTTTGAAATTTGTGAAGAGCTGCAGATACCTCTGACGGAGAAATTGTTCGGCCGCTACGAAGTATTTACGGCAGACGAGTGTTTCCTGACTGGCACCGCTGCGGAAGTGATTGCTGCGGTGAGGCTGGATGGTCGTCAGATTGGTGATGGTAATCCAGGGCCAATCACGAAGAAGTGCATCACTCGTTTTCGTGAATTGGCGACATCAACTGGAACTCCGATCGTCTGAAGTTGTCTACGGGAAAAGTGGACAAATCAGGTGGAATTGCCTCGCGTCTAGTGATTCAGGCAGAGAAAGGAGTGAAAATGTTGCATATGTGGAGACCGCAGAAACGTATTTCTTCTTGGGAATTCCAGAATTGTGGCTACGGTCCACGTTAACTGGCAAGCCATGAACTGCGATGTCTGCAAATCAACCGAAGCGACAGTGTTTCTGACCCAAATTGTTCAGGGAAAGATGCAGAAGGCGAACTTGTGTGAAGGTTGCGCGAGCAACAAGGGGGTCACTGATCCCACCGGCTTTGCGCTGGCGGACTTGCTTGCTGGAATTGGCGCTGAGCAGCGTCAAGAAGCGCCTTCCACTTCGGGTGAAAAATCCTGTGGCAGCTGTGGATTTACTCAGTCGGATTTTAAGAAAACGGGACGTCTCGGGTGCAGTCATTGCTTCCAGGTGTTCGGCTCCGGTCTGGAGAGCCTGCTCAAAGCCATGCATAAGGGGACGCGTCACGTTGGAAAGATTCCTTCAGGCGCAGAGAAGTCACAAGTAGCGCTGGGCCAGCTCGCCGATTTGAAAACTCAATTGGAAACGGCGGTTAACGAAGAGCGCTACGAAGATGCCGCTGCGTTGAGAGACAAGATCCACCAATTGTCTAAAGATGCCGATGATGTGCATGAGCTGAAGACGGAAGTCGGAGACGGAAAATTGTTGCCCAGTGGCGACTCCGTTGACGACTCCACTGTCGACCAGACTGATGTGTCACCGCCGGAAGAGGAGGATCAGTCATGAAATTTGCTGCGCTGCTAAAACAGACTGCGGACTGGATGGAGGTCACCGGGCCTCATGGTGACATCGTGATCACCAGCCGTGTGCGCTTGGCGCGCAATTTGGAAGGAGTTCCATTCCCCGGCTGGGCGCGCAAAGAAGATCGAGTTTCAGTTTTGAATGAGATCAAAGGGAAAGTAGAATCGCTCGATGCGATGGAGGATGCTTTCTCGGAAGAGCTGAGCAAACTGACACCGATCCGAAAGCAGGTACTTGTCGAACGTCACTTGATCAGCCGTGAACATGCCGCCAAAGGTGCCGGCAGTGCAGCGGTCATGAATTCCGGCCAGTCACTCAGTGTCATGATCAATGAGGAGGATCATCTGCGCATGCAGGCGATCCTGCCAGGATTGGATCTGAAGACAGCCTTTGATTCCCTTGACGCCCTGGACACGGCGCTGGAAAAAGAAGTGAACTATGCCTTCGACGGGCGGTTTGGATTCCTCACTGCATGTCCGACGAATCTGGGAACCGGAATGCGGGCGTCAGCGATGCTGCATTTGCCCGGCTTGGTTCTAAGCGATCAGATCAATCAAGTCGTGCAGGCCGTGAATAAAATTGGTCTCGCCGTCAGGGGATTGTATGGTGAAGGCACGGAAGCGCTTGCCAATTTGTTCCAAGTTTCAAATCAACACACGCTTGGTGAGAAAGAGAGCGAGATCATTGCGCGTCTTGAAAAGGTGATTCTTCAAATCATCAATCATGAGCGCAATGCCAGGCAGAAGCTTCGCGAGGAGAATCCTGAGAAAGTGATGGACCACATTGGTCGTGCCTATGCGACGCTGCGCTTTGCTCACATAATCGAGTCCAAGGAAGCGCTGAACCACCTTTCGATGCTGCGTCTTGGGATTGACATGGAATTGCTTCCCAAAGACTGGGCGATGCAGGTAGATTCATTGTTAATGGAAATTCAACCTGCCCACCTCCAAATTCGTGCGAAAGGTAAACTTTCTGCAGGGGAAAGAGACACCCTGCGTGCCGAAATCCTGCGCGATCAGTTGAAAAGCCTGCCAGAGCCTGATACCTTTACTAAGGATGAGCAGGGAACATCGGAAGGTGAAAATTTGCAACCTCCTGAATCTGAATTAGATGATGAATAATTTTACTCCAAGAGCTCAGCAAGTACTCGCCCTGGCGAGAAAGGAAGCAGACCGCTTCAATCACAATTATGTGGGGACTGAGCATTTGCTTCTGGGCCTCATTAAGCTAGGACAGGGCGTTGCGGTCAATGTGCTCCAGAAGATGGGACTCGACCTCAGTACTGTGCGACAAGAAGTGGAAAACCACGTCGGACAGGGGCCTGAGACCAAAATGGTCGGGAACATTCCCTATACTCCCCGCGTCAAGAAGGTATTGGCACTTGCTGGTCGCGAGGCGAAGGCATTGAACCATTCTTACGTCGGAACGGAGCACATCCTGCTGGGAGTGCTGCGTGAAGGTGAAGGTGTTGCTGCCCGGGTCTTGAAAAGCCTCGACGTCGACATCGAACGTACCCGTAATGAAATTCTCAAGGAACTTGACCCGAATTTCACCCCTCAGGAAGGTGAAGAAGAAGAATTCGCTGAATCCGGCGGCGGTGGAAAGAAAGAGACGAAGACACCCGCTCTGCGTGCCTTTGGCCGCGATCTGACTGAAATGGCGCAAAAGGACGAACTCGATCCGGTCATCGGCCGTGCCGAAGAAATTGAGCGCGTCATTCAAATCCTCTGTCGTCGCACGAAGAATAATCCGGTTCTCATTGGTGAAGCTGGTGTGGGCAAGACAGCGATCGTGGAAGGTCTGGCGCAGGAGATCGTATCAGGGAACGTTCCGGAACTTTTGCGTGAGAAGAAGGTCATTACCCTTGATCTGGCCCTGATGGTCGCCGGGACGAAGTATCGTGGACAATTTGAAGAGCGTATCAAAGCGGTAATGGACGAGATTCGTCGCGCTCAGAATATCATTCTTTTCATTGATGAGATGCACACCATCGTTGGTGCTGGATCTGCTGAGGGAGCAATGGACGCATCGAACATCATTAAGCCGGCCCTCAGTCGCGGTGAGCTTCAATGCGTAGGTGCCACCACGCTTAACGAGTATCGGAAGTATATTGAAAAGGACGCCGCATTGGAACGTCGCTTCCAGACTGTGAAAGTCGAAGAGCCGAACGTTGAAGATGCGATTCAGATTTTGCAAGGAGTGCGTCCCAAGTATGAAGTGCACCACAAAGCAAACATTACGGATGAGGCGATCGAGCAGGCAGTTAAATTGTCTGAGCGTTACCTGACCGGAAGATTTCTCCCGGACAAGGCGATCGATTTAATGGACGAAGCAGGCGCGCGCGCGCGCATTGGTGCCATGACGCGCCCTCCGGAGTTCAAAGAAATCGAAGCGGAGATCGAGGAGATTCGGATTGAGAAAGAGAAAGCGATTAAAGACCAGGACTTTGAGAAGGCTGCAAAATTGCGCGACAGCGAGAAGCAGACCAAGAAGAAGCTGGAGGTAATGGTCGATGAATGGCGCAAGGAGAACGAAGAGAATCGAGTCGATGTTACCGAAGATGAGATCATGGCAGTGGTCTCAAAATGGACTGGTGTGCCGCTCCAGCGCATGGAGCAGAAGGAAACACAGAAGCTTCTTCGCATGGAGGATGAGCTGCGCAAACGGGTTATCGGTCAGGAGGAAGCGGTCATTGCGATCAGTAAGGCGCTGCGTCGTTCGCGCGCCGATCTCAAAGATCCGCGCCGCCCTATTGGATCGTTCATTTTTCTTGGGCCTACTGGTGTCGGAAAAACCTATCTGGCGCGCAATCTTGCCGACTTTATGTTCGGAGATTCGGATGCATTGATCCAGATCGACATGTCGGAATACATGGAGAAATTCACGTCTAGCCGATTGATTGGTTCGCCTCCTGGTTACGTGGGATACGAAGAAGGTGGTCAGTTGTCGGAAGCTGTTCGACGTCGTCCGTATTCGGTCGTTTTGTTTGATGAGGTCGAGAAGGCGCATCCTGATGTGATGCACCTTTTGCTCCAGATTCTTGAAGAGGGAACCGTGACTGACAGTTTTGGCCGCAAGGTCGATTTCAGAAACACGATTATCATTCTCACTTCCAATGTGGGAGCAGAGTTAATCAAGAAGCAGAATACTCTTGGATTCGGTGCAGCCTCTGGTGCTGATGAAAACTACGAAGCGATGCGCGACAAGATCCTCGAGCAGGCGAAGAAAATATTTAAGCCCGAATTCCTCAATCGTCTAGATGACCAAATCGTTTTCCACATGCTGGATAAGCCGGATCTCATGAAGATCGTCGATCTGGAAATCTCCAAGGTGACCGAGCGACTTGCCATCAAGGAAATCAAGATCGAGCTCGACGAAACCGCCAAGGCATTCCTCATCGAAGAAGGCTACGATCCAAGTTATGGTGCCAGACCGATGCGTCGCGCCGTGGAGAAAAATCTTGAGGATCCTCTTGCTGAACACCTTCTGCGAGGAAACATCGGCCGGGGCGACACAGTTGCTGTGACGTTTGTAGAAGGGGAGAAAGCTCTCGATTTCAAAGCCCAGGATCGTGATGATTCCGGTCAGGCAGAAGAAGAGGAAACCGCTTCGAAGGCAGAGTAAGGAACGGGCTTCTCAGTTTCGTTGACTGTGCAGTGTTTTATCGCGTACTCGTAGACTCTGTCACAGCGTGCAGTTGAGTCGTTTCAATGCGTCAAGAAGTGCAATGAAGTGAATCTTTTCAGTGAACGGGTTCATGATTGCACTGCGTAGCCATGTGCGTCCGTGAATCTTCGTTTCAACAAAGTAGAAATTTCCCTCGGCAAGAAGTCGCTTTCGGCTTTCCGTGTTGATGGCATCGCATTCAGTATCTGAGAGTCCGTCTGGCGTGAGACGATAACAGACGATGTTGGCGACTGGTGGCGTGAGGAGTTCGACATCAGGAGTGTCGGCGATGACTGCGGCGAAAATTTGTGCAGATGCGAAGAGCACGTCGACATTCTTGCCAATGATCCGGTCTCCCTGGGTGGCCAACAGTGCGAATATGCGAAGTGCTGCCATCGGTCGCGTGCATTCCATTGTGCGTTGAGCTGAATCCTGCCATGGAAAGCGTGTCTGTTCGAAATTGTTGCCATCGTCCGAACGCCAGAGATATTCCGCCTGCTGCGCGAAGGCTCCGAACGATGATGCTTCATCATTAAACAGCACGGCAGTCGTGAGGGCAGGAGTAAGCATCAACTTGTGAAAATCAATCACCACTGAGTCAGCATGTGCCACACCTTGAAGCAAATGACGATGTGCATCCGAAAATATGACTGCGCCACCATGGGCAGCATCGACGTGAAACCAAATTCCGTGCTCTCTGGCGAAGTCGGCAATTTCTTCGAGAGGATCAAAGCTGCCAGTGGCGGTCGTGCACGCATTGCCAACCACTGCGACCACTTGGATTCCTTCTGCGCGTGCCTTGTCGAAAGCTGTCTGCAACTCTGGTCGCCGCATCTGTGAGTAATGATCGGTTGCTACACGAATGACTCCCCGCGAGCCCCATCCCATGACTCGGGCAGCACGATCGATACAATAATGTGCCTGTTCAGAAACTAATACGCCGAATGGATGGGCGCTGTCGTTTCCGTCTTCCCAGACATCGGAATCAACGACTGCCTGGCGCGCGGCAAGGAGCGCCGTGAGATTCCCAAGTGTTCCTCCAGATGTAAGGTAGCCGCCGGCGTTTTCGCCCATGCTCAGGCGACGTGCAAGATCCTTGATCACCACGCGCTCGATGGCCGTGGCAGGATTTCCCACTTCGAACACTCCGTTCCCCGTATCCAGCAGTGCTCCCATCATCTCTGTGAGCGCCGAAATGGGCGCGGTCACTCCCACCTGATGTCCCATCGTTTGCGGATGGTGGGATTTGATCGACTTGGCGATCAGGAGGTCAAAGAGACTGGAAACACTTTCAGGCCGATCAGCGAGCGAGTGCTGCAGAATTTTTTCCCACTCAGCCACTGCCGCCTCTGGCTCTTGCGTCGGGCGAGCTGGGCCCTCACCGGACAGCGACTGCGTGAGGCTCTCTGTCAGTTTGTCGACGAGCAGATGACCGTGAGTGCGAAATGCTTCAGGATCGTAAAGGCTTTCGAGACTGGTCGAATCGGTCATGGCCAAGAGTCCTCGCAAGGTGGAACCCCGGCAAGCTGCAATTCGCATCTTGCCGTCGCGCCGGGATACGGGCTATCGTCAGTGCATGAATTTCCAGCATCGAAAATGTTCACTGCTTGTCTGCCTTTGCGCACTTTTGCTCCTGTCAGGGTGTGGCACGCTGCCCCGGGGAGCTGAATCCCCGGAAGTTTCACTCGTCAGTTTCCTCCTGCATGAAGTCAGAGTGGTCGAGACCGATGTGATATTTGTCCTGCGCGTAGACAACGATGGGCCAGTGCCGATGACGCTGTCTGGCGGGGTGCACCGGGTTTACATTGACGGGCTGCGAATTGGCAAGGCGCAGAGCAATCAGCGTGTTTTTCTGCCTCCCTTTACAAGCACGACCCAGGAAGTTCTGGCGCATGTGAGCAATCTGCGATTTGCCACGCGGTTGTCCAATATTCTGACGCGCGGCAGTTACGACTACAAATTGAAGAGTAATCTTTTTCTTGAAGGTGATGCTGGGCGATTGCACCAATACCCTGTCTCTAGCGAAGGCCACGTCGACTTCAATACTTTCCGCCCAATTGCCCCGCACGGTGTCGCTACTCCACTGCGGAGAAATGGAGCCATTCGCTAGCCGGGCCCGCACTCGCTGGGATAATTCTCGTGCAGCCATTGCATCGCATCATCGCGTGTGCGGAACGTGCCTTCGAGTTGAAGGTCTTGTATCTGAGTTAAAGTTTTGCTGAATATGGGTGATGGCTTCCATCCCAGTGCGATCAGGTCGTTGCCAGTGATGAGTCGAGGAGGGATCAAGGGCTCGCTGGCGAATTCATCGCGTTTGTTCTGTAGAAATGTGTAATTTTCCAACATCCCATGGCTTCCCAGGCAATCGACACGGTGCAGTGCCAGCTCATCCTCAAAAGTCTGGCGAGCAATGAAGCGCTTGAGCTTTGATGTCCGCATGTCCTGCACATTTATGAATGCCATGTGGTTGCCGACTGCCGCCACGGTGGCATCGATGATATCGTTTGGATATTTTAGCCGCTTGAGGATTTTCTCAGTCATCTCTGCGCCTCGTTCGGCATGGCCATTGAATCGAACGCGTTGAGCCGCGTCGTCCCAGGTGCGGGTCGCTGGCTTTGCGATATCATGCAGCAGGACGGAGAGAACCAGCGGCAGTGATGTCTGCTCCGGGAGCAGCGAAAGCATGAGTCGTGTGTGCACGAATACATCGCCCTCTGGATGGTAAGCGGGAGGTTGTTCACATCCTTTGAGTGCTTCTATCTCGGGGATGATTTGATCCATCAGCCCAGACTCTACCAGTAGATCAAACCCGCGAACTCGACCGCTGGAAATCATGATGCGGCTGAATTCTTCGCGCACGCGCTCAATGCTTATCCGACTGAGCGACGATGATTGCGCACAAACTGCTTGCCAGGTGTCACTTTCGACTGCGAATCCTAACACTGCCGCAAATCGCACTGCCCGCATCAATCGCAGGTGGTCTTCTTTAAATCGATGCTCGGGATTGCCGATGGCTCTCAGGATGCCATTCTCCAGATCCGTTTGCCCATCGACGTGATCGATGATGCGTTCTTCAACGGGATCATAGAACAATCCGTTGATGGTAAAATCGCGTCGCTGTGCATCTTCCTCGGCTGCGGCAAAGGTCACTTGCTCGGGGCGGCGTCCATCCGAATAGTTGCCGTCGCGGCGGAAGGTAGCAATTTCCAGTGTGTAACCGCCAGTTCTGACCAGCATGACGCCAAAGTGTGCGCCCACGCCGTGTGCACCGGGAAGCAAGTGCTTGATTTGCTCCGGCCTGGCGTCTGTGGCGATATCATAGTCTATTGGGATTTTCCCCAGCATTTGGTCCCGGACGCACCCGCCAGCGAAGTAGGCGGCGTATCCCTTCGACTGTAATTTATCGACGATTCCTGCTGCTGCAGCTCGCTCTTCTGTGGGGACATGGCTTTGCATCGCTGTTGCAACAAATCACCGATTGGCAGGGTTGCACGGAAAATCAATCACCGAGGAAGGGGACGAATCCATCGATGATGTTGATGCCCCCACGCAGACCTTCACGAAGAATCGACGATCCCTGATTGATGACACGTCCGCCGGCATCGATGGCGCGCTCTGGAAGCTCTTCGATACTCTGCACGACCGCACCAGTGACGAGACGTGAGCTGAGGTCTTCGTTGAGCGCATGAAGCGGGCCATGCACATGCATGTCAGTCCAGAGGTGACCATCGTCCAACTGCGTGAACACTTTCTGCTCGGCACCCGGGATCCAACGCAGAACACCGGGAACCACTCCAACTCGGAGAGTCCCGGCGACCATTCCATCCGTGACGTCCAGGGCTCCAGTGACGCGCAGTGTTCCAGAAGATTCAATCACGATATCGTGAAAGCGGATTGTCTCGTCTTCCTTTGTGAACTCTGCAGTCACGTTAGTAAGAGGCAGTCGCCGGAACGTGTCGTGCTTGGTGAAATCGGCCAGGTTATCGAGGATTGGAAGCGCGTTGAGGACGCCGCGTGTGATTGATAGATCACCATTGATGGTAGTGCCTTCACGATTTATTGCCAGCGTCAGGTCACTCTCGATCAGCCCGCTGATGCGTTGCTTCCAATCGGAGGCGACGACATCTTCTACCTGAATTCCGGAAAGGTGAATTTTGAGTTCTGTAGCGTGGCCAGTGGTGTCCAGACGTCCGTTACATTGGACGCGTGCGCCGACGCTGTTTTCTACGTCGGCAATGGTGGCAATGGTGGCAATGGCATCCGAAATATACAATACTCCGTCTTTCCAGCGAGTTTCGTAGTCGAGAAGCGATAGGCGCTGGCCGTCCGGAAGGTGAATCTCACCACCGAAACCGGATAGCTGAAATCCATCCGAAAACCGATCGCCGAGTGGCCTGGCGTGGATTCGCAATCGCTTTGCCCTGGCCTGGCCATCCGTGCCTTCTGTAAATTGAGCGGGAACTGGGAAAGTGATGTCGGCGCTCTCGATTTTCACCAGCTCCAGCTGAGTGCGCTTGGGTAGAAGTGAGGAGAGGAAGCTGCTGCTGCCTGTGGTGCTGGGCGCATGGGTAATCGAAGGCGAGAATTTAGGATCTAGAGAGGGTGATTTCTGGGTCAGATCGATGTGCGCCTGGTCAATTGAGAGCTCGGTGATTTCCCACATGCCGTCCCAGATACTGCGAAAATTAAGGTCTGCCTCAATGCCCTGCGCGAGGATTTCTCGGACAGGTGAACGCGGCTTGCCCGTTCCTGTGAACCGTGTCGATGACGCCTGCGCATCCTGCCACGACAAAGGTTCAAATTCGCCATCTACTCGTAATGCAGTGGAAGTAGCGTGATTGATCTGAGCGAGAAAGCTATCGCTGTGCAGGTAGTGTTTCAGAGCGACGCGAAAGCCCAGATAAGCACCAGCCAGCGCCAGAACGAGACCAATGAGGGCCATTCCCCAGGGAAAGCGCTTTGCTTTTCGGCGTTTCGGGCGGGAGATTGAATTGGTAGACATTCTTAGGCGTAATATTCAGCGGCGCAGCGTGCGCATCGGCGATTCGGAAATCTTCTCTATCCTAACGCAGGAACCCAACGGATTCTTTGCAGAAATCTGCACAGTATCAAAACGGCGAACATTGGTAGTGGTGACTTTTAGTCGCCAACTCCTACCAACCAAACTCAAGCGACGAAGCAGTCCCTAATAATAGCGTTCGTAGAATTTTCTCTTTTGAATTCGCCGATGAATAAACAGAATAACCGAAGCAACGCATAAAAGAGTGACCGTCCAGGTTCCAATTAAGTAGCGAAGTTGTCGGGGAACGGCGGTCACAAACCTGAAGGGTTCCGACAGGGATGCGGTGCCTTGGGGGCTGATACCCACGATCCTCACCCTGTATGCCATGCTTGGATTAAGATTCTCAATTCGCGCATGTTGACGACCTTCTTTTGATATGATCTCAGATGGATGCAGTCCCCAAAATTTCAGTGGGCGATCGGTTTCTTCTTCAAATTGGACGCGTTCGATATGGACTCGATAGTCATATTTGCCGGGAGTGAGTGGCGCCCAGGAGAACTCGAGGAAATCCCGCCCTCCGTCTTCAAATTGAGTGGCGGTGACCTTTGGTAAGCTGTGATCGAATCGATAAGATCCCTCCACTTTAATGGCGAAAAGTTCAGCGGCCAATTGTGGGCCCGTTCTCGGTGTTGTTGTGCCGAACGATTGAAAGCTCGATCCTTCTTTCGGTGCTAGCAGCGCGGTCGATTCTCCAATTTCGATTTTTGCGTTCTCTTCGCCTACTTGGCTTTTTGTTCGCCCTTTTTCAGAGCTTAGTGAGTATTCCAGCCGCTGAATGCCGCACTTCAGGACGAGGGTGCCGAGCGCGTCGATGTTGTGAGCGGGAGTGACAGTAAGTTTCAGCTGACCTCCCGCAGGAATCACTTGTCCTTCGGTCACTCCTTCAAGCAGGAACTCATGATGGATGTCGGTGTAGAGCGTTCCCTCTCTGGTGCCTTTGTTGGTGAAGGCCAGCGTTACGGGAGGGGATTGGGCGCCTTCGGGAAAATCGAGCTTGTGGGAATCTGGAGCGTCTCCTGACGCCACTAGATAGGCAGGCACGCTGTCCGAATTAACAGGTATCGCCAGTTCGAAATCCTCGAACGTAAAAGCGATATTTCCGGATATGGCCTCATTGTGCTGGTCAGCCGGTATTCTGATATCGATCGTGGTGCCCCCGCGTTTGCCCAGCGCGATGTTTGCAGGCAACCTTAACGCCTGCGGCGCGCTGATGCCGACATTGATCGAGCGTTCCATCGAACTGGTTAACGTCAATTGGGCGACGCGGGCAGCTTCTTCAGGAATCCACTCCAGTTGTAGTTGGCTGGGGGCCGCGTGAAGCGGGGCGATGCCCGTGGCATAGAGCAATGTCTGATCGGTCTGGCCTCGATTACCAGGATAGGAGATGCGCTGCTGTACACGGCCGATCGTGTCTGGTCGGAATGTCAGTGTGATTTGCTTGGTCGCCCGTGGCGCGAGTTCCAGTACATTATTTTCGCCCAAGCCAGTAGCGGTGAAGCCCGGGGGAATCTTAAGTGTTTGACGGAACGGAGCACCGCCCATGTTTCGGGCAATCAATAACCGCTCAGCAGTGGAGCCAACGTAGATTTCACCAAATTCAAGCACGTCATTGGCGACCAGTTCAGGGACCGCCGCGAGAACTTGGATGGTCACTGTGGCAATCGACGATACCAGGGGGCTTCCACCCTGTTTCACCTTATAAGTGAATGTGTCCATTGCGTCGGGGCCTTCTCGAAAGGGCGTGTAGTCGACGGTCTGGATGTGCTTCATCTCTTGGTTGGGGATCACAGGTTCAGTCAACGTGCCGTGCTTGAGTCGATCTTTATTGATAATGAACTCCATGCGAGCTGGCGATTCTGTCGAAGCCTCCAATTTGATCCGAATCGCCTTGCCGCGCTCAACAGGTTTCAAGTTCGAAACATTTTCAACGATTGGCGCGCGAGTAACGGGTGTACTTGGATCAAATTTTGGTCCGTTCACGTCAGCCTTCGCTGTATGTGAACATATGAACAGCGACAATCCATGCAGGATGAGCGACAACGCAATTCCGAGCGTCGTCCTTGCCCTAACGTTACTGCCGACTGCATTACTGCCGACTGGAAATTGATGAATCATGGTATACCTTCCTGCAGATGTTAGCGTTGCTCAGTGCTCCCGTCAAAAGCCGTTTCGCCCTCACGAAGCGATGGTTTGGTGTGGCAGTTTTGCTATTTGTGGAAACCTTTAGTCTCTGCGCCTGGGCGCAACAGAATGAAGCTCCTGCGGTGCAAGACGAGGCGACTGTGACAGCACAGGCAGAGAAAAAGAAGGCGGAAGTGGTGGCACGAAAGGAGGCTCTGGCAGTGCGGGAGTGTCAACGAATGGTGACGATCGCCATTGGCAGAGTCGTCTCGATGGAGATCCATCCTGAAGTTCTTGTAAAGAGTAAACCGGGCAGTCTATTGCTGGTGGTTTCTCTTGATGATCGAACGCTCTCTTTACTGGTCGATGGACAACGGGCACTGCTCTGTCCGATCTCCTGCGGCCGCATCGGGATGGATACAGACACCGGCGACTTCACATTGATCTCCAAGAGTGAGCGAGCTCCGGTAGACAACCATTATGGCAGTCTCGTCGACTCGCGCGGGAACCTACTGCTCAAGGGAGTCTATTCACATCTCGACCCCGTGCCTGTCGGAGCGACATTCGTGCCTAGCCCTCCGAATGTTTATTTCACACTTTCTGAAGGTGTCGTCATTCATAGCGGTGATGCCAACGGAACGGCGTCGACCAATGGAGCGGTGGTGATTCCAACAACGGCTGCAAGGACGCTGTTCAGGATGCTGGAGAAGGGGATTCCTGTGCAAATTGATTGAGCTCTCAGTTGATTTGCCTGTCGCTGGATTTTGCTGCGTGGATCGTCTTGTGGAGGTAGTGACGGCGATGTTGATCATGACAGAATCCTGAAACATGCCCAAACTCGACGTAGCCGTGTTTCAGATAAAATGGCAATGCCTGAAAGCTGAAGGTGTCGAGTGAAGCATTGCGGCATCCTCGTCTAGCAGCTTCCTCCTCAGCGGTGATCAACACTCTGCTGCCGAATCCTGATCTACGGTGATTCTCACTCACCCACAGGAAGTCGATGTAGAGGTAATTCCAGAATGTTCTTCCCGTGAGCCCCGCGACAATGGCATCGTTCTCGTTCCTCTGAAAAATGCTCAATGGCTGGAAGTCGTCTGCGGTGAATTGCCGATTAAACTTGCGGACTTCTTGGGCGATGAATTTGTTATCAGCTGGTGATGGGGTTGCTGTGATGGTGAGTTTCATCTGTCTGATTGAAAATGTAATCTGCGGCAACGTGCATCTTTGCTGAATACTGAGAGTTCTTCAAGGTGCCAGTCTCATTCACTCATTCCAGTCGAATCTAAACAGATAATGAAGCGAGGTTGACGTTGGTGGCGATTCAAGATCATAATTGGGGATGACGTTACTGCGGGCGATGATGACATTCTTTGTTTTGTGGCTCGCGACGGCAGGACGCGCAGCAGCCCAAGATTCAAAATCACCTGACAAGCTGACGGGTTGGAGCAAGCAGGCAGCCGCACTGTGGTGGCAGCAGCATCCGACTCCAGATACCTGGGAAAGTGGTGTCGCACAGTTGCATGCGCTACTTCTGGCGGCGCAGGAGGAACACGGAATCCGCAAGGCATTCTCGAACAAACATTTCACTGCGTGGCTGAAGCATCTGCGCTGGCTTAGCTTGTATTCCGATGAGAACGAATTTCTGTCGACGCCCAGAGGTGCCGCAGCATTCTCGCGAATGGGGCAGGATGCACCATTGCTGGTGGAGTCATTTACAAGTTCGCTGTCGACCTATGACAATGCTACACGGGCAGTGGAGATCTTGTGTGAAATCTATGCAGCAGATGCAAAGGCAGCTATTGAATATCGCAAGCTGGCAGTCGCCTTTGCTCTGGTTTTTGATCAGCCATTCCCCGATAGTTGGCCGCACCCTAACACTCGCAAATCTCAGTTGTCTATCGGCAATGAGAACCCAGTCGATCGGTTCCAATTTTACCTTCGCTGCGTCGATAGCAAAGCGTTTCTGTTGGATCCAAAGCGGCTTTCTGTTCGTGAATTAATGTGCGTGGTGGATACTCCGCTGGAATTCAAGGAGCTACAATATGTGCAGCAGGTGAAGCTGAAAAGTGCCGCGAGACTGCAGGACGTTTATCAGGCGATTCCTTATGAGAAGGCGCGACTTGATGATGGCGCGCTCATGTGGTCAGGATCCAGTTACCGCCTGATTGACATCGGCCGCATTGGTGGGATCTGCGCTGATCAGGCATTTTATATGACGCAGTGTGGGAAGGCGAAAGGGATACCAACCGTGATATTTGTCGGGCAGGGGCAGAACGGAGGTCATGCGTGGACCGGGTTCATGCCGGAGCCGGGGAAGTGGGACATGTCGGTGGCGAAATATCGCCAGGAAAAGTATCCGGTAGGCAAAGCATTCGATCCTCAGACATGGCGCAAGGTGACGGGCGATCAACTCAGCCTGCTGGTGAAAGCTCAGGGTGGGGGATCCAGTGCCGACAAGGCTGCGCGTCTGGTGTTGCAATGGGCAGCAATGAATCCTGTGCATCCCAGTTATGCGGCTTTGCTTGCTCGTGCCAGGGGGCTGGCGCCGCAGTTATTGGAAGCCTGGGAGATGGAGGAGGCGCGCCTGATTACAGGGACTTCCAACCCACCGAAATGGCGCGACTTCTGGCAGCAATGGATCACCGCATTTCGCAATCAACCAGACCTGGAATTTCGTGGTCAGATGCGCCTGCTGCGAGCATTGCGGGCGATGGGCGACACCTCAGCTGAGGAACGATTGCGCCGCAGCATCGAAAGTGACAATGCTTCGGGCAGGTTCGACCTCGCCATTGCCATTGCAGCAGATGGTGTTCTAGAATTGCTGGAACAAGAAAAACTGCCAGAGGCGCAAAAGGCATTCGGAGAAGTGATCGATGACTTTAAATCAAAAGCTGGTGGCCACCTTTTCTACAATCTCATCGTCCCTTACATTGATCTAGCCCTCGAGAAAGGAAACGGCAAACAAGCCTCACAGGCACTGTGGGCAGCAGATTCGAAACTAAAGTTCGAAAAATTCGGAACCGTCAGCGCTGATCTTAAAAAGTTGAAAGATCGCGTGCGGAGCGCCGAGAACTGATGCCCTTTATTCAGAAAGAAAAACAGTTTCCCGGCGATTCCAATAGCGCGTTCAAATATTCACACTATCGCGGAACTCTGGCTTGATGAACTTGTTGGCGTCGGGGAAGTTGGTGACATTCATGTTCTTCCAGTCGAAGTTTAACTTTTTGCCGGCGCGGAGGGCGACGTTGCCCATAAGTGTGAACTCAGTGAGTGGGCCGGAGTAGTCGAAGTGGGTGCTGGCAGCGCCTTTGCCGAGGCAGGCATTGATCCAGTCGCGGTGGTGTCCCGGAACGCGAGGGATGGTCTTTTCGGGGCGCGTGTAGGCGCGCATTTTGTCTTCGGGAATGATGCGCGGAGAGCGTCCCCATCCGCCGCCAAGAATCGAGCCCCTGGTGCCCTTGAACAGGACGCCGTGGTCACCGAGTTTGCGCCGTGCTTCCAATTCAGCCGGCCGTGGTGGCATGACACCGCCTTCATACCAGTGGATGCGCACCGGTTTCATGCCTGCGCGGGCTGGGACGTCGAAGTAAATCATCGAGGCACCCGGGCAAGTTTCTTCCGTTGCTCCGTGCGAGCTGGCGTCGATATCAAAATTCTCACATTGATCCAATTTAAGTGCCCAGAATGCCGAGTCGAGGTGGTGGCAGGCAAAATCGCCGATGGTGCCGGAACCGAATTGCCACCAGGCGCGCCAGCGAACCGGGGCATAAGCTGAGTGATAGGGGCGGTCTTTCACTGGGCCCAACCAGCGCTGCCAGTCGAAGCCTTCGGGAACGGCGGGTTGTTCAGTCGGGCGCTCGGTGAAATCAGTCCAGCGTCGGGCACCTGTCGCTGTCCAGGCGTGGACTTCGGTGACATCGCCGATAGCGCCGTCCCAGATCCATTCGCAGAGCACGCGGATGTCCTCGCTGGAGTGGCCGTAGTTGCCCAGCTGAGTAGCGACGCCTGCCTTCCTCGCGGCTTCAGTCACGCGGCGGGTTTCATAAACAGTGCGGCACAGCGGCTTCTCACAATACAGGTGCTTGCCTTTCGCAATGGTATCGAGCGAAATCAATCCGTGGGAGTGATCAGGAGTCGCGATCAGCACCGCGTCAATGTCCGGATTGTCAAGCATCTCGTGATAGTCGGTGTAGGTCTTGCATGCTTGGCCGTAGGCTTCTTTGACCAGGTTCGCCGCTGGATTGAGGCCAGCCTTTCCACCATAGTAGAACATGCTGTAGTCGCTTTCCGGATTGATGTCGCATAGGCCGACGACTTGAGCGTCCGGCTCATTGAACAGCGATCGCATGTTGACGATGCCCTGACCGCCGGTGCCGATGATTCCGATATTCACTTTTTTACTGGGAGCTGTCTTGCCTTCCTGACCTCGTAAGTGCCCTGGCAGAATAGTGAATGCGGCACTTCCAGCGGCAGCAGTATTGAGAAAATTTCTGCGCGTGAACGGCTTGGAATCGCCAAGAGCTTTGGACTGTGAGGCATCGATAGTCATGGTTGGGAAGAGATAGAGGGATGAGCGATTGGAAGAAATGAATCCGCGCGACTGAAAATAGTAAATCAGACTGCGGGCAATTTCACAAAAGTTTCTTACGTCCAGGAGGGCAGGATCGGGCAGGCACCGACCCGACCGAGCTTGTCGAGATCGTTCAAGGGGGCGTCATAAATTTTAGGTTCTTCAATTTTAATGAATTACGAAAATCTTTGAAGTCCTAGTCAACTTGCTTTTCTATGTAAATTATTGCATTGAGTGTCAAATGTGATAAAACTCTCATTCTGTATTCAAAATGATGACGATGATTCGTGTAATTCAAACATTGCTAGCTTCGCTGGCATTCATGCCTGGTGTTTCGACCAGTGCCGAACTGACTGGCCAACTTGCTTACGCCGATGTGCATGATCGGGCTGCAAAGTCGATTGCGATTCCGCAGTCTGGTAGTCACGAGTTGCGGGTCATTTCACCGACCATCCTTGAACTTTACGTAGTGAGTGAGCGCGACGGCTACGCCAGTCGGCCAACATTCTGCGATTGGGTGGATGATGAAGGCGATGTGATTCCGGGGGCGATTCCTGTGGCCTCTGATCTGGAGGTCAAGGTGGACGGCAAGGTAACTGCAGTTTCCGCTTCGGGCTTTAAGCGGCAGGTGAGGTTTGCTCCACTGGGACGCAGCAACTTCACCATGGAGAACTTTCTTTACATCGAGTTAGCAGCGTCGATGGCCAGTGGTGCGACCGTTGAAGTGACGACTCCCACTGACAAATGGCCGAACGACTTTGTCTTTGCTACCACAGTGGATGACGATCGCTGGAGTTCTGCGGTGCATGTAAATCAAGTGGGGTATGAAACAGGTGCACGAAAGACTGGCCACGTTGGAATGTTTCTTGGAACGCTTGGCGAGTTGTTTGTCAATGGCGGCGTTGGCTTTGAGGTAATTGATGCCGTAACGGGCGGCACTGCTCTAAGTGGCAACCTGGTGCATCGAATTGAGACTGGCTTTGAATACCCAGCTGCGTCCGGTGCGCCTGATCCCTATCAGCAAGTCTACGAGGCGGATTTTACTGGACTGGATAATCCCGGCAGCTATCGCTTAAAAATTCCCGGCCTGGGGGCGTCCTATCCGTTCGTGATTGGAACAGGAGTGGACGGTGTGTTTGCTCGCACCATGGCGGCGGGAATGTTTCACCAGCGATCTGCTTACAACCACCAACTGCCATTCACCCGTTTCGAAGATGGGCCCGGGCACGATGCTCTGGCGGAAATTCCCAGCAATACAGATCGCGCTGCCTACTCATTTCTATGGGATTGGATTCAAAATCAAACTGGAGGAGCTATCACTGGGCCGACAGATTTGCTTAGCCCCTATGTGACTCAAGGAACGATCAATGTGACGGGCGGCCATCATGATGCAGGGGACTACAGTAAATATACCACGAATGTCTCGCAGATGATCCATGCGCTCACCTTTGCCGCTGATTCTTTCCCGGGCGTCGCCGCGCTTGATAACCTCGGTATCCCTGAAAGCGATGACGCTATCTCAGACATCTTACAGGAGGCAAAGTGGGAAGCCGATTTTCTCGCGAAGTTACAAGATGCGGACGGCGGTTTCTACTACGCAGTATTTCCACGTAACCGCCGATTTGATGGAGATGTGCTGCCTTCTGAAGGAGATATCCAAATCGTTCTTCCAAAGAACATCGTTGCCACCGCTGCAGCCGTGGGAGCACTGGCGGACATCGGCTCGTCGCCAGCATTCCGAATCGCCTTTGGAGAGGCCGCAGGCGATGCCTACATCGCAAAGGCGCAGGCAGGGTGGGGATTCCTGGCGGCAACGGTCGATGCAAACAATGATAGTAATGTAACAGCTGCAGAGATCGCCGCCGGCTATCAGAAACTGGCATTTTATGGCGACGCGTTCGGCGCCAGGGATGAATTGGCCTATGCTGCTGCCGCCATGTTCGCGGCAACCGGTGCCCCAGCATATGAAGGTTTTTTGAAGCAACTGGCACCCGATCCTTCATCTCCGGATCTACTCGCCCAGAACTATCTTCAACTTTGGGAAGGATGGGGCTCCGCTTTCCGGACGTATGCCTTTGCGGTGCGTTCAGGGCGCCTGTCCGCTGGGGGCATCGATATCACCTATCTCGGCAAAGTAGAGGCAGAACTCCTTTCGGCTGGCAATGAGGTCGTGGTGCGCAGCAGCCGTAGCACTTATGGAATTGCACTCGATGAAAATCCCAAAAAATTCCTCAATCCTTCTTACGTTTTTGGTAACAATGCTTCCTTTGATGCATTAGTCGCACTGCAATTGAATCCAGCGGAAAACGGATACGTCGATGCGATTCGTTACAACTTGAACTACACGGCAGGAAACAACCCGGTGAATGCTCCCTTCATTACGGGCATCGGCTGGAATCAGCGGCGTGAGATTGTCTCGCAGTTTTCGCAGAATGATGGATTTGTGCTGCCGCCCATCGGAATTCCAGTGGGTAATGTGCAGGCAGGGATGCCTTATTTTGAAGATTATCTAACCGCATCAGGGGGGAACCTGCTGCAGAGGGCAATTTATCCGAATACCGGAGGATTCATCTATCCTCTCTACGACGTTTGGGCGGACACATTTGAAACCCGAGGGGAAACCACAGTGCCGACGCTGTCGCGTGGTGCGGTAGTGGCGTCCTGGCTTTTCGCCCAATCGAGTGCCAGTGAGCATGAGTGGAAAAACGCCAATGCCATCATTACTGGCGTGCCAGCAGTGACATCGATAGGTGAGACGGTTACGGCGTCGCTTGAGGCAGATATCGCCTTAACTGGTGCTCGCATTACCTGGGAAGCGTCCGGTGTCGAGCCCTGTCATGGAAGAGAGGATTTCACTTTTACTGTTACACGCGGAGGGGACAATCACGTTGCGGCTGATGTATTGTATCCTGATGGGCGTCGAGTCTCTGCCGTGCAGCGTTTCGCTGCGGATGCGAATAGTGTTGCAAGCAATGGTGAGTTTATTGCCGATGCTGAGACCATTGCTCTCTATCACTTTAATGGCGACTATCTCGATGCTTCAGGAAATGGTCATCATCTGACCGTCAGTGGAGGTGCTGCACTTACGGCACAAAATCTTGGTTGGATGGCGGCACCATCCGGGGAGATCGTTCGTTTCTCTGCGCTGGGTGATTTGCTGCAGGCTGCCATTCCTGATAGCGTAATCCTTCCCTCTGCAGGGAAACCACTGACCATCGAAGCTAGAATTTTCCCGCGAGCTTATCTTGGATTCTCGGTCGACAGCGTTCCTCTTATTGCATTTTACCAGGAATATGACACTGGCTATGCGTTACTGGATCAGAAGTGGGGCACCGATCCCAAGGGGCCGGTCGTTGGTGCGCATGGCGCAGATTTTGTAACTGCTGCAACCTGGGCCGAGGTAGCTCCACCAAATCAATGGCTCAAGCTGCGCATCACATTTGACGGTGGCTCCGTGGTCGACTGCTATGTCAATGACGTTCTCATAGGGTCGTTGACTAGATCCCCAACTGTCTCCAGAATCGATGATTGGATTCTATCAATCGGCAACATGGATGCAGATATGGATGAGATGAGGGTTTCTTCCGTTGTCAGGAGTGGAGTGATACCTGTCGATACAGTTTCTCCAAGAACCTTGTTGCAGGCAGCTAGTCAGGCTGAAGAAAGCTTTGATGTTAGCGCCGTGTTCAGCGAACCTGTTACAGGGCTGGATGCAGCCGATATCATCGTTTCAAACGGCAGCGTCACTGGGGTGAGTGGAGCAGGGGCAAATTATTCGATCTCAGTATCTCCGGCAGTTGACGGCATCGTGGAAATTTCGATCGTAGAAGGCGGGGCGACTGACAGCTCGGGCAATCACAATGTAGCGTCCAATAAAGTGAGTGTCCTATACGCTGCTCCAGCAGGAGGCGGTAATGGGAACCATGTCGCTGACAGCAACACGACTGCTCTCTATCACTTCGACTCCAGCTACGACGATGACTCAGGCAACGGGTATCATCTTTCATCGAGTGGTGCCGTCACGTTGAGTGGAGATAATGTGGCGTGGATGGATGCTCCTTCTGGCAAAGTGGTGCGTTTCTCTGGGCTTGGAGATTCCTTGTCGGTGACGATCCCTGATGCTGCCATCATGCCTTCGTCCGGCCAGGAATTGTCGATCGAGACACGAATCTACCCGCGTCGGTATCTTGGATTCAGTTATGGCAATGTGCCTATTCTTTCGTTGAGCCAAAACTGGAATTCCAGTTTTGAGGTGCGTGATACAAAGTGGGGATCTCCTCATGCTCCGTCAGCGCGCACGAGTAACGTGGAGGTGGTCAGCAATCAGGTGTGGGCTGATAATATGACTCTGAACCAATGGCATCATCTCCAGATTCTATTTGATGGAGTCGATCAGATCCAACTATTCCTAAACGGGAACCTGCTTGGGTTCGCGACCCGGCAGCCGCATCTTCAGCGCAGCAATAAGTGGACGCTGGAGCTTGGGCACTTCGATGGCGACATCGATGAGTTGCGGATCTCGTCGACGATGCGGGAGGTTGACGGGCCACCGGTGGTGGTGGGAACTACTGATGCTGTCAGGCCGTCCGTCGGAATTTCTGCGGCTGCGCAGCATCAGATTAACGCGCCTTTCTCCGTTACGGCGACGTTCAGCGAAGAGGTTTCAGGATTGGTTGCTTCCAAGTTCTTCGTTCACAACGGAACGGTATCCAATCTCATGGGCGAGGGGGCGAACTACAGCTTCACCGTCACGCCGATGGCGACTGGAGTGGTTTCCATCAGTTTGCCAGATGGTCGGGTGAGCGACGCTGCTGGCAATGGCAATGTTCCATCGAATCTGCTGGAAGTGGAGTTTTCAGATCCCTCGCAGCCAGCTGTGGATGTCGGCATGATTGCGGATTCTGCGACCTTGGCGCTATTCCCGATGGACGGCGACTTTAATGACGTGAGTGGCAACGGGCACCATCTCACGTCAACTGGAAACGTGACTTTGGAGTCAGACAATTTGAGCTGGATGGGAAACGCATCAGGAAGCGCTGCGCGTTTCAGCGGACTGGGAGACACCTTGACAGTCGCGCTTCCAGACGCCGCTATCTTGCCTGCTGGCGGGCAACCGGGTTCGGTTGAGGCATGGATCTATCCGAGAGCCTACGCAGGCTTCAGTTTTGCCAATGCGCCGATCATTTCGCTGACTCAGGAGTGGGATGCATCACTTGGTATCAACGATCGTAAGTGGGGGTCGAATCCCTACGGGCCCGAAGGTGTGGCCGGTACGCTGGTTTTCGTTGACGCGGATACCTGGGATCAACTTGCATCGCCGAATGCGTGGCATCGTGTGATCTTGAGCTACGATGGGCGTGAAACAGTAGAATGTCTTGTCGATGGTGTAGTGGCGGGAAGCGCTGTCGTTGCGCCGAATGATACACGAACCAATAACTGGCTACTAACGCTCGGTAATTTTAATGGGGATATCGACGACGTCCGTATTTCTTCGGTTGATCGTGGCATCGCGCATCGTGACAGGGCGAATGGGCTGGTTGCTGATTACTTTGCCGGGGCTGAGTTTGATTCACTCCGCTTCACAAAGATTGATACTAACATTGCGTTTGACTGGCAGTCTTCGCCGGACGGGCGCCTGGGCAATGGTGACTTCTCTGTGCGCTGGCGTGGATGTGTGGTGCCTGTCGTATCCGGGAATCATCGCTTCTTCGCTTCAACGACCGAAGGTGCTCGACTTTGGGTGGGGAGCACTCTGGTGTGTGACAACTGGGGAGCTGGTGGAATGGATGAGGGTATGATCACACTGAATGCCGGGCAGCCTGAGACGATCATTCTTGAAACTTCAGGTACTAGTTTCCCTGCAAGTGCCATGCTCGAGTGGGAGGCTGCTGGGCTCGCACGCGAGACGATTCCGCATTCGCAGCTTCTAGTCAATGAACAGGGGATGGGCCAGTTTTTGCGGAATGCTTACCCGAAGACATGGGGCGACTGGGTTGAGAGTCCTCGCAACTCGAACAAGGAGACTACACCTGAATCGGATCGAGATGCTGACGGTTACATCGATCTTCTTGAGTATGCATTGGGCGAGAGTCCCGAAACCTCCGTTCACGCTTCGCCAGGATTCCGCATCGAGCCAAAATGGGGTCGAATGGACGCAGTCTACGAGCGGCCATCAGTTCTGGAAGACGTCCGCTACGTGGTGGAGGGAAGTCAAAATATGCGCGACTGGTCTGAGATTGGTGGCGATGAGTTGGCTCGTATCACTAAAACTCAGGATGGGATGGAGTCCTTACGAATCTATGATGTCGCATCGCTGCGGTCACGCGATGGCGAGAGTCCCCAGTTCCTGCGGCTTCGGGTCGATTTCATTGGAGATATGTAAAGTGTTGAAAATAAGTTGATTGAAGTGATTCGTAAATTGGCTGGAATCATTCCTTCGGAGTGGCCACCTGACAGCGGAGAGCCTGTCACTTCCGCCTACCTTATTTTCAGTTTCAGAGATGTCGATGCTTCCGAGAACCCAGGTGGCGGACAGCAAATCTATGTAGACGACTGGAGTTTCAAGATTGATGCACCAGAGCCGGAACCTGAGCCGATTGAGCTGAAATTCACAGTGGTAGTCTATAACGCCGAGGCAGGTGAAGTGGTGCTAAACTGGACATCGTCACCGGGGGAAACACTCACTCTTTCGTCTAGTGATAATCTACAGGATTGGAGCGAACGCGAAGATGGAATTGAAGCGGGAGCTGATGGCGTGACCAGTTTTACGGACGGAAATTTGGAAGCCGCTACCGTTCGCTATTATCAGGTTCGACGCGAGGAAGGGTGAATTAGCGGCTCCCCAGTCCGCGAGCATTCAACCAGTCCACTGCCCGATCAGACCAGGTGCCAATGTTAGAGCCAGGGCGTGAACGCACGCCGTAACCATGCCCGCCATTGTGGTAGACGTGCAATTCGCCATCGACTTTGCTGCGCTTGAGATTGGCGTAGATTAATGCAGAACCGATTGACGAACTGGCGTCATCGTGGGTGTGAACCAGAAACGAAGGTGGGGAATCCTCCGTGATCTTGATTTCTGGCATTAACTCACCCGCATCATTGGCGACTCTCCATGGGTAGACGAGCAATGCAAAATCAGGTCGTGCACTGACCTGGTCGATGGCGTCCGTCAGTTCGTAAGCATCACCGAAGGCTCCGATGTGAATGGCGCCGACTTGTCCGCCAGCAGAGAAGGCAAGTAAGCCGATTTTCTTAGGATCGAGTCGCCATTTCTCAGCATTTGCTCTGATTTGGCGGATGGCGCGCTGCGAATCCTGCAGCGGCTTGCGCCAGGCACCATTCGGTCCAGTAGTCGATGTTCGGTAGTTGAGGACGAATACGGTGATACCGAGTTTGTTTAAGATGTGAGCAGCCTCTGAGCCCTCCAGGTCAGGCACGACGTAGCCGAATCCGCCTCCCGGTAGAATAAGCACTGCGGCACCATTGCTTTCGCCTTCTGGGGCAAATACTTCCATTGTCGGTGCTGTGATGTCCTTGACTCGGGTGATCGTTGGCTTGTCCTGGCTGCGTGTCGGCAGGGAAGTGCCAGACGCCTTTGTCGTCTCACCCGGTGCAAAATCCTGCCACACAGGGATTACTTCTCCTGCGGTCAGTGGCAACTGCAGCAGCAGGATCGATAAAATGGCGAGAGAGCACTGGTGATAGTGATTCGTCTTTAGCATGGTGACATCCTTCATGATCAGGAAACATGAAGCAATCCTGCGCTACAGGAATCCTTTCGAGAGAAACATTTCAGGAGCCACCTCAATCCATTCGTCCGATGCCATTACTGATCTATCGCTGAAGTGGTTGAAGAATCGGAAATCAAAGGATAAGCCGTTCTTCTTAATGCATCAGTTCAAAGCACCGCATGACAATTTCGAAAATGCTGAACGCTACGACTGGCTGTATGAAGACGTCGATATCCCTGAGCCTGACAATCTCTGGAACCGTGGAACACACGGGCCAAAGGGGCGGGAGCAATATGGCACGTCGGTGGGGCCGCGCAATTCGCGGCGAAATATGGGCGATCACATGTTTGTCGATAAGAAGCTGAGTGCGGAGGAATACACGCGCACTTCCTACCAGCGTTATTTGAAGAAATTCCTGCGCTGTGTCAAAGGCGTTGATGACAATGTTGGGCGTTTGTTAGCGCATTTGAAGGCAACGGGAGAGCTGGACAATACGATCATTATTTACACTGCTGACCAGGGGTTCATGCTCGGTGAACATGATTACATCGACAAGCGATGGATCTATGAGGAATCCATGCGCATGCCATTTATTGTGCGTTATCCAAAGCAATTCAAAGCTGGCACAACCAGCGCGGCGATTTGTAATAATACCGACTTTGCTCCCACTCTGTTAGAGCTGGCTGGAATGAATGCGGCTGAGTTGCCAAAACAGTTTCAGGGGCGCAGCATGGTTCCAGTGCTCGCGGGAAATACTCCGGGTGACTGGCGTTCTGCCCACTACTATCGCTACTGGTTGCACATGGCGCACCATGACAATCCAGCCCACTTCTGAATCCGAACCGCCACTCACAAGCTGGCATTTTTCTATGGTTTGCCATGCGGAGTTCAAGGAGCCCACGATGAGGCGACACCACCCCACTGGGAGCTTTACGACCTCACGAAAGATCCTGGGGAAAACACCAATCTCGCAGGTGACTCAAGTTATACCGAAGTTTTTAAGCAGTTGAAAAAGCAATTGATAAGTGCGCGAGAAGAAGTGGGTGATCTCGACCCGAATCATCCTGAAGTGAGCAGTCGCCTGAGCAACACTGCTCCTTGAGTGACACGGACTGGAATTCTTAGATGGAATACGTCGAGAGTTGAGTGGAGAATTGAAATCTGCGCTCATCTTTCTTCATCCGTGGGAATCCGTGTTGATTTCTTCTCTTCCGGATTGGATGATTGAACACAGATTTAATTTAAGAGGATATCCACAGATAAACAAATGGGCTTCTC
>JBNMNB010000085.1:0-28143 GCA_051270635.1 Verrucomicrobiales bacterium | reverse complement strand
ATCTTCGGCAGTGACTTTTACCGAGAGCGTATTGCTTCCAATACTGAGATTGACGGCAGCACTGGTCGCTCCCGATGCCACCACGACCTCGTTGACGGTGACGCTGGCATTGGGATCAGCGACGGTGGGTGTCAGGGTCATCGAAGTGATGGTATTCGGAACCGTGATGCCATAGGCCAGTGTGTCACCGGCAAACCCGGGACTCAGCGTGCCGGCGCCGGGCACAAGGCTGGCAAGGCTGGCATTACTGCCGGGCTCCCGCGTGACCGACACGACGTAGGTCTTAGTTGATACGCCGTCTTCGGCAGTAACTTTTACGAAGAGGGTGTTGCTTCCAACACTGAGATTGAAGGCAGCACTGGTGGCTCCCGAGGCGACGGCAACGTCATTGACTGTGACACTGGCACTGGAATTGGCGACAGTCGGTGTCAGCAGCATCAACTCGGTCGTGTTTGAAACAGTTACTGTATAAATCAGCTCGCTACTCGGAAATGCTGGGGACAACACGCCTACGCCTGGCACGAGGTTGGCAAGGTCTGCATCGTCGCTGAGCACAGGCACTGGATCAAATCGCGTAAAGCTTAAGCTGTAGGTCTTCACAGTGGCACCCGGCGCCTTGATCTGAAATTTCAGGGTGTTTTCACCGCTATCAAGAGGGAAAACGAAATCTCCTGCAAATGGAAGCGGAATGAATTGTCCCCCATTGACTTGACCTTCAATAGTGGCTCCCGAAACAGCAGCAACCGGCCTGACAGTGGCAGTGTCCTGCCCCACTGGAATGCTGACAGAATAGGATAGAACACTTGGACTGAAGCCAGGGCTGAGCGCACCAAGATTCGAAGTGAGCGAAGCAAGATCAGCCAGAGGGCTCGGATCGATGGCTTCTGTTTCCACGACAAAGATGTCGTCGTCTGAGTTGACGTCTCCAGGCACCATGTTGGTTGCCGCGGATTGGAAGGCCATGCACTTTCCATCGTAGGAGAGCGATGGAAGGTATGAATAGTCGTTGCCTTGCACACCGTCAGCATTGACCGATGCCAGCGTGATTTCGCCAGTGGCGAGATCTGTCATAAAAATATCGATGGCGTTGTTCGTATCCGAAGGCACAAGATTAGAGGCCATTGACTCGAAGGCGACGTAACGGCCATCGCCGGAGATGGATGGGTCCGTCGAGTCTTTAAATATCTGTCCTCCGGTAGCTCCGTTTGCAGATACGCGGCGAGTCGTACCTGTCTTGCGATCGTAGACGAAGACATCAATAGCCTTGTTAGTATCATAGAAGTCGATATCTTCGAGGTTCGACTCGAAGGCGATGTAGCGACCGTCGGCCGAGATGCTTGGCGCTTGAGATTTCGTGCCCTCCGCTTCGGTGCCAATCTTAGTTCCGGAAATGCGTTCGATGGTGCCGCGCTTCTGGTCTAGGGCTCCCCCTGTTCCGTAGAGATAAATATCGGTGTAGCGGTAGTTTAAGTCCTGATTGTCATCGTTTCTATCGACCGAGAACTCGAATGCCACGTGAGCTCCATCGGAAGAAATGGCTGGGTTGAGTGAGTCTCGATTGGTCAGAATGTCCGCAAACGGCACCGGGATTCCGATGATCGTGTTTTCTGTCCGGTCACGGATGTAGACGTTCGTATTTCCAACAGCGTATCCAGAAACCAAGTTATTGGCGCTCGACTCAAAGGCGACAAAACGGCCGTCACCGGAGATGCTTGGGTTGCCAGAGGCCTGGTTGCTCTCGCCGCCGTTGTCCCGTAGAGAAACGCGTTCGATCGTCTCTTGCGTCATATCGTAGACGAAGATGTCACGACCGGAGCTAGGGTCATTGCCTCCGTTCTCATCGCCAGGAACAAGATTGCGGGCCTCAGACTGAAAAGCGACAAACAAACCGTCAGCCGAGATGGCAGGATCGGTCGAGTTGCGATCTCCCTGCTGGCCACTATCGCTTTCGGAAATCAGTTTCATGGTATCCGCGATTCGATCGTAGACGAAGATGTGTTCATTATTATTGGTGCCGCCTGGGATGAGGTTCCTCGCTCTGGATGCGAAGGCAATGAAGCGACAATCCGCTGACATGGACGGCTTTGTGGAGTCGGCGTCTCCGGATTCGGAAATCCAATCAACCGTCTCGATAATACGGGTTACGATGATGGTGTACGACTGAAGAGTTGTACCATTCTGAGCAGTCACGTTCACCTCAATAAGGTTGGCTCCTGCTGCAAGCGTCATCTGGCTACTTGTTGCACCAGAACTGATGGCCGCGAACGAACCTCCGTTTATGCGTGCTTTGATGCTGGCAGAGAGTCGGGCCGTAGTAGCTGTGACGCTTGTCGACGTAACATCGCTGGAAACTTCGATATTGTAGACGAATACTCCACGACTGAAGTTCGGACTGAGCGATCCTGCACTCGCAGATAGAGCGGCGAGCAAGGCATTGGAAGTCGCAGGCGATTCGCGGGTGACTGTTAGCGCATGAACTGTAGTAGTGGCTCCGTCCTTGGCGGTGACTTTGATATCAATCGCGTTGGGCCCGACGTCGAGGGCAAGCGGGCTCGATGTAGCCCCCGATGCGAGGGCGACGTAGTTCCCGAAATTGACTCGAACTTCCATGGTCGCGTCGGTGTTAGCGAGCATCGCTGTCACCGTGGTGGTCACAGTGCTTTCACTTACCACCGAGTTGTAGGAACTTGTTGCGGGATCGAAGCTCGGGCTCAGCGTACCAGCACTGGTGGTCAATGTTGCGAGATCCGTGTTGGTCGCATTTGCAGTACCACGAACAACAGTAATGGCATACGTCTTGGTCGAGTTGCCGTTTTGCGCGGTGACTTTTACCTCTACCGTATTTTCGCCAGCGACGAGCGGAAGATCACTGGACGCGTCCTTGGATTCAACTTCAGCGTATCCCCCTCCGTTGATACGAATTTCGACGGTTTGGCCGAATTGCAGTTTTGCAGGCCGGAAGGCGACCGTTGTCGTTTCGTTCGAGATCTTCGCAGTGTACGATGTGGTCGAAGACCGGAAAACCGGACTGAGCAAGCCCGCGCTTGTGGTCAGCCATTCAAGGTTGGTTTCGGAGCTGAGTCGGGATTCGATGGATCCAAGGTCTGGCCCAGCTCCATTTGGACGGAACGCGCTAGCCTGATCGGTGGAAGGTGTATTCGCCGTTATGGTACCGGCATCAAGAGCGGGAGATCCGACTTGAAGCGGCATGTTTTTACTCCTAGCACCATAGTACGCCAATGGGCCGAGCAGAGGATCACCCTTTAGGGCGACCGGTCCGCCGAGACGCGATCCGGATTGCACGCGCACGATATTGGCGCCGACGGCCGTGTAGTCGCCTTCCACATCGAGTGGAGAATTGAGCAGGTTGAAATTGCTGCCGACGATCGAGTTATCAAGTACGAGCGTAGCTTGGGCATTATTGACGATCCCTTTTCCGGTATTTGCTGCGATAGTTGAGTGGCGAATGGTCAGATTTCCGCCGTCATCGTTGGTGATTCCACCGCCAGAGCCTTGGGCAGATGAATTACTAGCGATCGTGCAGTTTTCGATCAAGACATCTATACCCAAGTTCAGAATACCTCCGCCATTGACAAGGGCAGAATTCTCCCAAAATCCAGAACGATCTACCAGGGTGGAGACGCCATTATTGAAGAGCCCTCCTCCTGCATCCGCGAAATTCGAGGAGACCGACGAAAAGACGATTTCGAGATACACACCCGAAGCGTTGAATATGCCACCGCCCTGCGTAGTGGCAGTATTGCCCAAAATAGTCGTGTCCGATAGGATGAGGATGCCCGTACCAAGACTGCATACACCACCGCCCCGCTGAGTGGCTTCGTTGCCAACGATTACACATTCGTCCAGCATGAGAATCGAATCGGTGCTTCGCACTGCTCCGCCGTCATCAGCTTTCCCGTTTCTCATCCGTAGACCTTTTATAGTGACCGCTTCGGCACCCGATATCGAGAAGGCACGCCCGGCCGCGTCAGCGTTGATCGTTATGCGCTCAGGAAGTGCGCTTCCATCGATGATAATGCTCTTCGTTACCGTGAATTCACCGTTTTTGAGAAGGATATTTCCCCCGGTCAGATAAGGAGCAAATTCAATCGTCTCCCCAGCGACGGCGACAGCGATGACTTCGCGCAGCGAGTCGCCAACGCCTTGTCCAAGAACCAGATCGTTTTCGTCTTCCAGCGTGGTGACAAGCAACGGGACTTGGGAGGGAATTTCGATTTCCCCACTCGGGGCCGATTCGTCGCTGTTGTTGCCTAAAACGACGATGCGATAGGTACGCTCCACTCCCGGGGTCAAGGTGATCGCTGCAGAGCGGGCGTTGACGTTATCAACGCTCGCACCATTGACCCAATCGTCCGTGCCTACGATTCTGCTTTGTATCAAATATAAGGCTACGTCTCCCGTGTGCTGCCAACTCAGCGTAGCAGCGGTGCTCGAGATTACTGACACTGCCAGATTCGTGACCGCTGGAGGAACGGCGATCTTGTTAATCTGGGTCAGGTTATCGCGAACGTCGTAGGTATAGGCGACGCCCTTGCCATTGTCATAAAGGAGCTTTCCTAACCGACCTGCATCGTCGTAAATATAGGTTTGCGCGGAAGCGTTAAAGGCGATACTCGCCAAGGTAATCGAGAGGATGCTGAAAATCGTTTTCATGTTTCTTAGGTTTCTCGATTTTAACTAGAAAGAAGAGATAGCCAACGGGGCGTCTGGAGCCGGTCGGTCCGCTGCGCTAAGGGCCTCAAGATACCGTTGGTTGTGCAGGTACTCGCCGCCTCGGCCTATATTGACTGTCGGCAGGGACGTAGAGGATTGAATCGTTTTTGCAGTGCGCCCGAAGAGACCTGAAATCGCACTTTCCACTACCGGCCTTATATGCTCCCCATTGTCTTCTATGATGTCACCGGTTACTTTAAAGGGAGATTTCAAGAAGCCTTTGATCGCAAAAGACTTAAGGATGCCAGTGGTCGATGTTGCCTGTCTTCCGGCCTTAATGGAAATTTCTCCTGGAAACAATCCTTTCTTGATCGCCTTCTTGAGAGCGTTTTTTGCCCTGAACCTGGAGAAGGATCTACCGGCTTTCTGACCCACTTTAGCTCCAATTTTCCCGGTTACAGCACCGGTTACGGCGCCGAGCGCTACGCCACCGAAATCTACCGTGTCGCCGTTAAAGCCAGCCGAGGCGAGATCTTCGGTTATACTACCTAACGCTCCTCCGACACCTGGCATTCCCGCTCCTGCAAATGCTCCTTGGATTGCGCCTCCGATGGCGGCTGCCGCTACATTGTTCCAATTGACCGGTTTACCCTGAATCGCGGAGCTGACCAGTTCTACAGTGGCGCCGACGATCGAACCTACGACTCCTCCGATGAGCGCGTTAAGGAATTCACCTTGCGGATCGACGAAGTTGATCGGATTATTGCCTGCGTAGCTGTAGCGGTTGAGACTTCCGGGAAGGATAATGTCACCAAGGCTTGAGTCGATAGATATGAACCGCCTTATCTCTGGAGAATACCAACGGTATCGCATGTAGTTCATCCCGTTCGGCGCCGTGACGACCCCGAACAAACCACCGAACTTGAAGAGGATATCCGTGTCGCCAGACTGGTCGATAATCTCGCCATAAGGGCTATAGGCCAAAGTGCCAGAGGTCGTGCCTGATTCGTTGGAGAGCGCCCCCGTGTTACCACGCTCGTCGTAGTGGTAGACCTTGATTTCACCGTCGACTTCTTCGTAGGCTAATCCGACGCCGTAGACGTATCGGGTGGTTTTGCCGAGAGAGGATTCCCTAACGAGAATTTGCGATCCGCCACTCGCGCCCACGGTCGTGAACGTGACCGTTTCCGATCCGTTTACCCAACCGACCAGGCGGTCATCCACATCGTTGTTGAAGGTGATAGCGCCCGCCTTCTTAAGATTGTTGTGAGCATCCCATTCGAAATCCGCAGACTGCCCGGAGATCGGGCCGTTCGTCACATTGCCATCGACGTCGTAGCTAATAGTGACGCCGTTTCTAGTGGTCAGCCGGTTGTCGTCGTCATAGGCAAAGGTGCTGGTCTCCGGCTCGTAGACGACGGGATCAGAACGAAGACGTTCGGATGAAACAAAGCCATTTTTGTCATATTCATATTCGTAGCTGAGAATGATCGAACCGTTGGCGTCGAAATCGTTTCTACTCAAAAGACGACCGGTGTCATCGTATGACATGACGCGCCGCGTACCGTTGGGGAATAAAATGGAATCCAAGCGATTGTGGATATTCCACGAGTAAAGGGTGAGGCGGTTGTTCCAATCGGTTATCGATTCGAGTCGCTTGGTAGCGTCATACGTGTAGGCAACTTTCTTGCCATCCGGATAGGTCACCTGCTCGACCAGTCCAACAGCATTATAGGTATAGCCGATTGTATTAGTCTCGGCATCGGTACTGGATACGATGCGATTCAGTTCGTCATAGCTACGAGTGATTTTCGGGACAATCGGAGAATTGATAGTGTTCTGATTGCTGATAACGGTGACGTTTCCGCTTTTGTCGTAATCATACACGATGTCCGGCGTTCCAGGCATGTGTTTAACGCGACTCAGGCGACTTGCCTCGTTGTACGTGTATTCCTGGCCTTTACCAGATGGTGGGACGTAACGTGAGATAAAACCGCTACCCGTGTATTCAATTGTTGTGACAAGATTCAGCGGGGTGGTAATTGTTTCCACTTCGTTTTTGTCGGTGTAGGTAAACTTAGTTTCCTTTTGGGCCGCATCCAAAATCTTCTCCAATGCGTCATCGTCAGTGAAAACTTTCTGATACGTGCGTCCAAGCGGATCGATGACGCGGTCGACGCGACCTAAAGCATCTACCTGCAATATCGTTTTTTTGCCCCTTGGGTCCGTTTTCGAAACGAGCTGTCCGATCAAGTCGTAATCAAAGGATGTCGTATTGCCGTAGGCATCGGTTTGGCTCGTCGGTAAATTCAGGCTGTTGTAGGTCGTTTGGGAAATGCTACGTCCTGTAAGCCCAGAGACGGCAATTTGATTCCCGACTTCGTCGTAAGTGTACGAAACGGCACGCCCCAACTCGTCGACGCGCTGATAGACCTGTCCCAGCGCATTGTACTTCGTCTGCTTACTATTCCTATCGTCGTCCGTAACGCGGATAAGTCGATCTTCGTGATCGTATTCAAATTCTGTTACATAATCCAGAGCATCGACAATACGCACGAGATTGCTGTTCCCGTCATACTCGAATGTGGTGGCGTTGTCCTCAGCATCGGTTTCTACAATGATGCGATCCTGATGGTCGTATTGAGTAAGTATCTTTTCGCCCAACGCGTTGCTTTTTTCGAGGACGTTTCCCTTCAGGTCGTACACGATAGAACTCGGGTTACCATCCGGGTCGATGATTTTAATCACTCTACCAGAAGAGTCATATTCTAATTTCGTCTTCGGCCCATTGAGAATATTGACCGAGGTCGGCAATCCATTCGTGTAAGCGGTTTCCACTCCGTCGAAATCTTTATTGACGGTTATGACGAGTTGGCCATTCGTGTCGTATGTTTTTGATTGTCCAAGTCCCAGGGCGTTTTTGATGCTGGCTAGATTATTAAACCGCTCGTATGTGAAAGAGCTCTTGTTGTTCAAGGCATCAATAACACTCGTCAAATTTCCTCGAACACCTCCGTCAAAGTCACCTTCTTCGTCTTTGATCGGGCTCTCGTCGTAAGCGAATTTCGTAATCGCGCCGTTTGCTTCCTTTACCTCTGTTAGAAATCCATGACCTTCGTCGTCGTAGGTGAATTCAGTGGAATTGCCGCGGGCGTCAGTAACCTTCGAGCGATCGAGCGAATCGGGATGGTAAGAATATTGCGTTATGTTATCCCTCGCGTCCGTGATCGTCCTCAAACGATTGTCGCTATCATGAAGATAGGTCGTCTTGTTGGCTGCTACTGTCCGGTCATAGACCTTTGTCAGCATGCCGCCGTTGATCTGCGGTTCATATTCGAATCTCCATGCTCCGTTGTCGTCGCGGCCATCATCCTGAAAAACAACGCGTCCTTCGGAATCATAAGAATTCGAGGCGAGACGGTTGCCTTTCGAATCACTTATTTTGATGAGACGATGAAAGGGAGGAATCTCGTAGTCGTACTGGGTCCAGTTGGCAGGTGTCGTAGATTGCTGGATGCTAACGCTTGAAATAGATCCGTTCGTATCATCGTCGGTATTGTCTATAAGTTTGAGCGACCAGGTGCCCGAAAGATCTTCGCCCATGAAGTCGTCAAGAAAGAGCTTCGTATCGTTGGCGAGACGGATCTGGACTGTTTTCCCC
The DNA here is from genome assembly GCA_051270635.1 of Verrucomicrobiales bacterium. Taxonomy (GTDB): domain Bacteria; phylum Verrucomicrobiota; class Verrucomicrobiia; order Verrucomicrobiales; family DEV007; genus JAGROY01. The sequence continues at coordinate 19,808 of JBNMNB010000085.1, read as the reverse complement.
GCCGGCGAGGTCAGATAGGCTTCCACCGAAGCGTAATTCGTATGAACAAGTCTTATATTAAGTCGGATCAATCGATCCGTTTCGGATGCTGTAACCGTTACTGGATACGTGATTCCCTGGGCTCCGAAAGGAATGTTAACGGAGGAAGTGGTTGAACCGACAATACGGAGTCGCGTCGGGTCGTAAATTCGAGTTAGTCTATAAAAGCTATCGTACTTCAGAAACGTGTGATCGCTTCCATGCACTACGTACTGGAGTGATTCCGGGTAGCTTGGCTGGTAAAAAAGGAACATCTGTTTTCCGGAGATCCCTTCTTCGATGGTTCCAGGCCTGCCGTTATCGTAAGTAATCGATATAGGATGACGATTCCGGTTTTGGATAGAAATCACCGGATAACTATCGCCTATGAGGTTGGCCGAGAAAAAGTATTTGGTTCCGCTTTGCAGCCCGAGCTCCCATTCCCCAGTATCAAAGCGCCTGAGAGTGTTGTATTTACTTTGCAGATTAAAAGGAGTGTAGTTCCCGTTGCCGTCGTCCGTAAAAAGGGCTGCATGGTTGCCATCGATGCGAACGACGACGAGGCCGGTATCGCTTATAAAGATGTTAGCTTCGTACGGATTGGCCCACCCTTGACCCATATCACCGAAGTTGCGCGAAAGTAGGGAGTTGTAGGAAATATCTAAACTCAATGGCCGCGCTCCCTGAAGACTGACGAGGCTCACGTCCTGGATAAACGCGCCAGTCGCCGTATCGACCGAGTTGCCATCTCGACTATCGAATCGCGGTTGAATTTCGTTAGCCGGATTAACCGCGCCTAAAGAGGAGAGGCCGAAAAAGACAAGTAAGGCGAGGCAGAGAAGAAAGGGTTTGGTCGTTTTCATGTCCGGTGTGTTCGTGTAGGAAAATTCGGTTTGGGAAAAATGATGAGATTCGTGAGTGATCAGTGTACGAGATGCACTTGCAGCTTCATGAACAAGGATTGATTCGAGGGAAGATCAGGCGCCGTTGCGTAGATCTGCTGAGCTTCGTTTGGCAACACGCTGCTTTGAATGACTGTATTTGATTGCCACGTCCTTAGATCAGTTGAATAAGAGACAATGAAATCTAAATCAGTGGCCTTGAGATTTCGTGAAAAGGTCAATTGGCGGCGCAGCGGGTCAAATTCAATCGGATTGTCCGCTTGTAGAGGGTTTGTATTCAAAAAATATTCGAACCGATTTTCGTGTCCGTCGCCATCGGGATCCTCTATAGCTCCCCAGATACGTTCCTCACTTTCGATTTTGACGAGTTGGTAGCCGAATTGCTGAGACTGCCAAAGCCGCTCTGGATTACTGACGTCAAGACCGCCGGTTGGCTGTTTGAACAGGAATACGGCGCGATTGCTCTCAAGTCTTTGATGGAGGGTTTGGGTGGCAGTATCCTGGTACCAGGATGTTGAAAGGCCCTCTCTGACGCCTGCGACACTATCGCCCTTGGGAGATAGGCGTTCGAAGTCTGGTACACTTGAACCAAAGGCGGATGTGACTCCATCGTAAACGTAAGCAGATTCTGGGCTGTCTACTTCCAAGATAATAAAGCCTGGGAGCTCGCTTTCGATTGCGATCTGCACACCCTCCGGCAGCGGATCGAAACGGAGCATTTCGTAGACGGTGTTATGGGCTAGATATCCTGAGAGCGTCGCAGACTGCCCGCTTCTACTCGTATCGGGAAGCGTGCCGTTTTGCTCATCGCGCACTAAAACGGTGAAGCCAATATCTTCGGACACTGGGTTCGTATCGATCAGACTCAAGTATTGTAAGGATGCCAGTGGCGTGACCCACGCGTTGATCGTGGCGTCGAATGTCGTTTCTTCAGTAACAGCGAGCGGTTCTTTGCCGTGGATGAAAGCGGGAATCCCGTCTTCGCGAAGCGATCCGTCCGTGTCGGTGAATCCGCCGACGAGCTGGTCGGGCTCGGCGATCCAGCAGGGCTGAGTGTTTTCGAAACTTAGATTTTCGAGAACACTGAGTGGATGAAGTCTTGACCCAAGCATAACAATGCCAGCGTCTCTCTGGTCAATAAAGTCGATATTGCGCAGCTGCGGGGCCTTAAGACCAGAGTAGGATATGATATGGACGCCTCCACTTAGCGATACGCCGATCTGTGGGAGCGTGCCAACAGTGTTGGCGCTTTGGCCGATAATTACCGAGTCTTCTATGGAAGATTGAGAGAGGATCGCACCGGTGCCATTGTCGGCGAGGGTCGCGTTTATGGCCCGCTGCCCCGGGGCTTCGAGCCAAATGCCCGATAGTGTGTTCTTATAGGCGGTGAAATTTTGAAAATTGATTTCTTCCGGGGCGCCTTGATCTTCCATGAATAGACCATAGCCAACCGTTTGACCTGGATAGCGATCGGCCCCGCTCCCGGCTGGTCCGAGGCAGGCGTGCGCGGTGTTGTTGGTGAATTGGCCAGACCATTCTTTGCGAGAACTTGCACCGTCATAGAAAAAGCCCATCCCGTTGACGACGCCGGCAGCATGATTTCCAATGAGAACTTGATCGGGGCTTTTCATCCAATACACTCCAGGTCGGCCTTCGGACTGAAAAGATGCCCCCGCAGCGCTTTCGGGAAACGTGTAATCGGCAAGCGCAAGCCGGCGGGTCAAAATACCCAGATTGCCAATAAAACGATTTCCCCTCTCCGACCCGTCCTCCGAAGGGACGAACGTATGAGACCAGATATCGTAACATACGTTGCCTTCGACTAAAATGTTTGAACTTCCATGCACCACGATTCCCCGATGATAGGAATGGTGGATGCTATTACCACGCGCATAGTCGCCCTGTCGGTTTCCCGCCAGGTGCCAATGGATGGGATACCGTGCGGCATGTCCTTTTTGGCCCATCCGGTAAAATTCTACTCCCGCAATCCGGACAGTAGTCCCTGGTCCAAACATCAAGTGACCTCCAAAATCTAATTTCTCCGATGCTTCATCGCCTTGAATGACGATATTGCGCGTCAAACAAGCGACCTCCGCGCGTTCGTCGATGGTGTGGCCCTCAATAATCTGAAATTCTCCCCAATGGTCGTACCGCAGCGGCGGCGTAAAGTGAATGACTCCATCACTGACAGAAATCACCGATACCTCTTCTGCTTCGGTTGGATTAAATCCGCTTGGAGCGATTACGAGATGATCTCCAACCTTCCAGTCTACGGTGTCTGCGACCCGGAGAGACGTGGAGCCAGCGAATGCGTGTCCTTGAAGTTGTGTCCAGTTGCGGGATTCAGCACGAGAACCGTGCAAGTCCAGACTTCCGCCATTCATCACACCGATGAATTTTTTGCCCATGCGGCGTAATCCCTCGTCGGTGACATTGTCGTTTTCTTCCGTCCCCGTGAGGGTAATGATTGCTTCGTTAGTATGAACATTACGTGGCGAACCAATCGTCAATGTGCCTCCGTCGACGAGAATCCAGCCGGTTGACAAGCTTATGTCCCGGCGATCAAAGATCAGGTTCCCTTTGACGATCAGTCCACCTAACTCCGGAGGGGTAAGATCGAGTAGAACGGTTGTTCCCTCCTCAATCGTTACCACATCCCCCGCTTTCGGTAACGCGCCTTGCCAAGTTGCAGAGGCAGACCAGGGCAAAGTTGCACCACATGGCAGAATACCCAGCCACATGGCCGCTGCGAAAGCGAGCGGCATCATGTAGGGAAATTGATTCACTGATTAAGTTTCAAGATCAAAGTCCGACTTGGTCAATCTGACATTCACTCGAGAATCTCGCCCTGATCCATGGCAAATTGGACGACTACCCCCCAACTCCTCAAGCGGCCTCTGAATTTTAGACGGTCTCCACTCTTGAGCTTTTTAGCTTTTGCTGATTCGGTCTTTGTTTTCTTGAGAGCCAGAAGGATATCTTTTCTGGTGGTGTTAGAATCGCGCATTTTGATTCCCAGTGTCGTCATGGCGCTGCCGTGCTTCACTTCCACAACTTCCCCCTCCCACTCAACGATTCGTCCTTTGTAGTTTGCCCAAAGCGATTCTTTCTTCAGATCAGCTCCGACTGTTTTTTCCAAATCTGGCCATTGAGATTTGGAATCCGGTGACTGGCGGGATGTTTCCGGTCTGGGGGCAACTCGGTAGATCGCATCGATTTCGTTCCACGGGATCCTGGAAATTCGCGCAGTTTCGACAGATCCCTGAGTGATGGTGCCAATTGACGGCGCTGGAACCACTTCATCATCGCTTGAGCGAATCGCATAGAAGATGCAACCCGCCGCTGCGAGGCAAAGCGCCGTCATGAAGACTACTGTGATCAAACATCCTCTATCCATCTACGATTACGACTACATTTGGTTACTGGCACTCAACGACTCAGCTAATCTTGATTCGGCCCGCAGGTCAAACGCTAACCTTTGCAGATTTGCAGCAATTCCTGTGAATGCATGAAACTCTGCAACTCAACAAAATCTGAGATTCCCGTGCTGGCGAGATTCATCCTTGAAACCGTAAAGATTGAACCGAGTCTCTGATACATGAGCGACGCTTCTCCTTCCGCCCCCTACCCCGCCGATTTGCGGGACATTATTGACCTGTTCGAGAATCTTCCCGAGACCGAGCGTCGCGAGATGCTGGTGACCTATGCGGAGAACAGCACCAAATGGGGGCCAGCCGAGGGCGAAACTTTTGATCTTGAAGATGTGCGCAAAGACGAAGAATGCACTGACACGGTGGGCATCTACTTAAATGCCGGTGAAGATGCCAATGGCCAGCCGACAGCTACCTTCAGAGTCTCCCTTGGCCATGAAGTGCAGACCCTCACCCGCGCCATGACATCAATTCTATGCCGCGGCTTGAACGGTTGCCCGCTGCAAGACATCCTCGATGTCCCCGCAGATTTCGTTCCAAAAATTGTTGGCGCCGACCTCGTCCGCCAACGCAGCCAGACCGTCTACTACGTTCTCACCCGAATGAAGAGCGCGACCAAAGTCTATCAGAACCGGCTACGCAAAGAGGCTTCCTGACGCAGAGATAGCATTCACAATTCTTGATCAGAAAAGACATCCTTTACACCAAGCAAAAACCTGCAACAAACCATGAGCACTGCGACTACCATCAATGGCTACGCCGCCACCCAACCTGGCGGATCACTGGAATCTTTTACCTACGAAGTGGGAAATCTCTCCGCGAACGAGGTTGAAATCGACGTGCTCTACTGCGGTATCTGCCACAGCGACCTCAGCATGATCAATAACGAGTGGGGCATTTCCCAGTATCCGCTCGTAGGTGGCCACGAAGTCATCGGAAAAATTGCGGCAGTGGGTGACGGCATCCAGCATCTGGAAGTGGGCACCGCGGTGGGCCTGGGCTGGCACTCCGCTTACTGTGGGCATTGCGAATCATGCCATACCGGAGACGAAAACCTTTGCGCCAGCGCGGAGGGAACCATCGTCGCACGACACGGCGGATTTGCAGACAAAGTGCGAGCCGATGCCACAAGCGTGGTTGCCGTGCCCGAAGGTATCGATCTAAAATCCGCCGGACCACTGCTCTGTGGAGGCATCACTGTGTTCAATCCGCTTGTGCAATTCGATGTGAAATCGACTGACAAGGTAGCCGTCATCGGCATCGGTGGCCTCGGGCACATTGCCCTCAAATTCCTCAACGCCTGGGGCTGCGAAGTCACTGCTTTCACTTCAAGCGAATCGAAGAAAGTGGAAGCGCTTGAGCTTGGAGCGCACAAAACTCTGAACTCGCGCGATGAAAGTGAAATCGAAGCCGCAGCCAACAGCTTTGATTTCATCATTTCGACGGTCAATGTAAAGCTGGACTGGAACCTTTACATCAACACCCTTAAGCCCAAAGGCCGTCTCCATTTTGTCGGAGCCACGCTCGAGCCTCTGGACATCGGCGCCATGCCTCTGATCATGGGACAGCGATCAGTGTCAGGCTCCCCCGTGGGTAGCCCTGCAACTATCGAAAAGATGTTCCATTTCGCTAATCACCATCAGATTCAGCCTCAAGTGGAGATGTTCCCGATGAGCAAAATCAACGATGCCTTCGATCGACTGAAGTCCGGTGAAGCTAGGTATCGAATCGTCTTGTCGAATTTGCCAAATGAGTAGTCACGGAGTGAGCGCAACAGCATCCGTTTGCGCTTTAGCGTGACTGCGCTAAGACTCGTTGCCGCATGCCCATTGAATCCCTGGAAGTCCGCCCGTCGAAGAATCCCCGCCAGGTGTTGAACGCCGATGACAAGACGCTGGACGTGCCGGAAGACTGGGGATTGCTACCGCCCGGCGACGCTGCGATGAGTCGTCGGATCAAGAAAGATGGGCCGACGTGGACGATGATCGAGATGAAGGGCCGCAAGCGTTTCTCGCGCGGCATCTGGGCTCCAGCAGAGCGCATCGAGGCACTGCGCGCAGAGCTGGAGGCAGAGCGCCTGGATCCTGCCTATCAAAAAAAACTGGATGCCGGGCGCGCGCGACGAGAGAAAGAACAAGTCGCCTACGCCGGAGAATTCGAGACCACCGTTTTCGACTACCTCAACTTTCATCCGGCGCATCACGAACTGGCAAAAGCAATGGCGAAAGCGATCGCGGATCACGCGGTGCCCGTCGGCAGTGGCACAGTGGCGCGCACCCAGCGGATCCCAATTGAGCAACGCGCCGAAGCCGCAACGATCGCATGGATGCGGCACCAGACCACAGCCTATGATGAGATGGTGATCCCTCGCGAAAAAGGCAAGAGACGCGAAGTGCGACGCATGCTGGCACAAAGATCGAAGCGCCTGTTAGATCGCTACAGAATAACGGCCGATGCCCGCGCTGATGGCGAAGTTTGTCCCTTGCGCAGTGCACTGGATTCGGAGTGAGCTTGGTGAAGACAGATTCCTACTACGTCAGGTGCTCGAAGTTTTGATCAATTTTCATGCGTAAGCCTTACCATAAGACTCAATCGGTGGATGCTCGATTGACACGGCAGCAACTAGCTGGTCTATCTCCCCTCGTGCACACTACTTTGCTAAACCTCGAATCGATGAAATAATGCTGGATGTGGCGATCATCGGTGCGGGATTCAGCGGCATTGGAGCGGCAATTCAATTGCTGAAGCGGGGAACCACGAACTTCCGCGTGTTCGACAAGGCAAGTGGGGTGGGCGGCACTTGGTACCACACCCGCTATCCCGGTGCTGCCTGTGATATTTCGTCGCACCTCTACTGTTATTCGTTTGAGCCCAATCCGAACTGGTCTCGGGTATACTCACCGCAGCAAGAGATCCGCGAATACATCGAGCACTGTGTGCGCAAGTTCGACGTCTCATCGCACCTTCAACTGGCTACCGAAATCGCGTCCATCGAGTTTGATGATGCCAGTTCACGTTGGCAGATTCACTTTGCCAATGGTGAAAGCGTGTGGGCCCGGCATGTGATCGCCGCGACCGGAGGTCTACACTACCCAAAGCTGCCAGAGCTGAATGGAATGGATCAATTCCAGGGCCCGACAATGCACACATCGCAGTGGGATTCCTCGATCGACATGGAGGGCAAGAACGTCGCCATCATTGGCAGCGCTGCCAGTGCGGTGCAGATTGTTCCAGAGGTGGCCAAAATAGCCCGACGCCTGACGGTTTTCCAGCGCACGCCGAACTGGATCTTGCCACGCGACGACCGCGACTATTCGCAAAAGGAAAAATCTCGCTTCGCCCACTTGCCATGGCTGCAGCAACTTTACCGTTACTACATTTTCATCCGCAGTGAGCTGGTGAACTATCGGGTAGTGAAGACGAAGGATGACACCTTTTTTCGCCGTAAAGCCGAAGCCATGGCAAAAGCGTATGTGCACTCAGCAGTCAAAGACAGCGCCTTGCAGGAACAACTGATTCCTGACTACCCGCTGGGCTGTAAACGTGTCCTTCTATCAGATGATTTTTATCAATCATTGAATGACGAGCATGTCACATTGACCACATCGGCAATTAATCGAATGACTCCGGACGGTATCGACACGGAAGATGGAGTACACCACGCGGCAGACGTGATCATCTATGCGACGGGCTACGATCTCGATGTCTGGTTCGATAGAATTTCGATCATCGGGCAAGGTGGCAAGTCCCTGAAAGAACGTTGGAAAGCGCTACCGACAGCTTACCGCGGCGTTTGCGTCCCAGATTTTCCTAACTTCTACTTGGTCACCGGGCCGAACACCGGTGTCGGTTCGACATCGATCCTCTACCTCATCGAAGCTGCACTCGACCTCATTTTGCAATGCATCGAAAAAGCTGGAGACGAAAAACTGGTCTCCGTGACGGAGCAGGCCCACCTTGATTACAACAAACGAATCCAGCGCGATTTGCAAAAGACCGTCTGGGCAGCCGGATGCCATAGCTGGTATAAACGTCCAAATGGCGAGATTCCGACTCTTTACCCTTACAATGCGCGAACGTTTCGGCGCGAGCATCAGCAGATGGATCCTGAGCACTTCACGATCGCTGCCGCCAGTCACTTTGACAGCTGATACATGAGTTTCTTTGACAACAAAATCGCCATCGTCACCGGCAGCGCATCCGGGATCGGACAAGCGCTGGCGATCCTCCTGGCGCAACAGGGCGCAGAGGTGGTACTGGCCGACATTCAACTCGATGCCGCGACGGCGACCGCAGAAACCATTACGGCAAAGGGTGGTAAGGCAATGGCTCACTACCTCGATGTCACCGACAACGACGCAGTGGAAAATTTCGTGCAAAACATTGCGGCAAAGTTGGGACGCCTTGATTTCATGTTCAATAATGCTGGCGTCACGGTGAATGGCGATTTCAGCCACCTTCCCAGCGCCGACTGGAAGCACATCCTGGATGTCAATGTGGGGGGCGTTTTCGCTGGAACAGCCGCTGCCTATGCCGTGATGATTCGCCAGGGGCACGGCCACATCGTCAATACTGCGAGCCTGTCCGGCCTTATTCCAGTGCCAGGGATCGTCGCCTACTGCGCGTCAAAGCACGCCGTCGTCGGCCTCTCGACTTCCCTGAGAATCGAGGCCGCAGCGCACGGAGTAAGAGTGAGTGCCGTTTGTCCGGGATTCATCAAGACGCCTCTTTTCGACAGCAAAACTGTCGGTGACCTGCCCACCTCTGAATCAAGCGCCAGAATCGTAAAATGGGCCATGCCGCCAGAGGAATGTGCCGTCAAAATGCTTGCCGGGGTTGAAAAAAACAAGGCGATCATCACGATCACCCGACACGCTAAGATTCTGGGGATACTGCACCGTTTCTGCCCCGGACTCCTGCGCGCCGCAGGTCGCCGCGCAGCCTCGGATCGATCCGATCAGGAAGTAGATGCGCTTCCGGGATAGAGCCGCCCCTCACAGATCCGGACGAACCTAATTAGAATTAAAGATGTCATCGCCGCAGGTCGTCGTATGAGGTAGCGTAGCCTCAAGATGAAACTCGTTGGATGGCGAAACTGGGAGACATGGATGATCGGAACATTTGCGGCCGCATTTGTCTTGCGCATTCTGTATCCGATTCCCGCACCTGAGCGATCCGTTCCGCTTGAGACGCGACCCGCTGTTCCCCTGCTTACTGCCAGCAATTCCGCTGGTGGTGATGTTGCCATGGCTACTTCTGAATCCGATGTGGAGTCGGCATCAGTGGACGAGATCAAAGAGCGGCTGGATTCACTTAAAACGTTGTACCGTCCATCGCAGCGAACGCTGATGAGGCGGCTTCTCATCGGGCGGTGGCTGGAGCTTGATCCTGGTGGTGCTTTTGCCTGGTGCCGTGACGACTGTGCGGTGCAGTTTTATTCAGCGAGCATTATCTCGAACAGTTGCCTGCCGAGTCAATCCGTTCGGCCGAAGGAATTGCCAAAGTGTTTTCTGAACTGGCAGAGGACAATCGCGTGGCGGCAATGGAACGCGTCCTGACCTTGCCGGCAGACCTTCGTCCGCAGGCGTATGCCGGAATCGCCAGCGCATGGATGCATCGGGAACCAGCGGCTACTGTCGAATGGGTGCGTAAGATGGAGGGCGGCGCGACGCGGGATAGCTGTCTCGATGCCGTACTCGACAGCGACTGGGCGCTCGACCATCCCGATGATGCCGGGGCATTGCTTCCGCTTTTCACGCAACAGATGGGAATCGATAGCAAGGCCAGTGTTCTCACGGTCTTCCGCAATCTCAGCGACGCTGATCCGATTGCCGCAGGAGAATGGGCCATCAAGTATCTCGGCTTGGGGCACTACGATTCCTTGATCGAAGCGGAGCTCATTCCTCGGGCTGCACAGGATTCTCCAGACACGTTGGCGTCCTTGTTGACTTCGCTGGCCAAAGCAAGTGGCAATCTAGGATCCGCTGAGAGATGGTTGCAGTGGTCCGGACAGTTCGGAGGAATGAAGATCGGCCACGCGGAAATTTACGAGCGTCTCGCCACTATCGAGGACACGGCAATCCGGCAGTCAGCACTGCGCGGCCTGGTAAAATCTGACTCGTGGAGTTTTGACGAGACTGCACTTGCGCTCTATTCGCTAACTGCGTCCGACCGTGCCGCAGTGCTCCCCGCACTTACGCAATCAGCAATGGCAGGACTCGACGATGCGGGCAGGCGTGCCAAGTTATTCGACTACGCCGGGCAAATGCCGCAGGGCGAGCAGCGTAATGCTTTCCTGGCAGAATTGATCGGCAGCCTGGCGTCCTGGTCTGGCCCATGGGAAACGGTTTATCCGAAAGATGCCGCTGAGTTACTCGCCGCCTATCCCGAAGTGGCAAGCACAGGAGACGGGAACATTGTCACCAACATTGCAGATATGTGGCACTACCGTTCTGACGGCCAGACGGGGGAACTGTTGACCTGGGCCGCCTCGCTGGAGGCTCCCGACCAACGTGAGCAAGCATGGACAAGCATTGCCAGGAACCTCGTCAAGACTGATGCCGCCACCGCATCGGAATGGATCGACACACTTCCCACCGAAGACCCGGCCCGCGATGGCACCGTCGCCGCCTTCTCAAGAGCGATTGCCACCGAGGATGCCGAAGCTGCTTTGATCTGGGCGCAATCGATCAAGACCTCTGCAGTCCGTGAGTCCACACTTTACTCAGTGATCGATCAAATCGCCTGGGACGATCCAGCGGCGGCAAGACAAGCAGTCGCCGACTCGTCGATCGAGGAATCTACTCGCCAAGCGCTACTTTACCGCATCGATCATCCATGAAGTTGCAAAGGTTCATTCGCATCATCATCGCGCTAGCCGCAGCAGGCACAGCTGGCTGGTTTGCTGGTTTGCTGGTGGAATCGTGCGCGAATGGAATCACTCTAAGTCAACTGTAGAGCTGGCAGCAATGTTAGAGAGCGATATTTTTTTCAAGAATGAGGAGGCGACGCGGCAAATCGAGATCCTTCATCAGGCTGGTAACGTGGCCGCGATTGCGGGTTGTTTCGAGCGCAGCGTCCGGCTGCTTGCACTGCTCAGGCAAGCCACGCCCGACACGCTGCGTCGGCTATTGCTTCAGTTCTCCGATGACGAAGGCCTTCAGGAGATTGTTGCGACCCGCTGGGCGGATCTCGATCCACAAGGCATGGCAGCGTTTGTCGACAACGAGCGTAACCGCTTTGGCTATGCGATCGATGAGGCACTCTTCTTAACCTGGGCGGCATCCGATCCAGACGCAGCCTGGGAATACGCTGCTAAAAATCAGGGCAAGTGGAACTTTGGAGAGCGAGGCGGCATGGTCATCGATGCGTGCAGTTTAGAAGTCGTCATGCGGTTGTTAGCGAAGCACCCGGATCTCGACCATGGTCGAGCAGGCACGGAATGGGCCGAGAACGATTTGGCACGTGCAGTGCCCATGCTCGCAGCATCGCCGAACGGTTTTCTACGGGGCAACACACTTTCCGATCTTATCGGAGACTGGGTATAAATCAAGATCCCGCCGCAGCGATCGAGTGGCTGCAGAATCCCGACAATGGCGAAGACATGAACGATCACATTTCCTCCATCGCCTCGAATATCGTGGAGAAGGATATGGCGCTGTCACAACGGCTTTTCCAAGAAAGCGAATCCGGGGAGATTCGCAGACAATTGGGCCGTCAAATTGCTTCAGAACTTGCCAAGTCCGATCCACTCAAGGCGATAGAATGGGTCGAGAGGGAAAGAAGTGGAGCGCGCCCTATCATCCATTGCCGACGAAGTCGCTTCAGCAGATCCTGTGTTGGCGATAGAAATGTATCAACGACTGCCACGCGACAAAGACTACGGCTTTCTCGCCGGGCGAATCACCTCTCAACTCTGGAAGAGTGACCCCGAGGCAGCGCTACAGTGGGCGTTTAGCCTGGAAAGGGCCAGCGAGAAAAGCGAGGCGATCGAGAAAGTTGAGAACGCTGTGTTCTATGGCCAATCTCCTGAAGCAGCCGCCGCGTTGCTCCACGAACATCCAGAGAATGCGGCACTGGGCACCATCGCTGAGGAATTTGCGAGGAAATATTCCGACGCTGAAGGCATCGAGTGGGCGCAGAAATTTCCGCCGGTGCATGGCGAAGCACTCACTCGAAAATTGTTCGATAACTGGGCCGGTAGTTCTCCGAAATCAGCTGCAGAATATCTGCAAAGCGGTGCCATTCCTGGTCACCTGCGCTCTGCAGCAGTATCAGCCCTCGCAAGGCGATGGTTCAGCATGTCGCCCGAGCAGGCAACATCATGGGCACATGAATTCCTGGCAAATTCACCAACGCCCGATGCTGACCACCTCGCCATTGCTCGCGCCATTCGTGTCGCCAATCTCACGGAAGAGCAAATCAAACAAATTCAAGGCCCAACCACTCGATAGTAACCAGAGCCTGAAGCATCCGGTATGGAAATCGTATCAGTAAATGAAGTGCTCACACCTTCGGATTCAACGCCATCGTCCAGCTCGATCCTCTCATCAGTTATCACGCTCCGAGTGATGCGCGGTGCCTGCGTTGAAGACCGCTCTATCAACACGAATAAATCCACGTCCCTGGCCCATTCGGGGCCTAAACTAATGTCTAGGATGAGCGAACGAAGCCCTGTTCTGCGGTACTTTCTTCATTCTTTGTAGAAGTCAAAGTTCGGCCATGCGTGCCATGATGGCGATTATTCCGGCCTTTATGGGCGCATACGTTCCTGAGTATTGGTGCACCATAATAGCGAACGCCGCTTTCTTTCCAGAGCGACAATCAACGTAACCGGCATAACATTTCACTCGATTGATGGTGCCGCTTTTTGCCCTAATCCGTCCCTCTGCGGAGGTGCCACCGCCGATCGATTTGAGCGTTCCACTTCGCCCCGCAACTGGCAGTGACGCCCGGAATGCCTCTGCTCCTGGCAGATTTTGAAAGAGTGCAAGTGCTGCGGTGAGTTGATTGGGGGAAATAGCATTGCCACGCGACAGCCCACACCCATCGGCCATATCGAATCCTGTGGTATCGATTGCATTGGCCTGGAGAAATTCTGCCACTGCTGCAGCACCGGCAGTGGTCGCCCCCTCTCTTGATGCGGTCACGCCGATGGCTTTCAACATGGCTTCCGCGTCGAGATTGAGGCTCTCGTGGTTCACTGAATGAATCAGTTCGCCAAGTGGCTTAGACAAATGTGTGTGCATGTCAGTGCGGGCACCCTGCTTTCTAAAATTACCACGGCGGGCAGTGGTCGGCTCTCCGATTGCCACAATCCCCTTGGCTTTCAAATAGAGATGGAGGCGCTGCGCACAAAACCAGGCTGGATCAGGAATCGCTCCCTTAATCGAAAACTTGCCTGACTTCTTTGGAATCGAGCCGCGCAGAAAATAGGTATCGGCATAGGGGGCACCGTAAACGTAACCTTGATCACCTGAAGTCGCCGTGCTGGTGCGCATCTCATTGATAAGTTCAAGTCCAGCGATTTCAGGACTGGTCGAAACGAGCCGAGCAAGGCTGCCTACAGCACCCGGCTGAAAGGTAATGAAAAAGGTGTTGTGATGGAAATTGAGGGCAGTCACAGGCGGCGCATAGTAGTTGCCGATATCGTCCCACGACCATCCACCGGAAATCGCCTGACTCGTGAACACGCTGTCATCGCCGACGATTGCGCCATCAATTCCTTTGATCCCAGCGGCCAGCAGGGCGGCATGCCACTCAGCGAAGAGGCCCAACCAGCCGTCTTTGGCAAGGGTTGGATCGCCACTGCCACGCACGAAGACATTTCCGCTCAATGATCCCGTGCTTTCATCAATTTTTCCATCGAACTGCAGAACCGTGGGGAATTGAAAATCAGCACCTAGAATCGCCAGCGCACTGCCTGTAGTAATCGTTTTCAAAGTGGACGCTGGCAGAAGACTCTTGTCACCGTGTGTCGCCAGCGAAGGAGCAGCAATGGATACCGGCTCAAGCATTCTCAAAGAGAATCCTACCAGTCCGCTTTGTGCACCTGGCTGATCCGAAAGTTTCGCTACGGCTGCTGCCACACGGGTCGTATCCAATGTTGGCACGGCAACCTTGACCTTGGCAGGAGCGTCTTGAGCCAGGCTTAAATCGAGCAGCAGAATACTCGCGAGCAATAACGCAATCGCCCGCACAACGTGATGCTTCAATGGTGCAGCGGTCATTCGCTGAGTGTCGCCTTCACTTCGGCCAGCAATTCATCGACCGCTTTGTCCATTGCCTCACCGCGCACGTTCTTAAATCGGATAATGCCCTTGTGGTCGATGACATAAATCGTTGGCCAACCGGAAACATTCCAACGCGATGCGATGGGGCCACTGGTATCCCCACCATCCCACCAGGAGCGCCACGTAATGTTCTCGCGCTTCAGTGCTTCCACAACGTTCTCCTTAGGATCGCTGTTGACGCCAAGAAGTGCAAACGGCTGATCTTTGAGTCTCTCCTCGAGCGACCGCTCGTGTGGGTACATCGCCCGACATGGCCCTCACCAGTCTCCCCAAAAATCGATTACAACCACCTTCCCACGATAATCTGAAAGAGCGAATTCCACACCATCGATATCTTCGCCTTTGATATCGGGAGCTGTTTTTCCGATCGCCAGATTCTCTACTTCGAAAATGATGGCGGCTGCGCTATCGGAGACAGTCCGTTTGCCATACTGGAGGTCGCCTCCCTGCTTCACCGCCAGATCAAGATACTCGCGGCGCTTGTTGTTTTCACTTTCATCAGCTCCAGCCGAGCGGCCCATGCTGGTTGCGCGTGCAAATGCGGCGGCGGCTTTTGCTTTGTTGCTTGGATTCTCAACGATCGCCTGATCGAGAATGGCGGCGATCTCTTCGGTCTGACCATATAAACAGCTAAGCGCGAGCTCATGAAATGCATCAGACTTTGCTTGCTCCTTTAAGATACTGATGACGGCATCCGATGGTGCGGTTCGAACATTTCGCAATGCCCACCGCGCAGCTGTCGCAGCATCTTCGCTCTCTGGTTGATCCGAGACGAGTGCCAGCATTGACTCTGCCACTTCCGCAGCATCAGGGAAGCTATTCGAAATTCTGCTGCGATCCTCCTTCGTCTCGGCCGCCCGGTATTCTTTGTGAAAGGCGTCGACCTTTTCCTGATGGGTTGCTGTCAACTTCGCCAGCTGGTCTGCAATCGAGAGTTCCTGGCCAGTTGCAACGACAGCTTGAAGCGTCAACGCAGAAATCAGTGCAATCGTGCAACTTCGGCACTTGCGGAAAGTTCGTAAGATCGGCATCTTAAAAAGAGAGCGTGTTTTGACGAATGGAGCAAGTCGTTAATAACATTGAGGCGCTGCAACCAGATTTCTAAGTCCAGTCCAGCCTTGCCAGCGGATCATCTTCGGGTGATTATCCTGTTCGTTTATGGAATGCATTTCATTCAGCAGTCGGAGCCCTGGCTTCTCCCGGGCTACCAGCATTATCAGCGCGGTTCTTTTCGCCATTTCTTGTCAGGCATCTGCTGGTGACTTGTGGGATTCAGATCCTATCTCATTGATTCCGCGGAATGAGGTGGCCACGATGACACCACCGATCGAGGAACGATGGATCTTTGAGATGGAAAGCGGATTCCTGTGGAAGATCAGTGATGAAACACCCCTCGATTACGAACTGGCCCCCACGATCTTCAGCGTGCGTGGACCGCGCCACTTTGGCGGCCGTGCCTTTGGTGGAAAGTGGCTGGTGCGTCCGCAATATAGTCTACTGGTTGAAGCAGTTGTGAAAGGGCCGGAGTCTTACTATCTCGGATTCTCTGCCAGTCCAGTGGCAGAGTGGTGGAACGCTAAGGAAAGCTTTGGCATCTTTGCCTCTGCCGGAGGAGGATTTGGCACGGTCGACAGCCAGGACGTTGTCGGAGCACAGGGGCAAGACTTCACATTGAACTGGTTTGCTAAGTCTGGCGTGCGCGTCCGCATCACCAAAGACTGGTTCTTTTCGGCTTCCGCATTCTTTCAACACATGTCGAATCGTGGAATGACTGATCCCAATCCTGGCATCGATGCGCTGGGTGGACTGATAGGATTCAGTCGGCCTTTTTGAACGGGCAGGCGATGCCCCTCTTTTCGTTTTCGCATCAGCGAAGAGATGGAATCCGCGGCAGGAATCCGCGCCTCTTCTGGAGGCGAACGAGCATGTAAAACAGCTTCAATCGCCAGTGGACAGCCCAGCTTCCATCGAGTCTCCCAGCCAGTATGGCATTCACTGCTTCTGGCACACGGAAAAAGTCGCGCGGCGTCATCAATACCTCCATCAAATCTGGAGTGTAAAAGCGCTCAATCATTTTCCGATAGGTCTCAAGGTTTGCGCGGCAGCGCTTCTCATAGAGTCGCATCTTGTCGGTCAGCACCGCATTCTTTCGCAGCGCATCGGCTACCGCAGTGGCACCAGCTTTGCCCCCGATCATGGCCAGATAAACACCGGATGAGAAAATGGGATCAAGAAATGCCGCAGCATCGCCCACACGCACCAAGCGTTCGCTGACCAGTTTTCTGTTAGTGTAAGAAAAGTCGGAAATCGTATGAAGCCTGCCTATGATTTCCGCGCCTGCCATCCTTTCTTGCAAGGCAGAATGATCGACCACTGATGCGTTAAAAAGATCAGCTGGAACTGCCCCTTTGAGTGCAATTTTGTCGTAGACTATTCCCACGCTCGTCTTCATTTCGGACAATGGAATCAGCCAGCTCCAGGCATCTTTCAACCGCACGATCACGATGTCGCCGCTTTCTTCACCCGCCGGCATCTGTACACCTTCAAAATGGCCAAAAATTGCTACTTTACGCAATTCAGGATGATCTTCACGAAGCTTTTGCCGGTTGCCAGTAAAGTTCGTAATACCAGAGGCATCGATAACAAACCGCGCACTAACAGTGCAATAATTATCGTCACGAAGTGACTGCACCGTGAGAGTCGCGCAGCCTTCAGTATCCCATTTGCACTGCGTCACTGCAGTCTCCTGACGAACAGTGGCACCCGACTTCTCAGCGTGACTCAACAGGATCGAATCGAAACGCGAACGCTCGACTTGAAATGCAGTCGGATGATCGGTGAACGAGCCCTCGCGAAAGCGAAACTTGGTACTGCGGCTGCCGTCGCCGATATGGAACTGCGCGCCGTGTTTGACCATGAACCCCGCGCTCTCAATCTCTTCCAGAATTCCCAACTCTTCGAAGAGTGGATTATTGTACGGCAACAATGACTCGCCAACATGAAACCGCGGGAAGCGTTCCTTTTCGAAAACCTGAACGTCAAATCCTTCGCGCGCAAGAAAGGTGGCTGCTGTCGAGCCTGCCGGCCCCCCACCGATGATTGCTACATCGCAGGAGATCGCGCTAGTCGAACCTGGGGCCTTCACTGCGCAGCGGCTCGATGTTGTTCGATTGCCTCGGCAATGGTAGTCACGCTGCGGAGGACACCTCGTGCAGTCTCCGAATCAGAAAGTTTCAGGTCAAAGCGCTTCTCTATTCCTACCACGAGCTGCAATGCATCGACCGAATCCAATCCCAGACCTTCCGGTCCAAAAATCGGCGTTTCGCTATCAATTTCGTCGGCCGATTCTTCGAGCATCAGCTCGTCGATCATCATTTCTTTTATTTCTGCCTGGAGGGAATCTGCGCTCATTTCACTGCTTCCATACTGTCTATGCGCACCATTCGTCAATGGAAGCGCGCAAAAAGCAGCGAATAGTGGTAGGCCTACTGGGGCAGGCAGCTAAAATCGCCAGCCAGCGAAGAATCTAGCGCCGGCGCCTCATCGCCAATCCACCGATTGCCAGTGAAAACAGCATGCGACAGATGGCTCAGGAACTGCAGTCAGATTTCCAATCGCTATGGTGCCTTCTTCCAGGCACATGGTCACGTTGTTGCCGACATGCGTATCAGGCGAAAGTGGAAGCTCCCAGGGTCCACAATCACCGACAGGTGTGGTTGGCCCTTGTAACACTGCCCACTGCGTTGGCTCCACAGTCCACATATCCGCTGCAATATCGAAGGTTCCATTGTGCACTAGCACGAACATATCAGAACCTTCTGCAAAGGACGCTGTGGGAGTAATGTGCGTACTATCCCAGTTGGATCCATTGGCATTGAGATCAGACGCATATTGTGCGAATACATTTCCATTCGGGCGAATGGCGAAATCGTTTGCGGCTTCCTGTTCGATCGGATTCCAATTATCGTCGACGGTTGAAACAGTTAAACCAGTCGGGCCGGAATCGAGCGTCCCCAGCTCAAACTTGAAAGTGGAATCCAGATTAGAACCACCCGATTGAAACAACGGCATGCCTGGAATGTCCGTCGTCCAGTTGACGGTTACGGCATGGGCCTGCAGCGCACCAGCGATCATCGAACCAGTAATGATGCCCAGCGAAAGAGCTTTAGAGAAGAGTGAAGAATGAGTCATCGAGTTTGTTGGGAAAGGAGAATAGAGTTCGCCTGTTGCTGTTCTGAGTCGCTCGGCAGCAACCATGAATCAGAGAGAACACTTTCGATTAAAAATTGGTTGGGAGCCTGCCCTTCCGGCATCGACAACTCCAGCGTCAGGGAATGCGCGGTCCAGCGGCGCTGAGTGGCCAGACCTTCAGAAGAAGACATTGCCTCTTTGCCGAACAATCGTTCAAGATCTCGCGCTACAGCTGAATCACGACGGGCGTAGCCGAAGGCAGAGACCTTCATATTTGCATCATCAAGTTTGAAACAGACGAAATCTCTGGAAGAAGAAAATGCGAAATTGAAGTAGTCAGCCGGACGCACGTAGAGGCGGCATTTACCTGGCGATCCAACGCTTTGTTTCACAGCAATTGAGCCACCGGAATTCGTTTCCGCGCTCCACCGTAGATCTGATTCCCCGGTGAAACTGGCCGTATCGAATTGCAAGCCGTTCTCTGTAATCGCAAAATAAGCATTCCGTTGAGTGCCATCAGCGAACCTTACTGGTTGCATCAAGTAGTCTCTTCCGGCGACACGCAATTCGGATGCTGGTCCGGAGATCGACTGAATACGGTGGGCGTCCGGCGCATCTGGAGATTGAAGAAAACCGCGCGCCTGCTTTGCCAATTTGGGCAGGTCGTTTACCTGCACACTGCTTCCAGGTCGTTTTACTACTGGAGTTGTAGCAGGCTTTTCCGCCTCTCGATTGCCGATCACTTCCACTGAATGGTAAGCAATTACACCGACACAAATCAGTGCGAGGGCACCACCAGCCCAAAGAATGGACGTCGCAAACGAACCTTTTTGAATTTGATCACTCCCCTCACACCAATCGTCTTCCGCTGTGGTGCCAATGGTGTGGAAAACTCTGCAGGGGAAATTCGCTTTATTGCTATGTTAGTGCGCCGTGCCGCGCACATGTGAGCTCCGGTTCATCTGGGTCGAAAT
>JBNMNB010000084.1:0-28164 GCA_051270635.1 Verrucomicrobiales bacterium | reverse complement strand
GTGAATCTGGAGATTATTGAAGAGGGGGCCACTAAATTGGCGCTTATTCAGGATGTGCAGCACGATCCGCTCAGTGGTCAGATTCTCCACGTTGATTTTCTGGCTGTTAAAGAGAATGAACTACTCACTGCGAGTGTTCCTGTTGAATTGACTGGGGACTCGGAGGGGGTGAAGAAAGGTGGAATTTTGGATCAGCAGATTCATTCTTTGGAGATTCAGTGTTTGCCTAAAGACCTGCCTGAAATAATTGAAGGTGACATTACCGCTGTGGATCTGGGCGATGCCTTCCATGTGCATGAACTGATTATTCCCGATGGTGTGACCGCTTCTATCGATGGCGAGGTAGTAGTCGCAATGGTCTCCCTTCCTCGTGTGATTGAAGGCGAGGCGGAAGAAGGCAGCGAGACTGCTGAAGCTACTTCAGCTGTTGGGGATGGTGAAGCTGATAGTGAAGCAGATGCTGCCGAGAGCTAACCAGTCTAATTGGTATGCCTCTGAGTGCCGAATGATACTGAAATCAAGGTCGCGCGCAGCGTTAGGCATGCCGAACCAGCGCAGTTGAAAGATTGCGATGTTTTCGCGCCTAAGAGCTTTCTTCACATCCAGAGCTTCTCATTCAGGCACCGATCTGGCTGCTTCTTCTGCCTCAAAGAGCGTAGCCTGCAATGCGTCTGGTAGCGACGATGGCCTTGAAAAAGCAGTGATCAAACAACTCATCGTCGGATTAGGAAATCCCGGCAAAAAATATTCAGAAACCCGACATAATGTCGGGTTTCTTGTTGTTGATAGACTTGCTGAGCGAGGCGGCGCGCCATTTACTCCACACTTGAAGTGGAAGGCTGAGGTTGCCAGGGCGGGGGAGACTTTAGTCGTAAAGCCACTGACGTTTATGAATGAGAGTGGTCAGGCAATTCGATTATTGTCAGATTTCTTCAAGGTTCCCGCAGAGCATTGTCTGATCGTCTACGATGACATTGCGTTGCCCTTCGGGCAGTTCAGGATTCGCCGTGAGGGATCTGCCGGCGGGCATAATGGAGTCAAATCTCTCATCGCTTGCCTTGCTACCCAGGAGTTCCCTCGGCTGCGATTTGGAGTGGGAGAAGCTGGTGCCTCGCCACTTGTTTCTCACGTCCTAGGAAAATTCTCGAAGCCTGAAGTGGCTGAGTTGCCGCTGCTGATCGATGATGCGGTAGCTGCAGTTGATTCGATGCTGGAAGATGGGATCGAAGCCGCAATGGGCAAGTGGAACGGCAAGGCTCGACCACAGAGTTAGGCGAAATACTGAGCCATCCTGAGCCTGATTGTCGTTGCATCAGGATTGGCAAGACGAGCATTTGCTGCTGGTTGGCTGTGAATATCGCCGAAAACCCTGAAAACCCTGTTGATTTCCGGTGCAGGAGTGGGGTATGGGTCTGGCTGAGCATCGGCCAGGGAATCATCGGTCTGACGAACAGCTGATCACTTTAAATGACTGAAAATAAACGATAAACATGCGAAAATACGAAGGTGTAATTGTCCTGAATACCAAAGGACAGGAAGATAGTGTTGAAAAAATGATCAGCGACGTTGGTCGTGAGATCGAAGAGCAAGGTGCTAAGCTGGAGCAGATCGATAAGCTTGGACGCCAGAAATTTGCCTACAATGCACGCCACTTGGACGAGGGATTCTACGTGAATTACCAGTTCAGGGCTGAGCCGACCACTCTTCCTAAAGTGCAGGACAAGTTGAAACTGAACCCGTTGGTTCACCTTCAGAATTACCATCGCAAAGGTTAATACGTTCAGGGGGCAATGATTGCGGCCTCGGCTGACTTGAATTTCTCCGAGCGACGTTCTATCCCTTCCTCTTTCTAATCCAAATTCTTGTTCCGCCATGGCATCGTTCAACAAAGTCATGCTCATGGGTAATTTGACCCGTGATCCTGAAGTTCGCTACACTCCAAAGGGGACTGCGGTCACTGATCTAGGGATTGCAGTGAACAGGAAATACCGCGTCGATGATGAGATGCGTGAAGAAGTGACGTTTGTGGATGTTACATTCTGGGGAAGACGAGCAGAAGTGATCGCCCAGTACATGAAGAAAGGGGGTGGCATCTTTATCGAAGGCCGTTTGCAGATGGACTCGTGGGACGATCGCGAGACTGGGAAAAAGCGCTACCAGCTCAAGGTCATCGGCGACTCGTTTGAGTTCGTTGGATCAGCTGGCGGCAGTGGCGGTGGCGGGGGGGGCGCTTCTGGTGGAAATTATGATTCAGGAGCTAGCTCTTCCGGTGGTGGAGCGACCGATTCCTCTGCCCAGGGAGGAGGTGGTGAAAGTGGTGGCGGTGAAGCATCCGCGGCACCTGCACCTCAAAGTTTTGCTCCTGATGCGGCAGATGATTCCGATCAAATTCCGTTCTAGTTGAGCTTCAAGATTGATTTGGTAGAGATATAGTTCCGAATCCAATCCTGTGAATTGACGATGTCGCGGAGCGACAATGCACCGATAGCCGGGCGTTTCAACGCCCGTACCTGGATAGTGAAATCAATGCGTCGCGGAGCGCCAGCTCAACATTCTGGTAGTCAAGAAGGCTCTTAACTTTCGCCATTGAACGGTCGCTCCGCTACGTAATGAGTGTTCAATGACTCCGGGCGTTAAAACGCCCGGCTAATCATGAGGTGTCGCTCCGCGACATGCCAACAATTGCGCACTGCGCGTTCATTTATTCCTATCGCACCAATGTTGACAGCCCATTAGTCTTTTCGCACAACACTGACTGGCCAACTCACTATCACAACTCCCCATATTTTTTGTAAGGCGCTCTTATCAGGGCGCCTTTTTCTTTACCGATGAAGCGGGGAGTGCGGGCGGAATTGGTGACTGTGTTTCGCGCAGGATTGCAATGATCCTCAGTCGTTCCGATTCAGGTAGATGTTGAAAAAACTCCTTTGGGCCATTTCCTTTAAGTGCCTCCCAGAGCATCTCGTTGAACACGACCGTAAATTCTTCGGGCAGGTTTTTGAACGCTGGCGAGTCGACCATGTAGCTCAAGCGATTCTTAAACAAGCGTGACATCAGATGAAAATCGCGCAGCGAGCGACCGCTCTCGCCTCTGCTTGCGCCAGCGAGGAATTGTTCTTGAAATGTCTCATCGCCTTCTACCCCCCAGTCTTCCAGTGGTACTTCATCGACGAACAGCAGGACTTTGAGTAAGCGTTCTGATTCATTGCGGATGAGTCGCTGAGTAGTGGCGCTCAGTGTTCCTTCCGGATCTCCGAAGTGCTTCGCCATGATAGTGTTCTGATGCAGCCAGCGAGCGGTATGGAATTGTGCCCGCGTGATTGCATTGTGCGCTGTGACCTGATGTTCAAGAACCATGAGAGCAACGATATCGCTTGTTGCCGCGAGGTATTTTGAGGTATCAATGATGCCTTCCAGGGACTTTAGATCTACACCGTAATCTTTAACAAGCGCAGCCGTGCCTGGCTCGGATTCTTCAAAAATCCGGTTTCCCATATGCCTATCGCCGGCATGTGATCCTGTGACATACCAGCCACCCCAGCGCTCGGACAGCGGACTTGAATGGTCCGTCCGGAAAGTGCCTGCGCCTAAGATTGGGAATCCGCGATGGTCTGCATAGACGGATCTCACGGTCAGGCCGGGAACGCCACCCGTACGCGAACCACCATGACAATTCAGGCAGTTGCGATCGCGATACAGTTGCGGTTTGGTGTGATGATTCCGTGGCACTGCCATTCGGTAGAAGACTGGCCCTAACTTTGCGTCGACCGCAATGATCTCGATATCGCCTCCCTGCACCCAGCCGACATAGCAATCGTCAGAAAAGTAAAGTGCGCGAGGTGTCGCGGGATGAATGCGATCATTCTGAAGGCTGGTGCGTGAATAAACTAGAACCTGAGAGGCCGCTGGGACTCCCAGGTAATCTAGAACCTTTGCCAGGACATCCTTCTCTCCGCCGTTTCCAAAGGAAAGCTCACCCGATTCGTAGGCAGCAGAGATCGCCGCAATGCGGTCTGAGGCATCACTGTCAGAGTAAAGGATTGGTTCGAGTTCATAGTCTTCGACGCCAGCCCGAGCAGTCGTCAGAGCAAATCCGCTGAGGAGGCCAAGCCCAGTAAGAACGAAATATTTAGAGAAGCGCATGCGACAGGAAATTTTGACTATTTGATTGCGGCGACAGTGTCGATAGACGGTTGCAGCAGGCTGACCAGCGATCGATGGGGTTCCAACAAATCTGCCACCGTCGCTGAATCCAGACTTGTGAGAAAGGCATCGCGCGCACGAGCGAGAACGCGTTTCAGTTCGCACACCGGGGCAATGCAACAACCTCCGCCGCCTGCTGTGGCATTGGTGGCACCGGGCGCCAGGCATTCTACAATTGCCAGATTCTCCGTCTGACGGACGACTTTTCCAACGACGATATCCTCCGGTGGCATTGCAAGAGTGATGCCGCCGCCTCGCCCGCGAAAGGTGTGGATGTATCCAAGTTGCCCCAGCTTGTGAACTACCTTTACCAAATGGCTCTGGGAAATGTGAAATGCCTCCGCGATCGCCCTGACAGATGGAAGTGCCGCCGATTCCTGATCGCTCGAGAGCGGTCTGTTCCCTCGCTCGGTCATTCCCACATACATGAGAACGCGCAGAGAATAGTCGGTAAATTGGCTCAGTTCCATCTTTAAATATACATTCTAAATGTCTATTTGGACTCGTCAATGGAATAGTGTCGATTTACTGCGGCATTCCTGCGCAGAGATTGTCCTTCATTCTGCAGATAATTTCATTGGAATCCGCTGTCGCAGCGTGTCCATTCTTAGACAAGCGTCAACACACGGCACGCTTAACCGATCAAGTGGCGTCCGAGCCGCTTAGATCTTACTAATATCATCAGAAAACCATGGCAGTAGACGTCAAACAAATTGGGGAACGCGTTGCTCAGGAGAGCGCGCTTTTGAATCGAATTCGCAGCGAAGCCCACCGTGTTGTGGTCGGGCAGGATGAATTGATTGATCGGCTTCTGGTCGCTCTACTGTGTAATCAGCACGTTCTGATCGAAGGCGTTCCGGGACTGGCGAAGACACTCACGGTGACGACCTTGGCGAAGATGATTCAGGCCACTTTCCGTCGCATTCAGTTTACCCCGGATTTGCTGCCGGCAGATGTGTTGGGAACGCTGATCTACAATCCCAAGTCGGGCGAATTCTCGATCAAGAAGGGGCCAGTCTTCGCCAATATTATCCTTGCAGACGAAATCAACAGGGCCCCTGCGAAAGTGCAGAGTGCTCTGCTGGAGGCGATGCAGGAAAAACAAGTTACCATCGGCGATGAAACTTTCCAATTGGATGACCCATTCATGGTTCTGGCGACACAGAATCCAGTGGAGCAAGAGGGAACGTATCCGCTGCCGGAAGCGCAAGTCGATCGCTTCATGATGAAGCTGACCATTACCTATCCGACAAAGGAACAGGAGCGGTTGATCTTGAAGCGCATGGCGCGTACCAAGCCGCAAACTGAGGTCGATGCTATTATCCGACCAGAGGATGTCGTGCGCCTGCGCGATTTGGCCGATGAGGTATTCATGGACGAAAAAATTGAGGAATACATCGTCAATTTGATCGAAGCGACGCGAAATCCAGAGGCTTCCGGGCTCGATATTGGCCCGCTGATTCGCTACGGGGCATCGCCTCGTGCAACTATTTTCCTGGCAATGGCATCACGGGCCAATGCGTTGGTGGAAGGACGCGGATATGTGACGCCGCAGGATGTGAAAACAATTGCGCCAGACGTGCTGCGGCACCGCATCATTCTGACATACGAAGCCGAGGCCGAGGAAAAATCTTCAGACGACATCGTGCGTCAAATTCTAGCCAGCGTTGACGTGCCATGATTCCTGCAGAACTGGCGAAGAAGATCCGCTACATCCAGATTTACACCAGCAAGGCGGTCAATGACGTGCTTGCGGGTGAATACCACAGTGTCTTCAAAGGGCAGGGGATGGAGTTCGATGAAGTGCGCGAATACCAGCCCGGAGACGAGGTTCGGTCGATCGATTGGAACGTCACTGCGCGGACAGGAGTTCCTCATGTGAAGCGCTTCGAAGAAGAGCGTGAGCTGACCGTATTGTTCCTGGTTGATCTTTCTGCCTCAGGTGATTTCGGCAGTAAGGGCAAGCTGAAGAACGAGGTAGCCGCTGAGTTGTGCGCCCTACTGGCATTTTCCGCGATTAAGAACAATGACAAAGTCGGGTTGATCGTTTTTACCGATGATGTCGAGTTGTTCGTGCCTCCGGCGAAAGGTACGTCGCACGTGCTGCGCTTAATAAGAGATTTGCTGGAATTCAAGCCGCGGCAGGCACGCACCAATATATCTGGAGCCATCGATTTCCTGGCTCGAGTGACCAACAAACGAGCCGTGGTTTTTCTGGTTTCCGACTTTCTAGAATCCGATTGCGAGCGCTCTTTGCGAGTGATCGGCAAGCGTCATGATGTCATTGCCGTGTCGGTAACTGATCCAGTGGAAGTCAAGATGCCGAATGTGGGTTTAGTGGAACTCGAAGACGCAGAGACCGGGGAATTGATCCAAATTGATACCGGCAGCGCCGCCTTCCGCCGCCATTATGAGGCACTAGGCGCAGAGCAAGCTGGCTCCTTGAAAGAACAATTCCGCGGTATGGGAATCGATCAGATCGAAGTGATGACGAACCGTGATTACCTGGTAGATCTGGTGAAATTCTTCCGCGGTCGCGAACGCCGAATGGCGTAGTCGATTCGGCTGGAGCTGCAAGGACTAGCGCATCGTATTGTCCTTCAGCGCTTTGCCATTGGTCGTTAGAATCTGAAAATGGTGGAATGGATTGACGCCACCTGAGAAACGCCAGACGACTTTTTTCTCGGGTGTGACTTCGATGAGTTTCACTTTGTCCGGGCCGCCACCATGGTAGCTGGTGATGACAGTGTTTCCGTTAGGGAGACGTTGAACACCACAGGCATCAGCGATGAGGTTTTCGCCCAAGTCGTCGTTGTCAACGCTCCAGACGATTTTGCCTTCGCCATCGATTTCGATGACACGATTACCGTTGGTACAGCCGATGACGGTGTTGCCTGAGGCCAGTCGAATGGCGGTGAATGGCCAGTCGCGCTTCTCGCGGCCTCGGTCGTCTGTGGCAAACGTACGAACGACTTTTCCTGTCTCTGGCTCATACTCTTTGACCGCAAAGTCGAATAGATGCGGGGCAATGTAGTTGCCGTTGGGTAATGCTCGCAGCATTCGCGTCTGCATGTGCGCGTTTTCTTTCTGGCAGGCCAGGGGCATAGTGTTGAGAACCTTGCCTTCACTGTCGACCACCACGGCCTGCGGAGAATCGCCCAGCTCTGCGACCAGATAGGTGCCGTCGGCGAGTTTCTGCGCCGTGCTGACTTCCTTTTGCGTCCCTTGATAGCTGAAGATCACCTTCTTCGAGTCGCGTTCGACTTCCACGACTCCGCCATTGGGATAATCTTTGCACGGGTAAACCGCGATCACCACATTGCCGTTTTCCAGCACCCATCCATCACTGGCTGGGAGTTCGAATTTCCATTCAACAGCACCAGACTCGTCGAAAATCACTGCCTTGTTTGCTTTTCCCAGGCCGAGAAATGAATGACGAACGGCATCATCTGCATGACATAGGCAAGTCGACGAAAGCACGGCGAGAAAGATTGAGAAAACAAAATTCTTCATGCAAGAGCTTTTCCCGAAAATCGTTGAAAACAAAGACAATTCGTCCTGTCCGTAACGATTCCAGAAAACCTCGTCAGGCGATGATGTCGTGCATTACATTGCCAAAATCCATTTCCAGGCGTTTTCTACTGGAGATTTCCATGCTGTGCGGGTGGAGCCCCAATTGATGCAAAATCGTGGCATGAACATCGGTGACATAGTGACGATTCTCGACTGCGTGGAAGCCAAGTTCGTCCGTGGCACCGTGGGCGATTCCTCCTTTGATTCCGCCACCTGCCATCCACACGCTGAATCCGTAGGGATGGTGGTCGCGTCCGTCAGCGCCT
The DNA here is from genome assembly GCA_051270635.1 of Verrucomicrobiales bacterium. Lineage (GTDB taxonomy): Bacteria > Verrucomicrobiota > Verrucomicrobiia > Verrucomicrobiales > DEV007 > JAGROY01. Next base: position 20,122 of record JBNMNB010000084.1, on the reverse strand, counting down.
TGTGTTCCAGGTGTGCGTCCGAACTCCGTGGCGAATACGACAATCGTCTCGTCCAGTAGTCCGCGCTGTTTCAGATCTTTCAGCAATCCAGCCGTTGGCAGATCGACCTGTCGCGATAGTTTCTCGTGATTCGACTTCAGGCCCGAGTGCGCATCCCACGCGCCCGCTGCACCATCGCCGTGCTGAATCTGCACGAAGCGGACGCCGCGTTCAACCAATCGGCGAGCGGCAATGAGTTGCTCGCCGAAAGGGCGCGTCACTTCATCGTCGATGCCGTAGAGCTTGCGGGTCGCCTTTGATTCTTTACTGAAGTCCAGCGCATTCGGCACGGCTGACTGCATTCTGTATGCCAGTTCATAGGATTTTGTCCGGGCCAAAAGGGATGCGTCGTCCGGGTAGCTACGTGCCCCCAGTTGATTGAGCCGAGACACCAGCTCGAAGGCATGACGCTGTTGCGCGGCGCTGATATCACCTTCTGGCTGCGCGTAGGGCAGGGGATGCTTCGGATCCACTTTCAGCTGCACTGCGTCAAAGGCTGGGCCCAGATAGTGACCGTCACGCGTGTCGAAGAATCGCGGCCCCATGTTGATGAACTGGGGGAGATTCTGATTCAACGAACCCAGCCCGTAGCTGACCCATGCACCAATGGTCGGAAATTGACCATCGAGCATGTGCCGCCCGGAATGAAACTGAACCTGCGCCCCGTGATTGTCGTCGGTCGTCCACATCGACCGTATGACGGCGATGTCATCGGCACAGTTGCCGATGTGGGGAAACCAGTCACTGACAGCGAGTCCGCTCTGGCCATAGTTGCGGAAGCCTGTCTGCAGCGGATATAGGACATTGCGTTGTTGGCCATTGGCATCGTTGACCACGACGACGCGCACATTCTCGAGGTTCGCAGGATTCTGGACTCCCGAATAGGGCGTTTCGCCAATCGTTTTGCCCGCGTAGCGATTCAGCGCCGGCTTGGGATCAAAACTTTCCATATGGCTGACCCCGCCACGCATGAACAGCCAGATGACGCTTTTCGCTTTGGCTGCCGTGTGCGCATTACCATCGCGTAACGTGCCGTCGGCAAGGTGTGCGTCGCCCAATCCATCGCGCTGCAACATGGATAACAACGCGACGCCTGACAGGCCCCTGGTGACATCATGCAGAAATCTACGGCGTGGATATAGCATTGGATTAGCGAATGGTGACAAAGTCGTTGTGGTTCATCAGGGCTAGAACAATTACCGTGCGAGCGGAAATCTCGTCAGCTCCGTCGTCGATCAGTGCCTCATGAGATTCGTGGCAGGAGGCAATTTCGTCAACAGTTGGATCACGACCTAACACTCGCAAAAAAGCGGAGATGACAAAATCTCGCTGTCCTGTGCCGTCGGCGATTTCTCGTTCTGCGATCTGCTTGCAGGCGGAGAATACGTCACGATCATTCATCAGGGCAAGTGCCTGCTGGGGGGCGATGCTCTCTTGCCTGCGATAGCATTCGAGAATATTGGCATCGTCGAACGGCACGTGAAAACGGTAACTGTCGTCACGAGAGTGGCGGAAATAGACGCTGCGTCGCTTTGAGGAATCTTTGAGTTCAAGGGGCGTGCCGCCCATTTCAAGGTTGAGCGAATCGCCGCAGGTATTGACTGCGTCGCGCAGCATTTGCGCAGTCATTCGCTTGCCGTTCGCTCGCCAGAAATAGCGGTTTTCAGGATCGTTAATTACAGATTCAGACGATGCGAACTTCTTCGATGAGCTGCGCTGGTAAGCATGGGAGGAGGTGATCAGTCGCAGCACATGCTGTAGGCTCCAGCCGTTTTCCATAAACTCGACCGCGAGGAAATCGAGCACGTTCTGATGCAGTGGTGACCGAGCGCGCAGGCCAAAGTCCGCCATATCAGCGACTAGTGGCTCACCCATGGTGCGCAGCCAGAGATGGTTGACGGCGACTCTTGCCGCAAGAGGATTGTCTCTGGAAACGATCCATTGGGCCAACGCAAGTCGACGTCCCGTGCTGGTCTGTGGATAGGTGGCAGAGTAACTGTCGAATTTGTGCTCCGGCGTTTCAAGGGCCTTTTGTGATCCGCGAACGGGAGTATGTTCTTTAGCTGGGCCACGTTTCTCCAGTGCGGTGCATTTTTCCAGAGCTTCGGCGACTGCCTTCGCGGTCGCGTCCGTAGGCGCATCTGCGTGCTTCTGTTCTGCCACTTTCAGTTGCTGCTTTATGCGAACAAGTTCCGCTTTCCATTCCAGTCGGGCAGCATCTTGAGAGAGTTCTTGTTCGTTGTGGGCGTTGTTGAGCAGCGCATTATCAGCTGCGATCCTGGCCTGCATCGCGGCATGCTCATCAGCCCCTCTTAATTTCGCTGCTTCCAGATTTGCCTCTTGCACGTCATGGCGTGTGCCTGGTGACCAGTCGTTTGTAGGCAATTGGACGGGTGAAATACGGAGATTTCCGAAAAGGGTGGGAATGTCAGGAGCAATGGTAATTGATGTGTCTGGTGTCGCTTCATTGCCGCGAATATGAAGGTGCGTGGGAGCATCCGGGTGATCGTCGAACGCGACGGCGATACCATTTTGGCTCAAATTAATCTGCCCAGGCGCTGCGTCCAGCCTTACCTGATGAGGTTCAAAGATGGCTCGCATCCGATAGTAGTCGACCTGTGAGATGGGATCAAACTTGTGGTCGTGACACTTTGCACAGTTGATCGTAAGTCCTAGGAACGCCTTGCTCGTGTGCTCGATGGTGGAATCCAGCCAGGTCGTTCGATTGAACAGATAGTAATTGCGCGCAAGGAATCCGGTTGCGCGTCTTGTGTCGAGATTTCCCGGTTGCCATTCATCGCCTGCCAGCATTGCCGTGACCATTTGATCGTAGCCTTCGTCGGTGGCTAGAGAATCAAAAATCCAGTCGCGCCAGTGCCAGAGGTGTTTCTGGGAATTACGGAGTTGTTCGCCTAATCCATACCAGTCCGAATAGCGCCAAATGTCCATCCAGTGTCGGCCCCAGTGTTCAGCATAGCGTGGACTCGCCAGGAGTCTTGATATCAGGCGGCCGATCCTATCCGGGCGGGAATCGGCGAGAAATTGCTCGCGATCTCTCGGCGATGGCGGCAGGCCCGTGAGGTCGAGGTAAAGTCGGCGCAGAAGAATGTCATCAGCTGCGGGCGGGGCAGGGAAAAGGTCACGTTTGCGCCACTTTGCCTCAATGAGAGCATCGATCGCATTGCCAGCCGAAGACTGTGGAATAGCGGGACGTTCGATGCGTTGGAATGCCCAGTGATCCGCTGCGGTATCGGTCGATGGCGCAGCCACAACTCCAGCCCATGTCGACGGTGTGATGGCAGTCCAAGCTGAAACAATGGCGATAAAGAACAGAGCACGCATTTTAACATCGCAATGTTAACACGAATATCCAACCGCAGGCACTTTATTCTTACCAGCTGCCACCGTCAGGCTTGCGAATTTGTCGATCGAGCAGAAGAACCGGATAGCCGTCGTCGACTGGATAGGCGACTTGCCCGTCCTCGCGCATTAAGGCGTGAGTGATAGTGGTACCGTCTACAGCACAGTCGAGATCGGAGATTTGCTCCGGCGTTGCAAGTGACAGCGGCTGCCTCGTTTCCGGGCAGCGAAGAACAGCGAGCATGGATTCAGATAGTTTCATAGCTCAATAGATCGGCACCGAGGAATCGATTTTCTCCGACCACGCGGTAATTCCCCCTGCGATGCTGAAGGCACTCGAATACCCCAGTTCGCGCAGAGTATGAGTGGCGTGCAGGCTGCGAATGCCAGAGTGACAGAGGATATAAACCGGCCCGGATTTCGCGATCTCTTCATGACGTGTGGCGAGTTCGCGCAAAGGAACGTGAGTGACCGCTGACAGCGATGCGATCTCAAGCTCAAACGACTCCCGGACATCCAGCAAGGTGAACGCCGCTCCTGCATCGATGGCTTTCTTCAAGTCATGAACGGTCACTTCCAGTTGATCCGCGCCGGCAACGTCAGGATCAGGAGAACTGGCCGAGGGTAGTCCGCAGAATGCTTCGTAATCGATTAACTCCGTCACTGTAGGATGATCACCGCAGATGGGGCATTGTGGGTCGCGCTTGAGTTTGAACTCGCGGAACTTCATGCCCAAAGCATCAAAGTGGAGCAACCGCCCGAGCAGGGGATCGCCGATTCCGGTCAGCAGCTTGATGGCTTCGATCGACTGCACCATGCCAATGATTCCTGGCAGAACGCCGAGGACACCGCCTTCGGCACAACTGGGCACCAGTCCGGGAGCTGGCGGCGTAGGGAACATGCAGCGGTAGCAGGGGCCGCCCAGATGCGGTGCAAATACCGATGATTGGCCTTCAAAGCGGAATATCGAACCGTAGATGTTCGGCTTTTTGAGGAGCACGCACACGTCATTGCTGAGGTAACGGGTAGGAAAGTTGTCAGTACCGTCGATGATCAAGTCATACGGCCCAGCCAGTTCCATCGCTACGTCGCTCTTAAATAAGCAATCGTAAACGTCGACATCGATCTCAGGATTAATGTCCGCCAGGCGTGCTTTCGCAGACGCAATTTTCTTTTTCCCCACGTCGGCCGTGCCATGCAGCAATTGCCGTTGCAAATTGGAAGTGTCGACAACATCGGCATCGACGATGCCCAATCTACCGACGCCAGCAGCGGCCAGATACATGGCAATGGGGGAACCAAGTCCACCGGCACCGATGCATAGAACGCTGGATGCTTTGAGCTTGAGCTGCCCTTTCTTGCCGAATTCAGGAATCGAAAGGTGGCGAGCGTAGCGCTGAAACTCTGAGGGGCTGAGATTATTCGACGTCATCCAGCACCAGGATCTCGACCTTGCGGAATTCGCAGGGATGGCTTTCAGATTGCAGAGAAATACTGCCGCCAGTCAATGCAATGTCACCACCGCGTTTTTCGATGAGCGGCTTTGCGCTCGGGTCGCTGTCGTCCAGCACTGGCTTGTCATAGCTGAGCACTTCCTCGCCATTCATATAGTGTGTGATGACTTCATTGCCCTTCACTAGAACTTCGGCGGTGACCCATTGCTCACCATGGTAGGTCTTCGATTTCGAACTTGTGCAGTGGCGTTTCACTAACTTGTCGTCCATGAACACATGCGTGCCCGGCGTGCAGAGGTTACTTGTGGTGCGATCGTGTTCTCCATCGCCGCCCAGCAGTTGGACTTCGATCGATACCGGGAAGTCTTGATCCTTCGCCATAGTTGCCGGATCCTGCCCGTGCACCATGATGCCGCTATTGCGTGTTGCCCAGCCCGGGCCACCTTCGAGTTGCTTGCCTACAAATCGATACTCCACGCGAATACGATAATTTGAATAGGGCGTCTTGTAGAATAAGTGGCCGAAGGTTTCGTCGAATTTTTCATAGCCGTCATAGCCCACTTTGATGACTCCGTCTTCGACGGTAAATGTCTTGGCAGGATCTTCGCCGACTTCCTGGTAGCGAATTTTCGGTGTCCAGCCTTCCAGATTTTTTCCATTGAAAAGCGACACCCAGTTCTCCGTTTTCGCGGTTTCTGCTGGAGCTGGCTTCTTTGGTTCATCCGCGTTTGAGGCGAACAGGGCAATAGAGCACAGTGCCAGTGTAGAGATGCTTGTGGATAAGATTTTCATTAGGTCAGGATTGGGAGTTAAACGAGAGATGAAAGAAAAATCACATAGCCTATTTTACAGGCGACATGGGCGATTTGATCAAAATGAAAATTTGTCCACCCCTCACATTTCGCATAGTCGAGCAGCCAGTGGATCACAAATTCGATCAACGCAATGACGCCGCTACCCGTGACCAACCACACGCCACCTGCCTGAATCAGGCTGTGAGCCGTCAGGCAATAGATCCAGAGAGCGCGCGGTTCCTCCCCCTGAATCTCGCTATTGGCGAGGTGTCTGTTCTTCCCTTGCGCAAGGAAAGCACCCTGCAGCGGGAAATCTGCGATCGCGTGCATGATCAGCATCGCGAACAACATCATCCATGGCGTGTCGATTGTTAGGCCGATATGTGCAAGCATGGTTTCGTGTAAGGGGGAGGATTCGTTCGCAATGGTGGGCGAAATGGACGATCAAATGGGCCTTTACGATCACGCAGTCAACGCAATGTCGCAAGTTCTAATACCTGCTTGACATGATTCGAAAACTTGCGTTTCGGCCCAAACTTGTTAAATCCACTGCGGGGACTGCGGGGATTACACTTGCAACTTCGGTGCTCGGATGCGAAACAATCATCTGATGGCGAAGATTGACACCATTCTGCAGGGAGCTGGACTTGCCGTAATCGTCGGATTGGGAATTCCGGTGGGATTATCGGTGAAATTTTCTGATGGGAAAATCCGCGCGGAAGAACTGCAGCAGGAATTTGGCATCGCAGTGTGGACGTTCAACGTTCTCTCGCCCAAAGAATTTTCCAGCTTGAAAGTGGAGCTGAGTGCCAAACTGGCGAATGGTGAGAGCGAAGAACCGTTGGGTGTTTTCGATCTTACGTTTCCTAATGCGGTGAAGCGATGTGATCTGCGGATCTATGCGCAGGAGAAAAGTGTTAGAGTTCTATGCAATGGACAGAGCAGCGATTTCGCCCTGCCGTTTGACCTGTCCGATTCCGCTATTCATAATCTCGGTGGCAAGGGCGATGAAATTCGATCGGGAACCTTCCTTCTTTCTAGTGGTGCGGCAGGTGATCTGATCGCGACTGTTGCTGTCGACTGATGGAGAAGGAAGGCAGTTTCTGCGTTCTTATTTGAGCATTAGATGATCGATCGGGGGCGTTCTAACGAGTGCTCTCGAGCTTCACGCGGAAGTGCATTTGTAGCCTGTTTTGGCGGGGTGTGGAATTTCCTGAAACTCGCATTGATGCGTCAGGCCAGCTCGAAACCGCGACTGGACCCAGATCAACGCGAACAATAGACGCACGAAAAGCGGTTCTTTGGCGAGCCTTGGAATTTTTTGTGTAACCGCAAGAGCAGATTTGGTATTCACTTTGGACAACCATCTCAGAGCTCCCCAAAATTTTATGATAATCCCCAAACGATCGATTGCCTCCCTGGTTCTCTGTGTGAGTGCCTTAGGTATCTGCCCCATGTTTTCGGCACCTCTGCAACCGGACGACCCGAGCATTAAAGACGGATTGGTTCTCTGGCTTAGCAATCCCGCTCAGAACTTCAGTGACGAGACTGGAATCTGGAACGATGGCAGTGGAGGCAATCATCATGCCGTGCCGGTTGGCGACACTGGTCTTGCAGAACCGTTCGTTGCCGGGACGCTGGCAAGCTCTTCGCAGCCTGATGTGTTTGCCCAGGAGTTTTCGACACTTGCGTTTGGTGCAGATGAGTTTGATTTGATGGTGGCCACTGAAATCAATGGTGGCGAAGGATTTGAAGATGTCACCATTATTGGTGTTTACAAACGGGTGATGGTCGGCGGCGGAAATACCGGTCTCATCCGACCGATCGGAATTGGAGCATGGCTCGCCGGTGAAACTGCCGATAATTACGACCTGGGAACCGATCCATCGATTCGCAAGGACAATGGCAACATCGGAGCCGGCGCCTATTCTTTGGAGCATCCCGAGGATGCCTTCTTGATCAGAGTCAGCCGGATGAATGAGGCAGGAGTCAACGAATGGTTCAATGTGGATGGCACAGTGGAACACGTGTTGGAAGACGCGGGCGCCCCGTTTATTACTGGTTCCGACAATTTCTATCTTGGTGATATTCGTGTCAGTGCCGCTGACGCTGACACGGCTGACATTGAGATAGCGGAAGTCATTGTGTACAATACCGCGTTGAACGAGACTCAGATCGAGGGAATCGCAGAGTGGATTCAAGCGAACATTGGCCTCGAAAGCGGCGAAGATCCTGACGAGGACGACGATGGACTGACTGACGCCTGGGAGGTCGATAACTTTGGCAATATAGAGGCTCAGGATGCTGCAGGCGACCCCGACGAGGATTCGCTCAACAATGGAGGCGAATTGGTGCGAGGAACGGATCCGAACAAGGCCGACACCGATGAGGACGGGCTGAATGACAATGTTGAAACGGGCACTGGCACCTACGTCGATGCAAGCGATACCGGCACCAGGGCACTGAATGCTGACACGGATGGCGACACCTTGAAGGACAACGTGGAAACCAATACCGGCACCTTTGTCAGCGCGACGGACACTGGAACCAGCCCTCACCTCGCAGATACTGATGAGGACGGACTGGCCGACAATGTCGAGACCGGCACCGGCTTGTTCGTTGATGCGACCGACACTGGCAGTGATCCGAACAAGGCAGACAGCGATGGTGACGGTTTCTCAGACGAACGCGAGGTGCTCGAGGGCAGTAATCCCAACGATGCAGCGAGCCAACCCCAAGTCGTAGATCAGCTTGCGCCCAATGCCCCGGCAGTGGCGGAGAATTTGCTAATGTGGCTGCGTACCCCGGACGTTAATTTTGATGAAGCCACAGGCGTGTGGATGGATTCCAGCGAGAACGGTAACGACGCTACCGCCGTTGCCGACCTTGAGCCCGACTACGTTGTGGGAACTCTCTCTTCCGGCGAACAACCGGAGATATTCTCACAGCCATTCGCGACGTTGCAATTCTTCGCTGATGCTACTGACATGATGATCGTTGAGGGAACCAATGACGGCGAAGGTCTGGAGAATCTGACCGTAGTAGCAGTGTATAAGCGAACCATGATCGGTAATAATCCAAGCATTGTCCGGCCAGTTGGATTCGGATCATTTATCAATGGTGACGTTGCTGATAACTACAATCTTGGCACTGATCCATCCACCCGTAAGGACAACGGTTCCATAGGCGCTGGCAGCTATCTAGCGGAACATCCTGATGACGCGTTTCTCATCCGAATCAGCCGGATGAACGAGAACGGTATCAATGAGTGGTTCAATGTTGATGGCGAGCTTGAGCATGTTCTGGGGGATACTGGGGAACCTTATGTCACCGGAACGGACAGCTTTTACCTGGGTGACCTCCGTGTCAGTGACGGTGCTGATCTTGAGATCGCCGAAGTGGCGGTCTACAAAGCCGCGCTGACTGAATCGCAGATCACAGGTATCGCTGCTTGGCTCCAAACTAACATCGGTTCCGCGAGTGGCGGTTCAAGTGTCCCGTTCCAGATTTCATCGCTCGACTTGAATGATGCAGGCACAGTGGTTACCCTTACGTGGAATTCCAATCCTAACCGTCTCTACGCCGTTGAAGTCTCGCTCGACTTGGAAGAATGGCTGGAAGTCGACGATGGCGTTGAGTCTGAAGGCGAAGAAACCACCTTTACCGACGCAGCCATCGAGCCCGGAACCAATGTTCTGTATTATCGGATCAAAGATCTGTAGGTTCGCCTCATGGCTCTTAAATTTCCAAGTCTTCTGTTAGGAGTCACCGTTTTTTTGTTGTGTGGTGTCGCGCATGGCACTCCGATGATTTCCGAGTTCTCAGCGGGCTCCTCCACCTCAGTCGCAGACGATGATGGCGATGACTCTGACTGGTTGGAGATCGCAAACTCTGCGGACACTCCTTTAGATTTGTCAGGATACTCTGTGACGGATGATCCTGACGACCTCACCAAGTGGCAGTTTCCTCAGCGGACGATGATTGCCCCCGGTGGGTATCTCCTCATATTTGCCTCAGGGAAGAATCGCACTGCGGTGGAGGCGCCTCTGCACACAAACTTTCAGCTTGCTGCCGACGGTGAGTTCCTGGCCCTGGTAGCACCGGATGGAGTCACACTCGTGCACGCTTTTGCTCCCGAGTATCCGCAACAGCCTGACGGAGTCACCTACGGAATCGGGATCGCTGCGATCTCTCAGTCCACCACTTTCATCGCCCCCGGCGCCGACGCTCGATGGATCGTTCCCGATGGCCCGGAACTGGCAGCTGAAGACTGGAAGATCTCTGGTTTTGTCGATAGTGCCTGGGTGCCGGGAACGACGGGGATCGGCTATGGATACGATGGACTGGTGGGCGAAGGCGGCGAAACGGGCGAGGCTATGCAAGGTGTGAATGCCAGCGTTTTCGTCCGCATACCCTTTGACGTGGCCGCTCCGGCGGCGGTAGTTGCGATGACACTGCAGATGAAATACGAGGACGGGTTCGTGGCCTATCTCAACGGTGAGCAAATTGTCGCATCCAATGCGCCTGAAGATCCGCAATGGGACTCGACATCGACAGATACTCACCCCGACGCCGATGCCGTCATTTTTGAAAATTTCACGTTAGACTTCGCGGGCAAGTTGGTCACGGGCACTAACATTCTGGCGTTTCATGGCCTTAATAGCAGCAGTGGCGGGTCGGACTTTCTGTTATTGCCGGAACTTTCAGGTGAGATCGTCGACCTGACTGTACCAGCCAGCGCAGGATTCTTTGAGCAACCGACGCCGGGGCTGCCGAACACGCCTCTCTCCTACACCGGCGCCGTCGGCGATACGAAATTCAGTGTCGGCCGCGGGTTTTTCGAAGCTCCGATTCAAGTTGAAATCACCTCCGATACTGAAGGCGCACAGATATTCTACACGACGGACGGCACCATTCCCTCCGAGGTAAATGGCTCCCTTTATGCAATCCCGATCGAATTCGCGACGACCGCGACGCTCCGCGCAGCTGCATTTGCGCCCGGCATGCGCCCGTCTAACACCGACACACAGACCTACCTTTTTCTCGCAGACGTTATCCGCCAGCCTGCTCTACCGGAGGGAGCACCCAACCGCTGGGGATCGCGTGCGTCCGACTATGAGATGGATCCCGACGTCGTCGATGACCCTGCATACAAGGAAATCATGGTTGATGCGTTAAAGAGTATTCGCACGCTTTCAATCGTAGTGGATCCGGATGATTTTTGGAATCAGCCACGCGGTATCTACGCTAATCCGCAGAGTGATGGCCGCGCCTGGGAGCGCACTATTTCAATGGAGTTCATGGATCCAGCCAGTGGGCCGAGCGTTCAGGCCAATGCAGGTATTCGCATTCATGGCAATGGTTCGCGCAGTGCCAGCGGTCAACCGAAACACGGATTCCGCATCGAATTTCGCAACGAATATGGAGATCCCACGCTCAACTATCCACTTTTCCCCGATTCACCCGTTACCGAGTTCGACAGCCTGATCTTGCGCAGCCAGAATGCTCACGGCTGGACGCGGTCATCGCAGATTTCGAATGGTGCCGGCACCGAACGCGAGCAGTCGCAGTACATCCGCGATTCGTTCGCCCGCGACTTGATGAAGCACATGGGGCACACGGCGGGCGAATCCACCTATGTGCATCTTTACATCAACGGACTCTACTGGGGGCTCTACAATCCAGTCGAGTATCCGCGCTCTTACTACGGCAAGTCACACTTCGGTGGCGAAGAGGAAGACTTCGACGTGATCAACCGGCGTACGACTACAACCAAGATCCTCGATGGCACGTGGGACGCCTGGCGGGAGATGCAGGCGCTCGCCAACTCCGGACTGGATACACCTGAAAAATACGCCGAAATCGAACAGCACATCGATGTCGATAACTTGATCGACTATATGCTCATGCACCAATACATGGGGAGCCGCGACGGGCCCGAGGTCTTCAACTCTAACAATATGCGATCGATTCGGAAGACTCGTGGCACCAATCCGACCGGATGGATCGGCATGCCGTGGGACATGGAAGCGAGTATGTTCGAGATCAATGTCACCCGTAACGTGAACGTCGACGATCCGAATACGCTGGTGCGCGTCTACACAAAATTAAGGGAGAATCCTGAGTTCCGCCTTCGCTATGCAGACCATGTGCACCGTCATTGCTTTAATGGAGGTGCGCTAACGCCCGAAGGTGCAGCGACCATCTGGGAAACTCGTGCAAATGAAATTTTTCTGGCCATCGTAGGCGAGTCCGCGCGCTGGGGCGATTACCGGCGAGCGAATCGACCATTCACCCGCGATGTTGAGTGGCAAGCCGAACGCGATCGCCTACTGACGACCTATTTTCCCACGCGCACGGACTTCCTTATCGATCTCCTGCGGCGCAATGATCTCTACCCGGAAGTCGATGCACCTGTCTTTAGTTCAAGCGGCCCGATCGTAGAGCCCGGCTTTAAACTGACGATGACTGGCTCCAGCGGATCAATCTACTATACCACCGATGGATCAGATCCTCGCCTGCCAGGCGGAGCCGTATCTGATTCGGCAACGGCCATCTCTGGAGGCACAGAGGATACCATATTGATTCCGCGTGGTGCACAGTGGCGTTATCTTGACGACGGCAGTGATCAGCAAGTGGCCTGGCGCACTCAGGGATTTGATGACATTGCCTGGAAGATGGGAGCCGCCGAACTTGGCTACGGCGACAATGATGAAACGACGGTCATTGAGTTCGGCAGTCGCTTCAGCAAGCATGTGACGTATTACTTTCGCAAAGAATTTTCGCTCAGCGCTGAGCCGGCAACTGAACTCAACCTGGAACTGGTGCGTGATGATGGCGCTGTAGTCTATCTCAATGGACAAGAAGTCTATCGTGATAACCTTCCTGAGGGCAAAATCACCTTTGAAACGACAGCGGTGGATTCAATGGCAGGTGACGATGAATCATCATTTCAACAAATCGCAATCGATCCTGCGAACTTAGTCGAAGGTGTCAACGTGCTGGCTGTCGAAGTGCACCAGGATAGCCCGACAGGAAGCGATGTCAGTTTCAACGCAAGCCTGACTGCAAGGCAAGTCACTGGTGGCGACGCATCCTCGCTTCCAATCACTGCTGCCACGACGATTCGAGCACGTTCTCTCGATGGTGATGTCTGGTCCGCGCTGAACGAAGCAACTTTCAGTCTGCCACCGGTGGCAGCCGATGCGTCAAATCTGGTTGTCTCGGAAATTCACTACAATCCAGCGAGTGGTGAAAGCGAGTTCATCGAACTGATGAACATCTCTGCCACCGACACCATCGATCTACGTGGTGTTACTTTCGCTGACGGTATCGCCTTCACTTTTGACAGAACCACCTTGCTGTATCCCGGTCAGCGCCTGGTGATCGAGGAACAGCAGTTTCTCAATGGAACAGCGCTCAGCAATGGTGGAGAATCGGTTTTGCTGAATGACGCTAACGGCACCGCAATTCGTGCCTTTACATACGATGAAAATGCACCGTGGCCTTCTGGAACTGACGGATTTGGGTTTAGTAGTGTGTTAGTGTCTCCAACTTCCAATCCCGATCCTTCTAATCCGAACAATTGGAAGCGTGGCACGCGCCTCGGAGGAACTCCTGGCGAAGGCGACAAAGAGAATGTGTTCCAGGGCAATCCCAAAGCTGACGATGATAACGATGGATTAAACGCACTCCTCGAATTCGCTTTCGGCAATTCTGACGACGATCCCACGGACGGATCGCCTCTCAGTCTCGAGATGGACGATGGCTCTGGGATGATCGCCAGTTTTCCCGTTGACCCAACGGTGACCGGATTAAGCGTTCGGTTGGAGACATCCACTGATCTGTCGGAATGGTCGACTTCTGAGGGAGTCACCTTAATCGGGATTGAAGTGATTGGGGCCAGGCAATTGGGAAAATGGTTCCTTCCTGCAATTTCAGATGCACCCTACTTTGTCCGGTTACACATAATGGCACAGTGAGACCGGTATCCCAACCTTTGAGACAAATGAAACGATTTAAACGATTTCTACTTTCACTTTTTTGTGCGGCGCTATGTTCGCCTGTTGTGGCTGCGCCGCAAAAGCCAAACATCATTCTCATCATGGCTGATGATCTAGGCTGGGGAGATACTGGATACAATGGTAGTAAGGTGATCAAGACGCCTCATCTCGACAGGATGGCTGATGAGGGGCTGAAAATGAATCGTTTCTATTCAGCATCTGCAGTTTGCTCGCCCACACGCGCCAGCGTGTTGACTGGTCGGAATCCAATGAGAGTTGGTGTGCCCAATGCTAATGCTGGTTTTCTTCGCCCGGAGGAAATAGCACTTCCCGAAATTCTAAAGACACAAGGATACGCGACAGGGCACTTTGGGAAATGGCATCTGGGCACGTTGACTCACAGGGAAAAGGATGCCAATCGAGGAAAGTCGGGGAATCTCAAGGATTACAATCCTCCGAAGCTCCATGGCTATGATGATGCCTTCGTGACCGAGTCGAAAGTGCCTACTTATGATCCGTTGCATTATCCAGCCACGTTCGAGAAGGGCGAAAGCAAGAATCTCGGGTGGAGTTACAACAGCAAAGATGAAGTGACCAAACCCTACGGCACTTTCTACTGGGATATTGACGGTAATAAGATTACTGACGGACTTCGTGGTGATGATAGCAAAGTGATTATGGATCGGGTGATTCCATTTATTGATAAAGCGGTGACTGCGAAATTACCTTTCCTGTCAGTCATTTGGTTTCACGCACCACACTTGCCTTGCGTTGCCGGACCGGAGCACCAGGCAATGTATATGGATCAACCACTTCACTTGCGTAACTATGCTGGCTGCATCACGGCACTGGATGGACAGGTCGGCAGGCTGCGTGCCCACCTTAAATCCAAGGGAGCTGATCAGAATACGATGATCTGGTTTTGCAGTGACAATGGCCCGGAAGGCAAGGATCGACCGGATAATGGGAGTGCCGGGCCTTATCGAGGTCGGAAAAGAGATCTCTATGAAGGCGGTGTTCGAGTTCCCGGATTGTTAGTCTGGCCAGCAAAAATTCCAAAAGGAAGAGAGACTAACTCACCCTGTATCACATCTGATTATCTTCCGACGGTGCTTGATGCATTGGATATCGAACACCCGCAGCCTGACTATGCAATCGATGGAGTGAGTCTAATGCCCTTAATTGAAGGCAAGACGACAACTCGTCCAGAACCACTCGGATTCCTGTATGGTAATCGAGTGTCTTACTGTAGTGAGCAGTACAAGTTGGTCTCTTACGCAAGGAAACCTTTTGAACTTTACGATCTAGCGAATGACCCGTCGGAAACGACTGATTTGGCAAGAGATCTTCCTGATGTCAGTAGCGAGTTGCAAAAAGGATTCGGAGGATGGTTAAAGTCAGTGAAATCGAGCTTTGAAGGTGCTGATTACGGCACTGAGTCAGTCCAGCGGGCGAAGCTGAAGTGGTCTTCCTCTTGGGACTGGGATAGGCAAAACGGAAACAACTGATGATTTCCAATTAAAGTCATGAAGCCCACCATAGTTTTTCTACCGTTACTGATACTCGCGCTAGTCTCTCATGCCAATGCAGCGTGGGCTAAGTTTGTGAGCATCAATCCGAAGAATGCTTTCGAGCACAAATTGGAGGTGACGGTCGAGCCCTTAGGAGGCAGCAAGGATCTTTATACAGTGGCCGTGACCACGGACAAAGATCATTTCGGCTTCTGGCTCGCGGTAACTGAACAGCCACTCGCTGCTGCTGCACAAGAATTCAGGAGCCAAGTCTCGGGATCATACACGCCGCGTGACGATCTGGTTCTCTTCACGGTATTGAAGCCCGTTCCTGTGAAGGAACTGAAATTACTCAGACTGCGCGCCGTTTTTAAAACGAAAGTCCCGATGAAGCAAAGTGTAGTAGTCAGGTTGCACAAGGATATGTTGCGCCGATCCTACATTTATCTTGACCATAAGATTTTGGAGAAACCTGGAACTGAAATTCATGATGGTGGTTACTACTACTCCATCGACATCGCAAAATTCGTCGACCTCTGAGGCAACGATGTGTCTACTTCGCCGCAAGCCTCGCCACCTGAAGCTCAAGACGCTTGATTTCTCGCAATACGGTTACGCGGTTTAGTTCCATCCAATACCATAGCTTCAGAAGGCCGATCACAATGATACTGAGGACGCTGGCCGAGGCCCAGAGGATCAGGTCACGCACTTCAGTCGCGTGAAAGAATCGGAATATGCTGAGGCCGAACAAGGTTGCGAAAATCAATGAATAGATGACGACCATCCCATTGAGCCAGCGTGTGCGTCCGCGGAATGTCTCTGCGATCTGCTCGAATATCGTCGGCTCGCCGAGTGCCTCGAACTCAGCCCTGTCCTCGTCGCCAAGGGCATCCGCGATCATTTTATCGATTGAATCATTGCTTGTTGTTTTCATGGTTTTGTCAGGTTTGCGTTAAACTGGCCCGCAGAAGTTTGCGGGTATGAAAGAGTCTCGACTTGATAGTGCCAACAGGAACTTCGAGAACCTCTGCGATCTCTCGGACGCGTAATCCATCAGAGTAATGAAGCTGGAGTAATTGGCGTTGGTCATCTGGCAGGGTAGCGATCGCTTCCTTTAGCGTCTCGATGGCAGGGTTGGGATGCGCAGTAGTGGGCGCTATTTCGTGGGCTATCTCGTTTGTTTTGCGTACACGCACCTGTCGGCGCACCCAATCAGCCGAACGGCGTTGCACGATTCGATAGATCCATGGTCGAAACCCTGCTGGGTCCTTTAGTGTGGCGATCCCTTTGACTGCAGATATCCACGCTTCCTGAAGCGTGTCGCGCGCGGCTTCGGTGTCGCCAGTCAGTCGTGTTGCATACATGAGTAGAGGAACTTGCCAACGCTCAACGAGGCACCGGAGTGCATCGAGATTCCCAGACTGGGTGTCGAGCACGTCCAGTTCGTCCTGAATATCATCGGGGCTGCGGGATTCGTCCTTCATTGTCTTACCCCTTAGTCGCACGGAGAAAGGAAAAGGTTCACATTATGTCACAAAAGGAGTGCTCCAACCTACTGTTGAGGAATATGGAATTCGATTCCCGCTGCCTAAATCTCTTCAATCAGCTGTAGTGCCAGCTTGGTTGCCGCAATGATCGATCCAGCATTGGCATTTCCCTGCCATGCGATGTCGAACGCTGTTCCATGATCCACGGAAGTGCGGACGATGGGCAGTCCGAGGGTGACATTGACGGCGCTGTCGAATGCCAGGGCTTTGAGCGGAATGTGCCCCTGATCATGGTACATGCAGATGAAGGCGTCTGTGCTTCTTCGAGTTTGGGGAATGAATGCTGTGTCTGGTGGAATTGGTCCGGTGATGGCAATTCCACGTGCGCGGGCAGCGTTGACTTCAGGGAGAATGATCTGCTCTTCCTCGCCTGATCCGAATAATCCGTGTTCGCCAGCATGGGGGTTGAGTCCCAGGACGACGAGATTTGCAGGGCGATTCAGTATGTTGCTGACTGCATGAAAGGTGAGGTCAATCACTTCACGGAGGCGATCGCGCGTGAGCAACTTTGGCACTTCAGAGTAGCCGCAGTGACAGGTCACAAAACTGGCAGTCACTTCTCGTGAATACTGCAACATACAGGTGCTCTCAGATGCCGTTCGTGCTGCCAGGATTTCTGTGTGGCCGGGGAAAAAAATCTGCGCAGCATGCAGTGCTTCTTTGTTTAATGGGGCTGTCACGATTCCATCGACTTCACCGGCCAGAGTGGAATCAATCGCTGTCGTCAGATAGGTATAAGCCGCGCGTCCGCAGTCGGCGTGCACCTTTCCGGGCACCAGGTCGGCGGGGGCAGACAGGGACTCGATGTGCCGAATCTTCGAGCGCTCAGGGCAGGGGAGGCCGGTCGTTGTGGCCACTCGTTCCAGAATAAATTGATCACCGAAGATCTTCAGTTCGCACGGTGGCAGGTCATCGAGTTGTTGAAGCAGCATCAGGCAAACCTCTGGGCCAATGCCCGCAGGATCGCCCATGGTAATCGCAAGTTTTTTGACGGACATGGCAATGTGTGCGCAATGGAGCTTGGCACGTCTAGAACTATTCCCCCAGTGGCAATGGGTTGCCACGAATATCTTCGAGCTTCGTCCGGGCGAGTTGCTCCATGGATTGGACGCGCTCTGGGTGTTTACCGCTCACGTCAGTTTTTTCGCCAGGGTCTGTCGCAAGATCGAATAACACCGGTGATGAGTTCGCTCTTCTTCCTGAAATGCGGGCATGGTTACCATTCAAATAGAGTTTCCACTGGTCTTCGCGGATCGCTTGAAATCCACCGGTGCCATGCCAAAAGAGTAGTTCGTTGCGCGGAGAGGGGATGGTGCCATTGCTTGTTAGTGCGCTCCAGACGCTAACGCCATCGATCTTCACGGATGCATTTCGTTTGATGCTTTTCAGTTCGATCCCTGCCGCCTCGCAGAGTGTGGGTAAAAGATCGATTGCGGAAATCAGAGCATCACTCTCGGTATTCTGGGAAAGATGACCGAGCGATTTGATGATGCAAGGGACGCGCGTTCCACCTTCCAGCGCATCCCACTTGCGGCCCCGATAGGGAATAGCTTTCGATTCCTTGGTCATCGGCTCAGGGCCATTGTCGGAAAGAAATACAACGATCGTGTTTTCCTCCAGTCCTTCGTCCTTGAGCGTCGCGAGGATATTGCCGATGCGGTGATCCATCTCTTCGACGACATCACCATACACGCCGTATGCAGAATTTCCTTTCCAGTCTGGATGCGCTTCAAGTGGGAAGTGGGGCGCTGAATAGGGCAGGTAGAGAAAAAATGGCCGTTCGTTGTGGTTCTTTATAAATCGAATTGCCTCATTCGTGAACTTTTCGGTCAGCAGTGAGTTTGTGAAGGGTTGTTCTTGAACTGCGTCTAGCTTCCAGAGGGTGTCCGTCTGATTGTTGCTTCGAGTGATGTAGAGACATTCGTCGAAACCTTGCGCTTGCGGAAGAAACTCGGTGGCTTCGCCCAAGTGCCATTTGCCGACGATGCCTGTGCGATACCCGTGATCGCTGAAAATCTCACCCATGGTGACAGCGTTAGGATGAAGCCCACTTCCTTCTTTCATCAGGTGACCGATGACACCTTTCTTCCATCCGAGTCGGGAGGGATACGCACCTGTGAGGAGTGCCATTCGCGACGGCGTGCAAACGGTGGCGCCAGCATAGAAACTTGTCAGGCGAATGCCTTCCTTGGATAGTTTATCCAGCACCGGGGTCTTGATTGACGGGTGTCCGTAGCAGCTTAAATCATGATATCCCAGGTCATCCGCCATGATCAGAACAACGTTGGGCCTTCCCTGGATTTCGTTCGACAGGAGCGCTATGAGCGAAAACGAAAAAAATCGAACGACTCTCCGGATTATAGTTGAGAAGGGATCAATCATAGCGAGTCAGAGTTACGTCCGATAGCAATTATAAAGAGTTTCAGTTGTTATGACAGGTTATCAAATTTCTTCAAGATTTCAGTTAATGAAGTCGGATAGTTCAGGTCTGCTAGGAACTCTGCGTTGACCCTGAGTGATGTGACTCTTTGCCAATTCTTGATGTCTTATTCAAGTAGAGACATGCTCGCACTGCAAGCTTGTGATGGCCCCCCTTCCGTTTGCTCAAGGAATGGCTACGAATAATTCTCGGACGCCAGCAACGCGAAATTTTTCCACGTTTCTCCATCGATTTACATCGATGGAGCGGGCAAATTGTAATTTGAGACGTGCATATTTTTCTTGAAGATTAACGCAATGTTAACCAATCCGTGGTGTCGAGAATTTTTCTTCTAATAATCGATGTCGGACAGGCGTTTTTATCCGGCTGAGAAAGATTCTTTTTCTTGTATCAAATCGAGATTCATTCATTTTCAGCGCCCCTCCGAGTAGTAAAACCTCTGCTCGATAACCCTAACTAAAGCACCTACCATATGCCCAACTTTACTGGAAAAGTAATGAAAGGAAAAAGCAGCGTTTATAAGGCTGTTGACGGAGAATATGAAATTGACGAATGGGAATCCGGGAATCCCTGGAAAGGCCATTTCACAGTGACGTCTGGGGAAGTCCCATTCATCGAAGACGACGGAGAGATCTTCATGGACGACGGAAAGCACGGCGTGATGAAGATCACGCGCGTCCGCCTTGGAACCGACGTTGTCGAATTCCGTGGCGAAGGCTCGCTCAAGGAGAGCAAAGTTTCCTCGTTTAGCTGATCGTTCTCGATCCTACCCTAAGAATACCTGAGAACCATTGTTCTCGATCGAGGCGCCGCAATCGCGGCGCCTTTTTCGTGGAGTGGAGCAGCCACGGTTTTCCGGGTAAAATTGACGAGAAGCCGGAGAACGCCGCAGATATGTCAGAAGATGAGATTCGAAACCTCTTGAAAAAAGGCAGGGATAGCGGCACCACGCTTACGAAAACGATACCCAATCG
>JBNMNB010000083.1:0-28291 GCA_051270635.1 Verrucomicrobiales bacterium | reverse complement strand
CCGATGCCCGCCCGCTGCGCTCGGAGCAGAAGTCGACGATGCGCCGCTGGAGCGGCTGCGAGCAACTGTGGCAACCGATGTTCGCCAACTGTTTGAACACCCGTAAGGTTGCGCCTCGCCTCCCCATGCTCAGCACCTGTTCGTCTATCGAGATCTGTCCGAAGGTGGTGTGCCAGCGGAGTTTCTTTTACCATTGTTAGTGAGTGAGGGAGTGTCCTGCTTCACCCTGGAGATCTCTTCCTGGTGGGTGTTTTCGGCCCACTGTTCGATTATGGTTTTGCCCAGATGCCTGACCTCTTCGATGGCCAGCAGCGGGTTGGTGCGCAGGAGTTCGAGCATCTTGGACTCTGATTCTGTGACGGGGAGGTTGCGGGTCGGCTGGGGGGCGGGAGCGTCTTGGTTGTTCATGCCTACTAACCATACGCATAGAATTAAAAGTACAAGTTATAATTTCAATAACATCCGCCTTCCGGTGCCCACCGCTTTCATTCACACCCACTGAAACCACCAGCGTCACAAGTGAAAATGCCTCGCAGTTTTCAAAGATGACCCTGCCGTTTCGATCCGTTTGATTTGTTGCTCTGTTCGTTGCCATCAGAAGAATGCAATAACTTCCCGGTAACTTATTTCATAATTATCATATTTTCCATTACAATAATGAAGAATTCTATGTTTTTAGAATTTTTGAAAAGCATTTAAAATATGCTGAATGTAACAATGTTATGATCATTCGAATCTAACCTGCATTTTTCACCAGAAAACATCCGAACATCATAACTTTCTATATTACAGTAGGTTATGTCACATTATGAAAAATATGCAAGAGTACCATCGTCTGAGAGCATCACTATCCTTGCGGACCCTCAGCCTGTGCCAGGCGACAATACCCTGAAAGTGGCGAAAGGTTCGCAACGACTTTCGACGAGGTTTGGTTGGCGCTCGCCATCAAGAAAGGCAGTGAGTAGGATCCTGTCAGGGATTGCGAGACTGGAAAAGCATTGGCACCTCACGACCTCACGATGGCTGCGACGTGACGGGCAACCATCTTTGCCTCGTTGGTCGGGACGACGCGGATCTCAGACCGTAGGAAATCGAGCCCCTGGACGATCCCCTGGCGGATCGGTTCGGCGTTCTCTCCGATGCCACCCGTGAATACCAGGAGATCGACGCCGCCCAACACAGCTGCCAGCGCTCCGATTTGTTTGCGTGCATGATAGCAATACATTTCAATGGCTAGAGCCGCAGCCTGATTCGTCCCACTCCGCTCAAGGAGCGTCCGCATATCGGAAGTGAGTCCAGAAACGCCCTTAAGTCCGGAGTTCTGATTGACGAGGTCACTCAACTGTTCAGGCGTCATCTTCTTCTCACGCAGCAAGTGGATGAGAATGCCGGGGTCGAGATCGCCGCTGCGTGAGCCCATCATCATGCCGCCTGCAGGTGTCATCCCCATCGTCGTCTCGACAGACCTGCCTCCTAGCAGTGCAACCATACTGCTGCCATTGCCGAGGTGAGCAACAATCGTTCGCTCAGGTAGATCTTTCCCTAACGACTCCACCACGAATTCAAACGAAAGGCCGTGGAACCCATATCGGCGAACGCCTTCGTCCCAGAGTTCGCCTGGTAAAGCGAATCGCTTTGCGTGTTCTGGCATGTTCTGGTGAAACGCGGTGTCGAAGCAGGCAACATGCGAAATTTCAGGGAAACATCGCCGCGTGGTCTCTATCGCCTCAATTGCGGCGGGAAGATGTTCAGGAGCGAGACGCTTGAGAGAGCGAAGCTCCTCAAGCACTTCATCAGTGATAATAGTGGGAGCAATGTACAGGTCGCCGCCGTGCACCACGCGATAGCCGACCGCACCGGGTTGGCACCGAACCGCTTCCTTGAGAGCATTCTGGAAGCCCTCCGAATGATGCGACTCCAAACAACTAAAGTGACCGTTCTCGATCTCTGTTTCGCCATCCACTTCGAAAGTGGCGTAGCGAAGAGAGGAAGATCCCTGGTTCAGGCAAAGGATTGGTTTCACTTACCCCACTCCCATTCGCGAATCTCCGGCATGTCCTCACCGTGTTCGGTGATGTATTGCCGATGCTCGATGAGCTTGTTATCAATGTCCTGCTTTGCGTAGGCAGCGACAGAAGCCAGTTTAGG
This sequence comes from Verrucomicrobiales bacterium, assembly GCA_051270635.1. Classification (GTDB taxonomy): domain Bacteria; phylum Verrucomicrobiota; class Verrucomicrobiia; order Verrucomicrobiales; family DEV007; genus JAGROY01. The sequence continues at coordinate 26,143 of JBNMNB010000083.1, read as the reverse complement.
CACACGATCAATGACATCGGCAACGAGATGAAATCGGTCAAGATCGTTGCGCACGACCATGTCGAACGGCGTTGTCGTGGTTCCCTCTTCCTTGTAGCCGCGAACGTGCAGATTCTTGTGATTCGTGCGGCGGTAGGCTAACCGATGGATCAACCAGGGATACCCATGGTAGGCAAAGATGATCGGTTTGTCGGCGGTGAAGATCGCGTCAAAATCGCGATCGGACAGCCCGTGAGGATGCTCGCTCGGTGGCTGCAACTTCATCAGATCCACCACATTTACCACACGCACTTTGAGATCTGGGAACGCTTTGCGCATGAAGTCCACAGCTGCCAGCGTTTCCAGGGTAGGAACATCTCCTGCACATGCCAAGACGACATCGGGTTCCGCTCCTCGATCATTACTAGCCCATTCCCAGATACCGATTCCGCGCGAACAGTGCTTCACCGCCGCGTCCATATCGAGCCATTGATGTTCCATCTGCTTGCCGGCAACGATCACGTTCACGAGGTTGCGGCTTCGCAAACAGTGATCGGCAACACTGAGTAGCGTGTTGGCGTCGGGAGGTAAGTAGACCCGGATCACGTCGGCGCTCTTGTTCATGACATGATCGATAAATCCGGGATCTTGATGGGAGAGCCCGTTGTGATCCTGTCGCCACACATGCGAGGTGAGAAGATAGTTGAGCGAGGCGACGGGGCGGCGCCACGGGATCTTGCTAGAAGTGGTTTTCAACCATTTCGCATGTTGGTTGAACATCGAATCGACGATGTGGATGAACGCTTCATAGCATGAGAAGAAACCGTGACGTCCGGTTAGAAGATAACCCTCGAGCCAGCCTTGGCAGGTGTGTTCACTCAGGATCTCCATGACTCGTCCCTCGGCACCCAAATGATCATCCCCAGGTTCGCTCTCGGCTAACCACACACGATTTGTTTCTTCAAACACGGCGCTCAAGCGGTTCGATGCCGTCTCATCCGGCCCGAAGATGCGGAAGTTCTTCTGCTCCCTGTTCAGCTTGAGAATATCGCGAAGCAGCCCACCTAACACTCGCGTTGCTTCTGCCTTAACCGATCCAGGACTCGGCACGCTCACCGAGTAGTCCTGGATACTTGGCATGCGCAGGTTCTTCAGGAGGATCCCGCCGTTAGAATGTGGATTGAGGCCCATGCGCCGATTCTCCTTCGGAGCTAATTCTCTCAGAGTTTCGATCAGTTCTCCTTCCTCATCGAAAAGCTCTTCCGGTCGGTAGCTTTTCATCCACTTCTCCAGGATGGGCAAGTTGTCGGGATTCTTGTGCAGGTCGGGAATTGGCACTTGGTGCGAACGCCAGTTGCCCTCGACCTTGTTGCCATTGACCTCTTTGGGCCCGGTCCATCCCTTGGGCGATCTGAGGACGATCATTGGCCAAACTGGACGCTCTGTGTTCGTTGAATCGCGAGCGACGTCTTGGATGCGCTTGATCTCCACAGTAATCTCATCGAGCGCCGTCGCCATCAGTTGATGCATTTCCTCTGGCTCCGAACCTTCGACAAACCAGGGTTTGTATCCATACCCAACTAACAGGCTCTCAAGTTCATCCTTCCCGATACGGGCAAGCACAGTAGGGTTGGCAATCTTGTAACCGTTAAGATGAAGAATGGGGAGAACGGCACCGTCCGTGGCCGGATTGAGAAATTTGTTGGAATGCCAGGACGTAGCCAGCGGCCCGGTTTCCGCTTCGCCATCTCCGATCACACAGGCGACGATCAAGTCAGGATTGTCGAACGCGGCACCAAAGGCGTGGGAAAGCGCATAGCCGAGTTCACCCCCTTCGTGGATCGAGCCAGGCGTCTCAGGCGCGACGTGACTAGGCACGCCCCCTGGAAATGAGAACTGCTTGAAGAGCCGCTTGAGCCCCGCTTCGTCTTGAGAAATATTAGGATAGACCTCGGTATAGGTGCCTTCGAGGTAAGTGTTTGCGACCAAACCCGGCCCGCCATGGCCAGGCCCCGCAATATAGATCATGTCGAGATCGTCCCGCCGGATCACACGATTTAGATGCGCGTAGATAAAGTTGAGCCCTGGCGTCGTTCCCCAATGGCCTAACAATCGCGGTTTAACGTGCTCAAGCTGAAGGGGCTTCCGCAAAAGCGGGTTGTCCATTAAATATATCTGCCCTACGGAAAGATAGTTCGCCGCACGCCAGTAGGCATTCAGTAAGGCCAGGTCGGATTCTGATAGAGGTGTGGTCATTTTTTGGATTCTCGCTTGATGATTGACTGCCCGCAAGCAGGTCGTCTCGAATGGTCGCGATCAAAAGCGAAGATTCTTCCTTGTAGTGAACTACATTTGTAACTTCGGTCGAGATATTATTCCAAGTTGCTGATTGCTGATTGCTGTGCGGAAATTGAGAAGAACGCTCTGGTTAATTACAGTAACATTCGACACAAACCGAAAGGTACCACTCCTGTGAATCTCGCATCCATCATCGCAATCACCAGCGTTCTCCATCGCCTTGTTGCCGTGGCTGACATTAAGAATTGAAGGGGACTGCAGAGATTTCGGCCCTTGCCGGGTCTTCATGCGATCCAGCACCTTGGATAGATCCTCAATGATGGAGGGGTTGAGATGACACGATCCAGAGCTCTTGAGGAATGGGCCGTGGCAGTGGGCTGACATAGGCTGACAAGAGGGCGTGCGCTGTTCCGCCACTTTCATTTGATTCCACGTTTGCCGACAGGGCTTATGACTTTCCAAATCCTTTCGGTTTCACAGCGAGCGCGCTACACGGTGCGTTGTGGATGAGGTGTTCTGCGGTCGTCCCGATGAAGAGTCCCTTCAAGCCGGTGCGACCACGTGTTCCGAGGACGACAAGGTCTGCTTCGGTTCCATTGATACGCTCGACGATCCCAGCGGAGACATTAATGTGCTCGTCGACAAAAGTGCGAACTTCTAGACCTGCCCCGCAAGCACTAATCTCTCCGGCGAGTTTTTCGAGACTGCCACGGAGGGTGGCGATAACCTCCTTGGAATCGATCGAGGGCAGCACCATACCTAGTCCACAAGCCTCTGTAGCGGCATAGATTGGCGACCGATAGATGTGAATCAGTTCAAGAGGTGCATTATCCTGGATCGCAAGATCGGCCGCACGATAGGCAGCCCGGATCGAGTTCTTCGAGAAGTCGACACAGGCGACGATGTTTCGAAATGGATCCTGTTGGCGAGCCCGGACAAGCAGGACATCGACAGGCGCCTTGCGAATGCAACGAGTTGCGAGAGTTCCGACCCGGCGAGGGTTCTCCTTCTTCAGTCCGTGCGATCCGAGGACAAGCAACTCGACGTCGGTGGTATCAACGGCAGCTAGAAACTCTCCAAACGGGTGGCCAACCACCGTCCTACATTCAATATCGTGCCCCGCTCCTATTGTTTCCCCGACATAGGCCTCGAGTCTGCGCACTGCTGCGTCAAGCACTCCATGTTCATCGTACGCCGAATTTTTGCGGAATTCATCGATGATCTCCTGCTCGATCACGTGCAGGCATACGAGTTTGGAGTCGTTACGATTGGCGATTCGAGACGCTTCGCGGAGAGCATTCTCGCTGTTTTCGGAGTAGTCGATACCGACTAGGATGGTGGTTGAGTCTTTCATAGCTTTGATTTCTTCTTGGTTGAGTGAGGTTAGAGGTAGTCGTCAAATTTGACGTTGTATGGCTTCCATTTGACGTTTCCAGCACCCTCATTCGGCCAATTGGTGTTTATTTGATTCAGCGCCACAGATTCCCCGTCTGTTTGCCAGCAATCCCCCGCCGTCTCCCGGCATCCCTTTCGAGTGTCCCGATTCCAGTGTGGCCGCTCGATAGATCCTCTTGGGGATGTGCCGACAAGAAGCGAGCACTCGAACCTAATACGGCAATCGAATTTGGAGTAACGAAGGGAGTGATGTAGAGCTGAGCCATTCGAATTAAAGAATGGTTGGACAGCTTGGATTCCACTCCGCATATATTGCCTAAAGGTTGACTCGGTTAGCCACTATAGTCAAAGTCGATCGATCGATCGAGGGGATTCAATAGAACGGTGACAGACTGAGGCGCTCCCAGCGGAGAGCACCTCTCGCCCGATCCGGCTGAGACGATCCCGACCTCACCTGCAATGCGGAACTCAGCCGCAACCTCAGCATCTGGGATAGGGGCGCTTTGGAGACCTGTCGGTTGTTGACTACGGAGACGGCTACGAGTTCGTCACGATGCGCCAAGTGCCGAGCTCCCAGACCTTCACGCGCGTCACTATCAGCCGCTCAATCCCATAATTCGCTACTTCCAGCCCCCGCCCAACGCTTTGTAGAGCGTGGCTAGCTTCACGACGATTGCCGTCTCGCTCTCCACCAGTTCGGTCTCGATGGCAAGGACCCGAGCTTCGGCGTCGATGACTTCAAACAAAGTGCCGGCACCGGACTCGAAGCGTTGCGTGGAAAGTTCGACAGCGCGTTGGTTTGCGGCGACGGCGGCCTGAAGCTTGCGGCGAGTCTGGAGCTCGCGCCCGTAGCGCTCGAGGGTGGTCTCGGTTTCGCCGAGGGCAGTGAGGACGGTCTGCTCGTAGGCAGCGATGGCGGCATCAGCCCTGGCTTCGCTGGCCTTGATGTTAGCGCGGATCTTGCCTGATTGGAAGATCGGCCAGCGGATCTGTGGCCCGAGACGGGAGGTGGCGCTGCCGCTTTGGAAGAGATCGCTGAAGTGCAGCGCCTCGACTCCAGCGGCACCTGTTAGAGAGAATTTCGGGAACAGGTCAGCCACCGCAACACCGACGTCGGCGGTAGCAGCGGCGAGTTCTCGCTCGGCGCGGCGGATGTCAGGACGGCGACGCAGCAAATCAGAGGGAAGTCCGACGGGGACGATATCCGGCGGCGCGGGCAAAGGCTTTCGCTTCACCAGGTCGTCTAACAAGGTGGCGGGAGGTTGGCCGGTGAGGATTGACAGACGATAGGCACCCGCTGCGATCTCAGCGTTGAGGTTCGGCATGCGAGCTTCGGTAGCGCGCAATTGGCCTTCGGCACGGGCGACCTCGAGTTCGGTCCCGGTGCCGACTCGGAGCTTGTCTTTTGTCAGGTTGAGCGTGCGTTGTTGTAGGGCAAGGTTCGCGTCCACAATTGCCAGCTGTCGCTGGGCACCGCGAAGTTCGAGATAGTTGCGCGCGGTTTCGGCGAGAATACTGAGTCGCGTGGCGCGCTCAGCGTGTTCGACTCCTGCGAGCCGGGCATCGGCGGCTTCGATCTTACGGCGATTGCCACCGAAGACGTCGAGCTCCCAGCTGGCATCAAAGCCGGTTTCAAAGACGTCGCGCCGCTTCGCCAACGCAGGAATCGCTCCGGCGGGAATGCGCCCGTAGTCACTGATCGTCTCTTTGATGGTGCTGGCACTCGCGCCGATATTGGGGAACAGCGAAGACGCGGTCACTTGGCGGAGCGCACGAGCTTCGCGAACCCGGGCGGCGGCTTGGTCCAGATCCTTGTTCGATCGTGCGGCAGCTTCGACGACTTTGGTGAGCTGCGGATCGTTGAATGATCGCCACCAGTCGGCGCGAACCGGGCTGGTTTCGTAGAGGTCAGCTTGTGATGATGCCCACTTTCCAGGCGCGGTTTCTTTGGGCGTCTGAAAATTCGGGCCGACAGTGCAGCCCGCCAATAGCAGCGTGCCAAGGGTGATGGAGATGGTTACTTTCATAGCCGTGTCATTCGAGTCGTGAACGGAAGAGCCACGAGGCTCCGCCAAGGGTGAACAGCGCGATCACCAGGATCGGCCAAGCGTTGGCAGCGACGAGCTCGGGAGGCATATCTTTGAGAAAGACACCTTTAATGATGATCATGAAGTGCTTGAGCGGATTGGCCTCGGCGACGACTTGCAGCCACGGCGGCATGTTCTCGACAGGTGTGGCAAATCCGGACATGAGCATGGCGGGCACCATGAAAACGAAGGCGCCGAGCACTGCTTGTTGCTGGGTCTTTGCCAGCGACGAGATGAACAGCCCGACGCCAACAATCGCTAACAAAAATGCTGACAGTCCACCGATGAGCAGGAGAACCGATCCATTGAACGGCACGCGGAAGACAAAGATGGCGACGCCGAGAATGAGTAAACCCTCACACCAGGCGAGGAAGAACGATGGGATGGTTTTCCCTAACAGGATTTCAAAGGGCTTAAGCGGTGAGACGAGGAGTTGATCGAAGGTGCCGAGTTCGCGTTCGCGTGCGACCGATAGGCCGGTGACGATGAGACCGATCAAGGTCGACAGGATGCCGATGAGGCTGGGGACGGTGTGCCAGATGTAGGACAGATTCGGGTTGAACCAGTTGCGTGGGACGAGTTTGACCGGTTGGGTTCCGTTGAAGTCACTAACTATGCGCGCGGCGTAGCCTTGCACGATCTGTGCGGCGTTGGAGCGTCGACCATCGAGGATGAATTGAACATCGGCGGGTTCGCCAGCTTCGATCTTGCGCGAGAAATCGCTGCTGATGTGCACCACGAGAATCGCCTTTTGTGAATCGATGAGCGGCGCAATCTCTTCTACACCCGTGAGATAGGTGATATGCCGAAAGGTGGGGGCGCCGTGGAAGCGTTGAGCGAGTTCGTGCGAAGCTTGGCCTTTGTCGTTGTTCAGGATACCTACGGTGACATTCTTTACCTCTAAGGTTGCGGCGAATGAGAAGATGATCATCTGCGCCAGCGGCGGCACAACGAGCAGCAGACGGCTGCGCTTGTCACGCAGGATGGCGAGAAGCTCTTTGAGGATGAGCGCTTTGAGCCGGGAAAACATTGTTAGTCGAGGCGCTTGTTAGTTTTGCGTGCGACAAGCACCATGAGCACTGTGGCGATGATCGCCAGCGCGGCAGTGTTCGGCAGGAGGACGGAAGGGATGTCGCCTGCGAGGAAGATCGTTTGCAGGCAAGTGACGAAATAGCGGGCCGGGATGATCCGCGTCAGGTTCTGGATCGGAAACGGCATGCTGCCGATCTCGAAGACGAACCCGGAGAGGAGGAAGCTTGGAAGGAAGCCGACGACGAGCGCGATCTGGGAGGCGACGAACTGGTTCTTCGATACGGTGGAGATAAGCAAGCCAAGCGCGAGCATGGCGATGAGGAAGATCGATGAGACGAGCACCAGTGCCAACACCGACCCTCGGAAAGGCAGATCAAAAATGGTCACAGAAGCAAGCACGCAGACGCCCATCGATCCCATGCCGAGCAGGTAGTAGGGCGTTAGCTTGCCGACCAGCAACTCGGCGATACTAATCGGGGTCGCCATCAAAGCCTCCATGGTGCCTCGCTCCCATTCGCGCGCGACGACCAGCGCGGTGAGCAAGGTGCCAATAATCGTCATGATGATGGCGATCGAGCCGGGCAGGAGGAACCAGCGGCTTTGCAGCTCGGGATTAAACCAGACGCGCGTTTCGATCGCAACGCGTGGAGCAACGGCTTCCGGGCGACCGGCGTCGAACGACTGCTGGATGAGCCAGTTGCTGAACACGCCTTGAACGTAGTTGTGCACGAAGTTCGAAGTGTTCGGTTCGCTGCCATCGGCGATGACCTGGATGGCGGTCGATGCGTCGTCACTACGCAGTGTTTCGGTGAAAGTGGCAGGCACGACTACCATGCCGCGCAATTCTCCGGCGACGAGATCTTCTTCGAACTGGCGCCGATCCCGTCCGATGCGGGTCTCGAAATAGCGGGAATTCTTGAAGGCGACCGCCAGACTCTGAGCCTCGGGCGTGGTGTTCTCCAACACGACACCAATCCTGACGTGGTAGGCATCTAGCGAGACGCCATAGCCAAAAAGGAAGAGCAATACGGCTGGCAGGACAAATGCGATCAGGATACTGCTGGGGTCGCGCACGACCTGCGCCATCTCTTTGCGGATGAGCCCGCGCATGCGGCGGAGACTGGCGGTGTTCATGCGGCGGCTCCTCCCTCAGTTTCTCTTTCAATCAATTCGATAAAGGCTTGTTCAAGACTGGCGTCGGCTGTGACGGCTTCCGACTTCAAGGCATCGGGAGAACCAGAAGCAATGACACGACCGCGAAACACCAGAGCGATGCGGTCACAGTATTCCGCCTCGTCCATGAAGTGTGTGGTCACCATGATCGTCACGCCCTTCTCGACAAGCCCATTGATGTGCGTCCAGAACTCGCGGCGGGTTAGTGGATCGACCCCCGAGGTCGGCTCATCGAGGAACAACACGGCCGGCTCGTGCATGACGGCGCAGGACAAGGCGAGACGCTGTTTGAATCCCAGAGGCAACAGGGCTGCTGAGGTTTTCAGGTAGGCCTGCAAGTTGAAGGTATCGACCATGCGCTGAATCGCAGATCGCTTGCGACTACCCGTGAGGCCGTAGATGCCGGCGAAGAACTCCAGATTCTGGTGGACGCTGAGATCGCCATAGAGCGAGAACTTCTGTGCCATGTAGCCGATTCTTGTTCGTGCTTTGCTGCTGGCTGTTTTGAGATCGAGTCCGGTGACTTTCGCTTGACCGCTCGTCGGCTGGAGAAGTCCGCACATCATCTTGAAGGCGGTGGATTTTCCAGCTCCATTCGGCCCTAACAAACCGAAAACCTCACCGCGTTGCACTTTAAAGGAGACATTGTCCGAGGCAGTGAAAGTGCCGAACTTCTTGGTAAGATTGGTGGCCTCGATCACCGGTCCATGGTCCTCATTGGAGATGGGGGACATCTGCGCAGCGAGTTCTGAGTCTCCACCGGGTCCGCCGCCGAGGCGGTCGATGAAAGCGTCCTCGAAACGCGGCGTGGTCAGTTGAGAGGTTCCGGGGAGCGCGGGGAGAGTCTGTCCTTCGCGCACCAACAGGCGCAGGCTCTTCCCCTGGATCACACCGTCAATCACCGCGTCCTGCCGCAGGCTTTGCGCGAGCACATGACGGCGCTGACTTTCTTCGATACCCCCGATTAGAAATACGCGCCCTTCGACACGCTCGGTAAGTTCGGAGGGCCTGCCGTCATGGATGAGCTTGCCCTCGTTGAGCAAGAGGACGGTATCGCAGCGCTCGGCTTCATCGAGGTAGGCGGTGCTCCAGACGACACCGATGCCATCATCGATGAGGTCGCCTACCATTTTCCAAAGTTCCCGGCGCGAAATGGGATCGACTCCAACGCTCGGTTCATCCAACAGGAGCAACTCCGGTCTGCGAATCAGTGCACAGGCAAGACCCAGCTTCTGTTTCATGCCGCCGGAGAGCGCACCGGCAAGGCGTTCGGTGAAGCGCGCGAGATCAGTCAATCGGAGCAGGCGTTCGAACGCATCCCTGCGTTCGTTGCCGATCACTCCTCGAAGATCTGCGTAGAGCCGCAGGTTTTCGATCACCGTCAAGTCTTCATAGAGTCCAAAGCGCTGCGGCATGTAACCGATGCGCTCGTGGATGGCGTCGGAATCCTTCACACTGTCCAAACCGAGGATCGTGATCGATCCTTCGCTGGGCTCTAACAATCCCGCCAACAGGCGTAGCAGCGTGGTCTTGCCGGCGCCGTCGGCACCGACGAGTCCACAGATCTCACCGGCGCGGATCTCACCGCTGATCTGATCGAGCGCGGGCAGCTCTGCCTTCGAAAACCGCTTGCTGACACACTTGATACTGGCGAGCGCTTCAACCATCGGGGAAGCGGACGGTAACCGGCATGCCCTGCCGCAGAGCATCGTCGGGTTGCTTGATGATAACGCGCAAACGATAGACTAAGTCTGTGCGCAGTTCTTCGGTTTCGACGGATTTGGGAGTGAACTCCGCTACTGGCGAAATGAATCCGATCTGACCTTGATACGGTTGATCTGGGCGCGAGTCAGTGATCACTTCGACAGCCATGCCTGGATGGACACGACCAAGGACTGGCTCCGAGATGTAGCTGCGCACCCAGATCGGCGCTTTGAGCGAGAGCGTATAGACGGTCGCGCCCGCGCCGACAATTGCGCCTGGTTCTTGCACGCGTGTTAAGACAATCCCGTCAGCGGGTGCTTTGAGTTCGGCATCGGCCAGCTGGCGTTCGGCCTGCGCGCGCCTCGCACGCGTCGTCTCCAGCTCTGCGCGGGCGACAGCGATGTCTTCAGCGCGCGAGCCTTCTTCCACCAAAGCCAGCGCTTCTTTCGCCGATGAAAGACGCGCGGCTGCAGCATCGTGCTGGGCTTGTGCATCATCAACTGCTTGCTTCGAAGCCGCCCCGGTTTCTGCAAGTTCACTTTGCCTGTCGAGCCCCTGCCGGGTGTTAGTAATTACCGTCTGGCGTTCCTCGACCATCGCCCTGGCCTGCGCGATTTCCGCAGGGCGTGAACCCGCCTCCAGTTTCGCCAGCGATGCCACTGCAACGCCGACTTGAGCCTCAAAAAGCGCCAAACTGTCATTCAGCGGACCCTTGTCGAGAGCTGCTAGCAGTTCACCCGAAGTCACGGAATCGCCCTCTTCAAAAACCATCGACTCAATCCGGCCGCTCGTTCGAAACCCGAGCGCTACCTGCCGGATGTCGACGTTTCCGTAGAGTGTTATTGGGACATCAACGGCGTCCTTGTCGGTTAGCCTAGCGTTGACTACGAAGCCGATTCCGACCGCTGCTGCGAGGACGAGGACGAAACTTAGGAGCTTTTTCATGGGACAAATGGGCTCCGCCAGTTCTTCGAATTCACCCGCTGCCAGATGAGTTGGCACCGGGCACTAGACAGGAGTTCAGGGCAATTAATTCTGTTCTTTTTCATCCTGGCACTGCGCGCAAAGGGATACCGAAGGTTTCGCTTCAAGCCGTTCGAGGGGGATGTTCTTGAAGCTCAGGGTTTACTTGTCGTTGCAGGGCACCGTGACAACCGAGCATCGGCTACGGTGGATAAGTCGTTCTGCGGTGCTGCCGATGAAAAATTGTTTTATCGCTGATCCCGCGCTGCCGATTCGACCAACAACTGCAAGATCGACCTCTTTCTCATTGAGAAAATTGAGGAGCGCCTGCCCCGGATTCGCGTGCTCTAGCGTGTGCCGTTCTATCTCTACGGGAAGAAACTGACTGGCCGCATGGGCTGCGGCCTCCATCTGTTCGTCGAGGAGCTCCCGGTATTCCTTCTTGTAGTCCTCGTTCTCCGCAGTTTCAATATTGTAGAGAACATGGGTTGGCCGCATCCACGGCGGGCAGACAGCGTGAACAATGTGAAGCTTCGCATCTTCGTCGAGGGCAATCTTCGCAGCGGTTTCGATCACCTCATTCGTTGCCTCTGAGTAGTCCACAAAAGCGACGACGCGATTGAATGGATCGCCGTGAAGGCGGCGATTGAGCAACACCGGGACGCTAGCGTGGCGAACGCACTTCGCGGCGAAGAAACCCACCTCGTGATCCCCCGCGTTCGTGCCCCGACTACCCAGGACAAGAAGATCGCAGTCGGAATCTTTGACCGCACGCATCAGCTCGTGATAGGGAACACCGGTCACAACTTCACACTTGGCCGCATCTCGTGCGCCAAGTTCCTCCTCGACAATGTCTTCGATCCCGGTGCGAAATGCCTTGAGCATCACATCGGTTGGGATGGTGTAGTAGCTTTGGTAGTCTTCGATTTCGGACGGAGTGACTACGTGGAGGACGGTTGGTTTAGCTCCCTCCCGGTTGGCGATCCTGCCAGCCTGCTTGAGGGCTTGTTTCGACGGGTCGCTGAAGTCGACTCCAACGAGAATGTTTTTGAATTCTTTCATGATACATTGTGGTCAATTAGCTGAGAAAGAGTGAAGTGTGCCCGTAGTCGATAAGCTGCTGGGTCACGCTACCGACAAAAATGTCCTTGAGGGTTTGCCTGGTAATCGAACACGCAGTGGCGGTTGCTGCATCGGTAAATGGAGACGGGTCGAGCGGAACGAGGATGTTCTGGATGGACGATTGCATAGTGTGCGGTTGGTTATTGTTATTTCCACCGTATGAATCGTGGGCACCGATTACCCCGCGTTTCTTGTTCGACGCTGGACGATTATTGCCGTAAGCACTTTCACAATAGAGGGTTGGGATTGATCAATATTGCGGCAGTCGGTCGGCGGTGGTGCCGGAATGGTAGATGCATATGGATCTACCTATCCTCACATCAGGCGGCGATTGCGCCGGAATGAGCCCAGCGATCAAATCGTTTGTCGAATGTTGCAAGCAATCCAGCCATGAACCGCAGGGCGTTGAAGGGGGAGTTTGAGAAGCTCCCAGAGCGCTTGGTTGTTTAGGCTCATTTGGCGAGACGATGCTCTATTTGCGAACATACTCTATTCTGCCCAGTCCTGGGGACGAACCATCCTCACGTTCTCAGGCCATTTCGCACCCTGTTTGATCCATTTTTTTAGAATCTCCATGCGGGCACCCCAGATTTTGTCGGGAGCGGGTGGCATGTTCGTGGGGTGGTTGACATCTAGTTCAAGGACTTGAATCAAAAGGCTACTTTCAGGATCGCCGGGGCGAATCGCTGACGGCTTTCGACCAGTAGTCATTGCAAGATGGCGTGTCTCAAGGTTGAAGCCAGCATTCTGAGTCGCGTCTTTCGAATTGTGACATTCCAGGCATTGCATTTCCAACAGCGGTTTGACATCGCGCTTGAACACAATCTCTTCCGGAACCCTGCTCGGCCAAGTGGACATACTCTCTGTCGGGTTGTGAAAAGGCTTACATTGAGTTAGCAAGAGGCCGCCTGCCGCTGCGAATGCGGACATGGCGATCAAAGAAGGTTGGGCACGGTTCATAGGTTAGTTTACGCCTTGGCTGGCTTATTTGCACGCGGATCTTGCGAACAGGATCTGGACTCGGGGTGCTGCTGGAGGGCTGTCATCACCATCATCATTTCGCCGATGTTCTCAGCAGTGACCAAACCGACGAGCCGCCCATCTTTCCGATCGATCACCGGGATCATCGATGCCGGGCTCGATTGAAGTGCCTCAAGCGCATCGATCGTTGAAGCGCTCGCGGAAAGCGTAACTGGACAGGGCTCTAGAATCTCTGTGATGGGAACGAGACGGCTACCGTGCTGCCTGAGCGCCGCTATAACCCTGGTTCGGGTGGCAATTCCAAGCAATCCGTCGCTCGGATCAATCACGGGGAAATCGTGTTGGCTTCCTGCCAACAGGGCGTCAATTGCATCAGACGTTGTCGAGTCCGGATGGAGCGAAACGAAGTCGGTGATCATCGCGCGATTCACTGAGTAGCCGTCGAGCGTGTCCCGCATGATCGTGGCCGCATTTTCCTGGGCGGCTCCGAAGTAGATGAAGACGGCGATGAGCACGAGGATGGGATTCCCGAATACGAGTCCAGCCATTCCACCGACGATGGCCAGCCCCTGCCCGATCCGCGCGGCAATATTAGTCGCACGTCCATGATCCATGGTTGATGCCAGTGCGGCACGCAGAACTCTTCCACCGTCCATAGGAAAAGCAGGGATGAGATTGAACACGGCGAGCCAGAGATTCACGATTCCGATTTGGGGCAATATGGCTCCAGGTTCCCCAAGTTCCGCCATCATTCCCGAATCGAACGAAGGTCTCGCGATCAAGAAAATGACGGCAGCGATGACGACGTTCACCGCCGGACCAGCAAGTGCTACGATCAGTTCCTGGTAGGGGCGTTCCGGCATGCGGTTCATACGAGCCAGCCCTCCGATCGGCAATAGTGTGATGTCCGGTGTATCGATACCGAACCGTTTTGCGGCGAACACGTGCCCGAATTCATGAAGCACGACACAGACAAAAAGCGTGCAGACGAACGCAACACTGGAGACGGCTGCCACAACTCCACCCGAGACCAGGAAACTTGCTCCGATCCAGATGAGGAGCAGGAAGAACGTGGCATGAATCCGGACTTCTGTGCCGGCGACTTTTGCTATTCGAAACGACCACTTCATTTCCAGAATGCGATGAAGTTGCCAGGCTTGACTGCGAGGATCGAGCAAGGCGCGTGCGCAAGGATCTTCCTTGCGGTAGTTCCCATCTTGTCAAATGTGTTCTCTTTCATCTGTAAAGTTTCTGCCGGTCGGATTGGTGCGACTTCGCATTCTTTGGCCGGAGAATCGCAAGGGTTGCGCAAAGGTCAGGAGAGCGCTACTTCGAGCACATCATCACGGCGAAACCGACGATCGTCGCGATCGTCGCCAAGTCCGAGTTTCCGCCGCTCTGCGAATCTAGAATCACCTCCTCCACAACGACTCTACCTCATGCGCAGGCCAAGGCGGAGACGACCATCGATTGCTTTTTCCTCAGATTCTCTTCGCGCCGAGCGAACGCGCGGCGCATCTTGCTGATAGCAATTGATTCGAGCTGGCGGACACGCTCGCGCTTCAGGCCGAACTCCTGGCCAATCTGATCGAGCGTTTGCGGATCTCTCCCGCCGAGACCGAACCGGCTCTCGACAATCTGTAGTTCCGCTGCCGAGAGGCGCGTGAGGAGCTTCGACAACTGGGCGCGTCGCATCTTTGTCGAAAGTTCCTCCACGGGGTTCTCCGCCCGCTCATCGCTGAGTAGGTCGACGAGCGATGCTCCTTCGCCTTCGAGAGCGATCGGAGCATCGAGCGACTGTGTGCAAGTCGTCGTCTGGTGAATCTTGTCGATCTGCTCGGGAGCAAGCCCGGTGACCTCAGAGAGTTCCTCGACAGTGGGATCGTGCCCGAGATCGTCGGCAAGAAGGTCGGTGACCCGACGCAGAATGCGGACTTTCTGCGTAGCGTGGCTCGGGACGCGGATGGTGCGCGACTGGTTGGAGAGTGCCTTCTGCACCGCCTGTTTGATCCACCAGTAGGCGAAGGTGCTGAATCTAAATCCCGCTTCGGGATCGAAACGATCTACCGCTTTCATCAAACCGATGTTTCCCTCTGCGATCAGATCCCCGAGTGAGACTCCCATTCCGGAATACTTTTTTGCGATCGTGACGACGAGGCGAAGGTTCGAAGTAATCATTCTCTCGCGGGCAGCGGGATCGTCTTGCTGGACGAGCCGACCGAGTTCGATCTCCTCGGATCTGGCTAGTAACGGCGTCTTGCCGATGTCGCGGAAGTAAGGTTGTAGGTTCTGCGTTTCGTTGGCGGTGGTAATCATTGTGATGGCGTGGAATGCGTTTGTGTTTTAACTGCCACATCATCCACATGAGTCGCCGTCCTGTATATTGGGAGCTACGCCACGCGGGCGTCTCGAATACGGCGAAGACGACCATACGCAATTTGCGTACGTCTGTTCGCCCACCGACGTGCAGAGATCAGCCGTCGAGGCCGGCTCCACCACCCATGATCTCATCGGCGCAGGTGCTGATCCGGCTGATGATCTGTTGGTGGTCGTCTTCGGAGAGTTCGAATCCAACGAGCGTCTTATCGAGGTGCTTGACGAAGGCTTGGATGTGTCGCTGTTTGATCACCAGCCAGTTACTCGCAGATCTTCGCATCGTCAAAGTCAAGGGTGACCCGGATGAACTCGCCATCTTCGCGAAAACGATCGCTGCCGTACCACCATCCGCACAGAGCCCGGGGACGTCCACTCTAGTGGCAGAATTCTCATAGGCTTCGACAATTCACGCACGGTGCTGGGCGGTGTCGGCGGACTACCTTTAGCCATAACAGCGAACAATAAGTTAATTTCCATGGCCTCGTCGAAACCGCTCGACAAAACATGCACCGATCTAGAGGGCGCCGTCGTCGCCCATGGATTCGGCGTCATGACCGTCCACGATCTTAAACAAACGATGGCGAAAAAGGGCGTGGAGTTCGCCAGAGAATGCCGCATCTACGAGGTCTGCAATCCCCACCAGGCCAAGAAAGTAATGGAGGAGGACATTGATGTTTCAACCGCGTTGCCGTGTCGAATTTCGATCTACGAGCATAATGGGATGACCCATCTGGTCACGATCCGCCCCACCGAAATGTTGAGTCTCTTCCAGAACTCCGCTGCGGAGTCGGTCGCCCGGGAAATAGAGGAGACCATGACGGCGATCATGAAAGACGCCACCACCTAGCCTCCGTGTCCCCGTTCCGCCAAGCTATCGCCCTTCTGTTCCTGCTGCCAGTTCTGGCATCGGCTGAAGAGTGGACGCTCGATCAGGCACGTTCGGGACAAGAGCCCGGACGCGGTCGCGGCGAAGCTTCGCATACGGCATGCGGAAGCACAGCTGCGGGAGGCGCAATCCAAGCTCTGATCTCGACTGACAGCAGAGACCGGGCATTCCTCTCAGCTCGCCATGACCAGGGCTTCCAGGAAGACGACTGGGACAATAGTTGGATCGCCGGGCTCTCTGTCGGTCTAAATATTTGGGATGGTGGCGAAACCAAAGCGAAGATGAACCAGGCGCGGGCGGGGGGAAGCACTACTCCACCCATCGTCATGGCAGCGATCCCCTTTTCACTCGTCGGAATACTCCCGGCACACGGAATGATGGGAGCCTTCTTCACCGCCACTTCGATAATCGGATTCATGGCAGGTGAGATCGAGTCGCTGATGGTGAGCCGCATGACAGTTCCAATCGTTTACTTCAGGGCGAACAAGAAGCGAGCCCACGACGGCACTGTCTGATCCATGTCTAATCCGGAATCACCCAAGGATGCCACAAGCTGATCGAGTCGCCAGTTTTGCGATGTTCCCCACGCGAGAATTCTGCTAGAAACCGTTACAAACCGAGCTTCGGTTATCTAAATGTCGCACAAAATCCTTATGCCCCTTTGTTTTGCTGCTATCGTAGGCTCGCTCGCAGCCCTGTGGATAGTTCGTGAACCCTTCCAAACGGAAGACACTCTCGAAGAGCCGTTGTATCTCGCCCGCGATCTTGGCCACTTTGGCGACGATGTCTGCCTGGTCGAAGATTTATCTGCAACCGAGGTCATGCGTGCGTCTGTCCTGGAGGAGAAACCGGAGAGCGCCCGGTTACACATCGATGGATGGTTCAAAGCGTTGGCGCACCTATCCGCAGAACCCGAAGACGCGAGCAATCGAATGGCGCGGCGGCTCGGACTGGAGCCCGCCGAAGTATTGCAATCGTATGACGGCCGCCATTTGCCCGATCGCATGGAGAACCGGACGCTCCTCGACGCCCGGCACGGGTCGTCGCTGTGGACGGCTGTAGAGAAACTCGCCTCCGTGATGATGTCGGCAAAAATTCTCGGAAAGGAGCCTGATCCCTCGGCGCTACTGGAGCCGCGTTTCGTAGTGAACAACGCAGCGCCA
Source organism: Verrucomicrobiales bacterium (assembly GCA_051270635.1). Taxonomy (GTDB): domain Bacteria; phylum Verrucomicrobiota; class Verrucomicrobiia; order Verrucomicrobiales; family DEV007; genus JAGROY01. The sequence continues at coordinate 8,984 of JBNMNB010000083.1, read as the reverse complement.
TGACATCTCATCGTTCAAATCCCGCCTACCGGTTTGCCGGTGCTGTTCCGCTTCGCCTCATCATTCCGCTAATCTTGGCCGTTGTCGCATTTATCGTCGGCGTGTCGGAGCATGTGATATACGGACGCTCCGCCAGGGCAGGAATCGAACGGGAAGGTCTGCGAGACCTCAATCTTGACATGACCCGGCTACAGGCTTCGTTGGAAGAGGCCGGACGTGCCAACAATCCGAGCTGGATGCAGGAGCAGGTTGCAGCGTTGGGCGCGGACACACACGGACTGATGGCTGTGCTGGCTGACGACTCAGGGGTCGTCGTCGCTTCGGCATCCCGCCCTCAGATCGGTCGACCTCTACAGGAGATCATCCCCGCCCGACTGCGCGAAACGGATATGTACGCGCCAGCCCGATTGGATAGCCTGCGGGCGCTCCAGATGGGCGCGACAGAACTGACGCCGGATGGCGACGAGGTAGTTGGCGCATTTCCCGTCCTTATCGGCATGCACGAAAACGAAGTCCGCCTACGCAAAACGGGGATCCTACTCGTCGCCCGCGACCTTGCGATTCTCAAATCACAGGAGCTAGCCGGGGCACGGCAGCACGCTCTGGCAATGGGGCTCGTGCTACTTATCGCTGCGGGATCGGTGAGCGTATTTCTTCACTTCCTCGTCACGCGGCGGCTCGCGCGCATTTCGAAAGCTACCGAACAATTGGCTGGCGGAGATCTGAGTGCCACGTCCGGAGTCCGGGGACGAGACGAGATCGCGTTGCTGGGGCAAAGGTTCGACGCCATGGTTAGCGAGCTGAGACAGAACGCTGCAGCGCTTCTCGAAAGTAAGGAACAGCACCATAGTCTCTTTGATAACGCAGTCGAGGGCATCGTCACCATGGGAGAAGACCGGCTTATCCTGTCTATCAACCCAGCAGCACAAAAACTGTTCGGATATTTGGAAGACGAACTTATTGGCAAAAACGTGAAAATCCTCATGCCATCGCCCTACCACGAGGAACACGATGGGTACGTGAAGAATTACATTGATACCGGTGAAAAAAAAATCATCGGCATCGGACGCGAAGTCGTTGGTAGGCGCAAGGATGGCGAAACTTTCCCACTGGAGCTATCCATCGCGGAACTAAAGTTAACGGATAGGCGCGTGTTCACGGGTATCCTCCGGGACATTACAGCTCGCAAACGGGCAGAGGGCGAGCTACGGCGCGTCAACGAAAATCTTGAAGAACTGGTAGGAGCGCGCACGAAAGAACTCGAAGCCGCGCAGGAAACGCTGGTGAGAAAGGAGCGCCTGGCAACTCTCGGTCAACTGGCGGGAAGCGTCGCTCATGAAGTGCGCAATCCGCTCGGGATCGTCAGGAATGCCGCCTTCTACATCGAGCAAATGACAACTGATCCTGACGAGGATATGGCGGAGAGTTTCGATGAGATCCGCCGCGGGCTCTCGCGAGCCGACCGGATTATCGCCGAACTGCTCGACTATGCGCGCGATCCACAGAGCAATCACATCGAATTTCCATTGCAGGATACGATTATCGGTGCGCTGGAAGGTATCGAAATTCCAAAGATCGTCGCCATAAGCCTTCCGGATCCGATGCCAGCCGCGAATTGCCACGGTGACAGGGATCAGGTTACTCGGATCTTGAACAACCTGATCGTAAACGGAATCCAGGCCATGCCCGAAGGAGGATCGCTAAAAATACGCTGTATCGAAGCCGGCGATGGAAAGGCGATCATTGAAGTCATCGATCAGGGCATTGGGATGACTCCCGAACAGTTGGGCAGAGTGTTCGAGCCGCTCTTCACTACGAAGACTCGCGGAATCGGCTTGGGGCTGGCCTTGTCCCGCCGTTACGCCCAGCTTAATGATGCCACGTTGACGGTAGAGAGCGAGATAGGAAGAGGAGCTACGTTTCGCCTCACTGTTCCGGTCATTTCCTAGATCCAGATCCAGACGGATTTACTCAGTTTCCGACACGCTAAGATTAATCCTGCTTTTCCAGCTAATGAAACAGGCGGCGGCTACCGATCCGAGGAGATTGAATACAAGATCCCATCCGGTATTCTCGTATCCTCCAACATTCGTGTTTGGGATGGTCAAGGTCGCGATGAATTCGACGACCTCATTGAACGCTCCAAAGCCCATTCCTCCCGCGACACATAGGGTGATGAGCCCCAGCGAGGGCTGCACTTCGCCGATCTCGACTTCAGATCCCTTCGAAGAGATCTCGTCGTATATTTTGACGCGTAACGCTTGCCAGCATAACCAAGTGGTGATCCCAAAGCCGTAGGCATGGACGACTTGATCATATTTGAGGTAGTCCGGGATTAACCAGAGACTGTAGAGCACGCGAATTGCCCCTCGAATCTGCCACGTTTCGGGTACCGGCACCAACCCTCCGGCCATATGCAAGAGCCCCCAGATGCTGAAACACCAGAGAATACTACTGGTGAGAGCCACCCGCTGGTGAACGATCGTGATCACGGTCGCTAACACGACCATAACAATGATGTAGAAAACGAACTCAGTATTGCCTTCGACAAGAGCGTAGATGCCAGCGATCAACGTGTAAGCAACTGTGAAATACACCAATCCAGGCGGAAAATTGATGCGCTCCGTGCCGAAACACCATTTCGCGCGTTCGAGCCAACTTGATTTACTCATCAGGTAAATAGTGAGGCAGTGTCAGGCGCTGCGGATTGCGGCGATATTTCGGTGCAGATCGGTCGGCTATCATGTATCTCCTGCTGCGAGATTGCAATTCTGGATCTCAACCATGATGAAAAATCGTTGGAGGGGAGATCATCGAAATGGCGCAAGAAATGTTCAAGCTGAACCTCGTCGCCGTCGATCTGAACAATGGTGCGAAGTGATCGAACCAATGAAACTCCTGCGAACTCCAGGCTAGTCGATTCAACCGGATGTGAATCATGGAGGATTGCAGCGAATTTTGCGAGTGCCTCTGCTGTCTCCAGTATCGAATCAACCGTAGAGGTCGAGACTTCGTTTCGTCGTTGAGTAGGTCGATTAGTCAGCGTGGCTCCGAGAAGTGTGTTTGCGTCTTTCAGCGCATTTTCCAGCGAAACGGTATCGGGATCACAGTATTCTAGAGTACTCAGGTCATCACGTGCCTGTCGCACGTCGCGTTGCACTTCCCGAATGTAATCTCTGGTGTCCCTGTTGACGGGGTTTCTCGTGGTATTCACGCTCTCTTTGGTCGTGAAGTTTTTGATCGTGAAGTTGGCCTTGTCTGTGGTTTTTTGTCCATGCAAAGAACCTTATGGAACTCTCAACCTCTCGTAAATTGGCACTTGGGCGTGCCGTTCATTTGTAGAAACAGCAGCTGATCGTACGCCGTTTGCGTACGGGCAGCTTCAGTCCAGCGGTTGACTGCAGACCGCGACTCACTATCGTTTCGTGATGCCCGATCCACCAGATGCTCAGCCTGACAATATCGATGCCGCTGCAGAAACGGCCTTGCAGGAGAATCAGAGAGCGCTCAGCACCCTCATGGGCAATCTGCCGGGCGCGGCCTACCGGTGCCGTAACGATCCAGACTGGTCGATGCTGTTCTTGAGCCCAGGATTCAAGGCTCTCACCGGCTACGACCCGGAGTACCTGGTCGGAGGCAAGCTCAGTTATCGCAGTCGGATTCACGATGACGATCGGGAGAGAGTCTGGGATCAGGTTCAGGCGAGTCTTCAGCAGAAGTCCCATTTTCAGTTGGTCTATCGCTTCGTCTGCGCGAACGGAGATACGAAATGGATTTGGGATCAAGGCGTTGGTGTATTCTGTGCATCAGGAGAACTCGAAGCACTAGAGGGATTTTTATCCGATTTCACCGAACAGAAAAAGGCGCTGGACTTGGCGGAATCCCAAGCGGAATTGTTGCGCATTCAGGAACGCGCGATGAATGCCTGCGTAAACGGAGTTCTCATCACAGACTTTCGCCAACCAGACAATCCGATCATCTACACCAACGAGGCAATCCAGACGATCACTGGCTATCCGAAAGACGAAATCATTGGCAGCAACTGCCGCATTCTTCAAAGGGGCGATGCAGCTCAAGATGGCCTGCGCGAACTACGCGCAGCGGTGTCTGAGGGGCTGGAGTGCCGGGTCGTCATTCGAAACTACCGGAAGGACGGCACCTTGTTTTGGAACGAACTCGCCATTTCTCCGATCCGAAACGAGGAGGGAGAGGTGACGCACTTTCTCGGTATCCAGGTAGACGTGACAGAGAGACGGGCGAACGAAGAAGGGCAGAGGAAAGAACTTGCCGAAGTTCAGGAAGCACTACGCAGAAGCGAACGCTTGACGGTCATCGGTCAGCTCACAGGCGGTGTGGCTCACGAACTCCGAAGCCCGCTCAGCGTGATTCAGAATGCGTTCCTCTACATCGATGAAACGACACAGGATCCCGACCAGGATACCAGCGAGGCATTAGATGAGATCCGGCGTGGGATCGCAGGCGCGGAGCGCGTCATCGCCGAGTTGTTGGATTACGGGCGCGACTCGAAGTCCGCCAAGCAGGGCATGTGCAGCTTGCAGGATGTCGTTGGAGATGCACTTCAGCACGTGGTGATTCCGAGCTCGGTGGAACTCGAGATCCATACCGACCATACCGAGCCCTCTTGCTATTGTGATCGCGATCAGATTGGACGTCTCGTCCACAACTTGGTTAAAAACGGAATTCAAGCGATGCCCAAAGGCGGACGCCTCGAAATATTCTGTAGAGCGGAAGGTGATAATGCATGTATCGAAGTTGGCGATACCGGAACTGGGATTCATGAGTGTGATCTCGAAAAGATTTTTCAACCTCTCGTTTCCAAAAAGGCGAAGGGGATCGGCTTGGGGCTCACGATTTCCCGGCGCTACGCAGAACAGAACGAAGGCACGCTGGACGCCGAGAGTACTCTGGGCAAGGGCTCCGTCTTTCGCCTGACCCTTCCATCGGGAGCCTGACCGTTTCCGCACGGTGGCGATAAGTATTGCGTTTCCCAACCGTAGCGGCGATAACCAGAAATCTTATAGAATGATATCGACCTTCGAGGACATGGCAACAGCAGTGCAAACAGTTCTGATCGTAGACGATGAGCCTGACATGCTCAGAAGTCTTGGAAGGATCTTGAGGTCACGGGGGCTTACTGTGGAAACCGCCGGAAGCGGGGAGGACGCCGTTGAACGCGCGCGAGAGCTTAATCCGGATGCCATCGTGATGGACATAAAGATGCCCGGAATCAGCGGCCTCGAAGCGTATGTCCAAATCAGAGACTTTCAGTCCGACGTCTACGTCATTCTGATGACTGGGTTTTCTGAGCTAATGGAGGAGGCTCGGAAGACCGAAGGGATAAAAATCCTGGTGAAACCGGTCGATCCGAATGAGATTTGCCAGTTGATCGCATCTTCGGCGAAATAGAAACGCTACCCGTCTTGTTCGGTTTCAACCCAACGGACAGCATACCTGATCAGCGCGTTGCTGTCCAAAATCTTTAGCTTAGTTCGGATATGGGCTCTGTGGGCATCGACGGTACGATGGCTGATGCAGAGGCGTTCCGCGATCTCATGCGTGCCGATCCCCTCGCCAATGAGCGTGAAAACTTCCAACTCTCGATCTGTTAATTGATCGACCGGGGAGATTCCCTTCTTCTTCTGTCCAGTCATCATTTCGAGCATCAAAGCTGACATCCGTTGGCTGAGGTACACCTGACCTCCAAGGACACGCCCGATTGCTTCGATCAGCACATCAGAGGCCTCCTCTTTCATCACATAGCCACGTGCTCCCGAGCGCAGGGCTCGCTCTGCGTAGAGGTTCTCGTCGTGGGATGAGATCACCAGCATGATTACGTCCAACTCGGAAGCGCGAACGTCCTTCAATAGTTCCAGCCCGCTTTTGTCTGGAAGCGCGAGATCGACGAGGGCGAGCGATGGTTTCAGTTTTTGAATCGCTTCGAATCCTTCGCGAGCCGATCCCGCCTCACCACACACTTCCCAATCTGGCTGCGAGTTCACAAGCATGCCAAGACCGCTACGCATCGCAGGGTGGTCGTCGATGATGAGAACTTTCTTTTTCTTTGATGCGCTCATCGATCAGGGCTTATCGGGATAGTACACACCACCTTCGTACCCTCAGAATCGTTTTCCGCAATCGCCAAATGCCCGCCCAGCACCTCCGCCCGAAGACTCATCGTAACTAGCCCCATCCCTCCCGTGTCACTCGCCTCGCTGGGAATCCCTCTCCCGTTATCACCAATCTCGAAGACGTAGTTCCCAGCAACTCTCTTAACATCAATCGTGATCGCATCTGCCTTACCGTGCTTCACGGCATTGCCAATTGCCTCCTGGACGATCCGGAAGACCTGAACGCCACCGTTTGCAGTAAGATCTACGTCCACTTCGCTCTCGACAGTGCAGGTAACGCCGAAGAGCTTCTCCGTCGTCGTTGCGAGCTCGTGGAGCGCTTGGATCAGCCCGCCCGACTCGAGGGTTACTGGCATGAACCCTCGGGCAATCGACCTCGCCCGTGTATTCGCGTCATTGACCATTCCCACGATATCTCCGAGGATCTTCGCGCTATCCGGATCTGATCCTACCAGTGCATTCTGCACCACCTTAGTGATACAGGCGATGCCGCCCAGCTGCTGGCAGAGATCGTCGTGAAGATCCTGGCCGATCCTCCGCTTTTCGTTCTCACTGATCTGAAGCAATTGCACCTGGAGGCGTCGTTGCTCAGTAATATCGTTAGAGCAAGCGATGATGCACTGAAGATTTCCCGCATCGTCCCGCTGCTCGGTCAGACGGAATGCGACATAGACCTCGGCTCCGCATTTGTGCCGCGCCCTGAGATCGACATCGTAGTGACCCGATTCGGTCAGCGCGGGAACGATGCGTTCGGTAAATCTAAGTTCGTCTTCAGGGAAGCTGAACAACTCGATAGATTGGCCAATCACCTCGTCTGCGGCATATCCGTATATGCGCTCAGCCGCTGGATTCCACGTATTGATCGTCCCGTCCGAAGTCATCGAGATGACCGCGTCATGCACGTGGTCGAGCACTTTCACATAATTCCGGAGCCCGTCCCTGGACTGCTTCAACGTAATATTTCGTTCAACGGTCGACCGCAAGACCTCGCGGCTTACGGGCTTCGTCAGAAAATCGGCGGCACCCTCCCGAAACACTTTAATTGTACTCTCGAGATTCGCATACCCAGTCAGGATGATCACTGCGGGATCTGGAGCGATCTTCTTGAGCTCGGGCAAGATCTGCTCCGCCGTTCCTTCGGGCAACTTTCGGTCGAGCAGAATTACGTCATAGGAACCGAGCCGCCCATTTGAGGTCGCCTGTTGGTATGACGTGCACGCGTCAATTCTGGCAAAGCCATCTAACCGCAGAAGGCGGCGGAGGCTTCGGCCAAAGTCTTCGTCGTCATCGATGATAAGTATGTTACCTCGGGATTCCATTTCAGGGGGCCGTTCGGCGACCGAATCGGCTTGTTTCGTATGGTACACGCCACAACCGTATCAGCGAACTGGGATGACAACCAGAACTAGGTGCACCCGCGTGCGTTTTGAATCCTGACATCATGCCGCGTAAAGCCGATCATCTTGATCGCAGCCACCATCCTGAAGCTGGATCGTCAATTCTCTGCCGTCTCTCCATCGATATCGGAACCGGTTCTCGAAGCGGGTTCGAACGAGCGCTTTCGATCCATCAGGCTGTGGCAAGATTGTCGCTGTTCCGCAGATCACCAGCTCCGAACTGGTCGCAATCTGGGGAAATATCCAAATGACGCGCTGATCATTGCGTATGTCGGAGAGCACCCTGCAGGACAGATCCCAACTGGAAACCAGATGGCAGTCGATCGAGCATGGACGCGCATCGACTTCAGCGGCGCTTGGATTACCCGCAGGATCAAAGGTAATGATCCGTGGCTTGGCTTCATCGTGGAACGACGATTCGATTAGTCGCATAGTCGCAACGCCAGCTTCTTCCAGCGGCGTCTGTGATTTTGGTGTGGGGTCGGGCTTCATAAAGGCAACTAGACAATCAAACGCCACTGTTCACAAATTCCCAACGCGTAAGTTGATCAATATTGATCGTGGATTGCTTCGACGCCTACCACTTACCTTGTCCTCAATAGATAACTCTGTGCCTGTCGTCCTTGTTAACGAACCAGTTCACGCAGTCTTCTCAGTTCCTCTTCAGCCGTCTCCGCCCTGTCGAGTAACTTCACGATTACACAAACCATATGCAAGCTCACGCGACGATTCCTTCGAAGCAATTCGATGTGGCGAATTCTGCAGATGCCGTGCCAGTCGAAGAAGAAAGTACCATCCCCGGACTGACAGGCAGCGTTCACAACACCAGCCCGCAGGAACTCCCGAATCATTTGAGGGTGCATGCCACTGGCTTCGGCGGCCGCGTCCAGGTCGAAGAGGTCGATCCCTCCCCGGCGCGGATCACTCAGAGGGATCAGGGCAAATGTTTGAGTGATACTCATTGGGATGTGCCTCCTGTGGTTTGCCTTCAGCTAGCGGAATACGTTCTCGATCTCCTTGATCGGAAGGCCGGTGTAGTCGTGTTCCTTGACGCGCGTCAGGCGCTCCTGGAGTAACATCGGGAACTGTTGCACGAAGCGCTTGCAGACACTTTGCGGAGCTGCAAAATTCCAGATCTCGTAGTCCTCCGCGTTGACGAGTTCTGTGATCACGCGGACAATTTCTTTGATTGCTCGCCGCTCTTCTTCCTGCACTCTGCCGTGGGACTCGCCGTGCTGCATGAGGGATCCATTCGTGGCGGCGCCACTCGGGAAGTTTCCGTCATCATCCGCCACGTCTGTCGGTGCGGGCTTCGGGAACTCGAGATCTGTCTCAAGCTCCTCAATTCGATCTCGCGATCCGATCATCTCGCTCGGAGTGAGACGAAATGCGCGAAGCTTTCCAGTATCAGCGACAACGATGAGTTTTTTCATTCTGT